>JAGALK010000033.1 GCA_017625255.1 Lachnospiraceae bacterium
ATCAGCATTCAGGCACGAAAACGTGCTTATATTATGGAGGAAAAGATGAATAACGATAAACTTATTATTGCAGGCCATGAATTTCAATCCCGTTTTATTCTTGGCTCAGGAAAATACTCATTAAAGCTTATTGAATCGGCAGTAAAAGATGCTGGAGCAGAAATTATTACTTTAGCTGTTCGCCGTGCCAATACAAAGGAGCAGGAAAATATTCTGGATTATATTCCCAAAGGAGTTACCTTATTGCCAAACACATCCGGAGCAAGAAATGCCAAGGAAGCAGTAAGAATTGCCCGTCTTGCCAGAGAGCTTGGGTGTGGAAATTTTGTAAAGGTAGAAATCATGCGGGATTCAAAATATTTGCTGCCGGATAATGAAGAAACGATAAAAGCCACAGAAATTCTTGCAAATGAAGGCTTTGTGGTGATGCCTTATATGTATCCGGATTTGAATGTGGCAAGAGATTTAGTCAATGCGGGAGCAGCTGCTGTTATGCCGCTTGCCTCGCCAATCGGCTCAAATAAAGGGCTTGCCACCAGAGATTTTATACAGATTTTAATTGATGAAATTGATTTGCCAATTATCGTGGATGCAGGAATTGGAAGACCCTCACAGGCATGTGAAGCTATGGAAATGGGAGCGGCTGCAATTATGGCAAATACAGCTCTTGCTACAGCGGGAGATTTGCCGATGATGGCATCTGCCTTTCGTCAGGCAGTTGAAGCCGGACGAAAAGCATATCTTGCAGGACTTGGCAGAGTGTTGACAAGAGGTGCATCAGCATCAGACCCATTGACAGGATTTTTACGGGATTAAGGAGTGTTTTATATGGAAAATCAATTTTTTGTAGAGTCTGAGCATCTTTCACCGAAAGCATTAGAGATAAAGCATAGATTGGAAGCAGACCCTTCTTCTAGAATAAATCACATGGAATATTTGCCCGGGATGGAGCGTATCGAATCCGATATATGTGAACAGGTGATGTCACAGATGCAGGCCTATGATTATACTAAGTATACTGCAAAGGATGTAAAAAAAGCATTAGAGCATGAAGTATGTACCATAGAAGATTTTAAAGCACTGTTATCTCCGGCAGCTGAGCCATTTTTGGAACAGATGGCAAACAGGGCAAGAGCAGAAACCAGTAAGCATTTTGGAAATACAGTGTATTTGTTTACACCTCTTTATATAGCAAATTTCTGTGAAAACTATTGTGTATATTGTGGATTTAATTGCTACAACAATATTCGGCGCATGAAGCTTAGTATGGAACAGATTGAGCAGGAAATGAAGGTTATTTCTGACAGTGGAATGGAAGAAATATTGATTTTGACGGGAGAAAGCCGAGGACAAAGTGATGTGACTTATATAGGTGAAGCCTGTAAGTTAGCACGAAAATATTTCCGTATGGTAGGTCTTGAGATTTATCCGGTAAATACGGAGGAATATCGTTATTTGCATGAATGCGGAGCAGACTATGTAACGGTTTTTCAGGAAACCTATGATACGAATGCCTATGAGAAGCTGCATTTGCGTGGGCATAAAAGAGTATGGCCATATCGTTTTGATGCGCAGGAAAGGGCATTAAGAGGCGGTATGCGTGGTGTGGCATTTTCTGCCTTGCTTGGTTTGTCGGATTTGACGGAAGATACGAAGGAAAATAACAGTAAGGCTACAGAGAACTTTCGTAAAGAGGCTTTAGCCAGTGCACTTCATGTGTATTATCTGCAAAGAAAATATCCCCATGCAGAGATGTCTCTTTCCTGTCCAAGGCTTCGCCCGATTATCAATAATGCCAGTATTCAATCCTCAAAGGTTCATGAAACACAGCTTTGTCAGATTTTGTGTGCCTATCGTATTTTTCTGCCCTTTGTGGGAATTACGGTTTCTTCCCGTGAAAGTGTAGAATTTCGAAATGGTATTGTAAAAATTGCAGCTACAAAGGTTTCAGCGGGTGTATCTACCGGAATCGGTGACCATGAAAGTAAATACAGCAAAAAAGAGGCAGAGGGTATGCAGGGGGATGAACAGTTTGAAATTGATGATAATCGCAGTTTAGATAAGATGTATAAGGATATTGCAGGGGAAGGCTTACAGCCGGTTCTAAATGACTATTTGTATGTTTAAGAGGCAGGGAAAATGACAAAAGAAAATATATTGTGTGTAACCAACAGGAAGCTATCAAGAGAAGATTTTTTAATTCGCATAGAAAAAATCGCAAAGGCACAGCCTAAAGGAATTATACTTCGGGAAAAAGATGTATCTAAGGACGAATATCGGATACTGGCAGGTCGGGTACTTGAAATTTGTCAAACCTATAATACTACTTGTATATTGCATAGTTTTGTGGATATTGCAAAGGAGTTGAAGGGAACAGCTATTCATTTACCGTTTCCTATTTTGCGTATGTTAAGCGATATGGATAAAAGTAAGTTCACGATTCTTGGAGCATCCTGCCACTCCATAGAAGAAGCAAAAGAGGCAGAGCATCTTGGGTGTACATATATAATTGCAGGACATATTTTTGAGACTGACTGCAAAAAAGGATTGCCGTGCAGAGGAGTGGATTTTTTAGAAAAGGTCTGTAAAAGTGTGAGAATTCCCGTATATGCCATTGGTGGTATAGATGCACAGAATATGCAAAAAATAAAAAATACCAATGCAGCCGGGGCTTGTGTCATGAGTGGGATAATGACCTGTGAGAATCCCATGCAGTATCTGGATAAGCTGACGATTTAAAAGGAGGAAATCAATGTATGAGATTTCAGAAAGATATGCTATTGCTTTATGCAGTAACTGACCGTACCTGGGTAGGCAGACAGAGTTTGTATGAGCAGGTAGAAGAAGCCATACTTGGCGGTGCAACGCTTATCCAGCTAAGAGAAAAAAATTTAAGTGAGGAAGATTTTCTTGCAGAAGCAGTACAGATAAAAGAACTTTGTCATCGTTATAATATTCCGCTAATTATCAATGACAATGTGGATATTGCTTTAAAAATGAATGCAGACGGTGTACATGTGGGGATTGATGATGAATCTGTGCTGGAAATTCGAAAAAGAGCAGGCAGTGATTTTATTATCGGTGCAACAGCAAAGACCATAGAACAGGCAGTTGCCGCAGAAAAAGCAGGCGCAGATTATCTTGGTATAGGCGCTGTATTTCCATCTAAAACTAAGGAAAATGCCATACGCATAACGAATGAACAGCTAAAAGCAATTTGTTCCTCGGTATCCATTCCTACGGTAGCTATCGGCGGTATCAGCTATGAAAATGTGCAGGAAATCAAAGGTAGCGGAGTAGATGGCATAGCGGTAGTTTCTGCTATTTTTTCCGCAGAAAACATTAAAGAAGCGACGATGAAATTAAAAGAAAAATGGTGTATGACGATTTTACAGGAAAATAAAAAGAATACAGATATAGATAAAAAAGGAGAAAATGCAGGATGAGAACAGCATTATCAATCGCAGGAAGTGATTCTAGTGGAGGTGCAGGTATTCAGGCAGATATAAAAACGATGACAATGAATGGTGTCTATGCCATGAGTGCGATAACTGCTTTAACTGCACAAAACACAACCGGTGTTACGGGAATTCTGGAGGTTACTCCGGAATTTTTGGAAAAGCAGATGGACGCAGTATTTACAGATATTCGTCCGGATGCAGTAAAAATCGGTATGGTTTCGTCAGCAGAGCTGATAAAAGTCATAGCGGAGAGATTGCAATATTATAAGGCACAAAATATTGTAGTAGATCCCGTAATGGTAGCTACAAGCGGTTCAAGATTATTACAAAACGAAGCGGTATCTACACTGATAGACAGATTATTGCCCATTGCATCTGTTGTAACGCCTAATATTCCGGAAGCAGAAGTGTTATCGGGAATGAAAATTCATAACAAAGAAGATATGATTTTAGCAGCTGAAAAGATTTGCGAAAGCTGTAAGGCTGCTGTTTTGTTAAAAGGCGGACACAGCATAGGGGATGCAAATGACCTTTTATATGCAGAGGGTAAAACATATTGGTTTAAAGAAGCCCGTATTGATAATCCAAATACTCATGGTACGGGCTGTACACTTTCAAGTGCCATTGCATCTAATTTGGCAAAGGGATATGATTTGGAAACCTCTATTTTACGAGCTAAGGAATATATAACAGGAGCACTTAGGGCAATGTTAGACTTAGGAAATGGTTTAGGACCAATCAATCATAGTTTTAATCTGTACAGTGAATTTGCAAAGGAGGCAAAATAATTATGGAAGAAAGACAAACATCTGTATTTGAAAATGGATTAATATGGTTTGGAGCAGGGGTTTCTCTTGCAGAAATCTTAACAGGAACATATTTTGCATCATTGGGATTTAGTAAAGGAATTTTGGCTATTCTTATTGGCCATCTCATTGGCTGCTGTATGTTATTTTTGGCAGGACTTATTGGTGGTAAAATGCGAAAAAGCTCTATGGAAACGGTGAAAATGAGTTTTGGTCAAAAAGGCAGCCTGCTTTTTTCTTTTCTAAATATTTTGCAGTTGGTAGGTTGGACAGCTATTATGATTTATGATGGGGCATTAGCTGCCAATAGTGTGTGGAGTATAGGAGAATGGTTCTGGTGTTTACTTATCGGTGGATTAATTATTTTATGGATACTGATTGGAATCAAAAGCCTTGGAAAGGTGAATACGGTCGCAATGGCAGCACTGTTTGGACTCACTGTTGTTTTGTGTTATGTGATTTTTGGAAAAGGAAACATGGAAGGTATTGTTTCTGAGGGAATGAGTTTTGGCGCAGCTGTAGAGCTTTCCGTTGCTATGCCTCTTTCTTGGCTGCCATTAATCAGTGATTATACAAGAGAAGCAAAGCATCCGGTAAAAGCAACTGCGGTAAGTGCGATAACCTATGGAGTTGTCAGTTGTTGGATGTACATAATTGGTATGGGAGCTGCAATTTTTACAGGGGAATCTGATATTGCACAGATTATGTTAAAAGCGGGACTTGGAATAGTCGGACTTTTAATTATTGTATTTTCTACGGTAACCACTACTTTTTTGGATGCGTATTCTGCAGGAGTTTCTAGTGAATCTGTAATACCAAAAATTGATGGAAAGTGGTTTGCTGTTGGGACAACGGTTATTGGAACTATCGGTGCGATTTTATTTCCGATTACCAACATTACGGATTTTTTATATCTGATCGGTTCTGTATTTGCACCGATGATAGCTATTTTGATTACAGATTTCTTTATTTTGAAAAGAGACAGCAGTACTTGTGCTGTGAAGATTTCGAATATGATTGTTTGGATTATTGGATTTGTGGTTTATCGAATGCTTATGCAGGTGGATATTGTTGTGGGAAGTACGCTGCCGGATATGATTATTACTGGGGGGATTTGTATTGGAGTAAGTCGAATTCCGGTTTGTGCGATTGAATAATTTTCCGATATTTTTTTGAAGGACGGACTACAGTATATGGGACGGTACATCTGTCTGGTTGAGAGAGATTTCTAGGAATATATATTCAGTCGAAACCTTCATGTGTGAAATGTTATTCCGTATTTCACTTAACCAGACATAATATTCACAACCTCCCATGTATCATTCCCACAATGTAGATTGCATATAGGGTAGGTATAGGTGTGGGCAGATGACTTTGGGAGGGTGTTAGATTTGCTTAATATTCTTGGGAATATCAGCGGAAAATTGCCACGGATGGCAATTTTAGGCGAAACCGCCATGGATGGCGGTTTGAGCCGACGCGTCCGTTATCAATATCCATCATTAAGAATATTTAGTAAATCTTACACCCGTACAACGGAATCTGCCCACACCTATACCTACCCTATATGCCCACCACAAAACCAAAAATGATACATTCCACCACACAAAGATATGTTATGTCGTCCGTTCCTAAAAACACTTCCGGAATACCATTTATCCCCTTGCTTTTCCCCCTCAATTCAGATAAGATTTAATATAGAATACAAAATAAAAAAATAAAAATCCAGGAGAATTATCATGGTAAAACCGATAATGAAAGATGTGTTCTTTTTACAACAAAAATCAGAACCGGCAACCAAAGCAGACTATCAGATTGTGCAGGATTTGTTGGATACATTGAAAGCTAATGAAGCCGGCTGCGTTGGAATGGCAGCTAACATGATTGGCGTGAAAAAAAGAATTATTGCAGTAAATATGGGATTTATGAATGTTCCAATGATTAATCCTGTTATCATAAAGAAAACCGGCGCATATGAAACAGAAGAAGGCTGTCTTTCTTTGGTAGGAGTTCGTAAAACCACAAGATATCAGGAGATTGAAGTGGAATTTTATGATGTGAATTGGGAGAAACAAAGACAAAAATATTCTGGATGGATTGCACAGATTATTCAGCATGAGTGTGATCATTTAGAAGGAATTATTATATAAAATGGAGGAAAAGAAAATGGTAAAACACATTATTTTATGGCAGTTAAAGGATGAATATTCAGCAGAGGAGAAAGCAGAAATCAAAGCAGGTATTAAGTCTGGTTTGGAAAGCTTAGCGGGTAAAATTCCGGGACTTTTGGAAATTAAGGTACAGACAGAAGGATTAGCTTCGTCTAATGCAGATGTGATGTTAGATTCCGCTTTTGAAAGTGAAGAACTGTTAAAAGGTTATGCGGTACATCCTGAGCATGTAAAGGTAGCCGATGAAAAGGTAAGACCATATACAAAGACCAGAATGTGTCTGGATTATGAGGTGTAAAATGGATACTTTTACAGAGGCATTGTTTGGAGAAGAAACAGTAATGTTTATGCAAAGCGTAAGTAATGTTTGGAATAACGCTATCATTTGAAAATTACAGGGAGAGAGAAAATGTTTCACGCAATTGATTATGAAAATTGGGACCGCAAGGAAATCTATGAAGCCTTTGAAAGTTATACCTATTGTGTGTCTGTCGAATTGGATATTACAAATTTGCGGCGGTATATGAAAGAAACAGAGAGAAAGTTTTACCCTTTAATTTGCTGGATAATTACCAAAACAGCAAATGAAGATATGGATTATCGAATTGTAAAACATGATGGTCAGATTGGTTATTTCGATAAGCTGCATACCAGTTATACTTTACTTAGAAATGCAAATCCGCATCTTTTTATCCATATGGTAACCGAATATGATGAGGATTTAAATGTTTATTATGAAAGATTTTTAAAAGACAAGGCACTTGCTGAAGCGGAAGACAGATTATATTACTATACAGAAATGCGTCAGGATAATGTGGATGTATCTATCATGCCACATACATCCTTTAAAGCGATTTCCTATTGTATGCCGACATCTTTTTATCAGAAAGATCCTAATAATATGCGGTATACACCATTTACTACGGTAGGAAAATTTTTTGAGCGGGATGGAAAAGTAATTCTTCCGGTTACTACTAATTTTCATCATGCAGTGAATGATGGCTATCATGTAGAAAAGTTCTTTAGAAAGCTGCAGGAAAATCTGGATACATTTTAGAGGTAATGATTTTAGAGGAGAAGATAATGAGTAAAATTGTATTTTTCTGTATTCCGGCATATGGGCATACCAATCCCACTTTGCCGGTAGTAAAAGAGTTGGTAGATTTGGGACATGAAGTATATTACTACAGTTTTAACGAATTTAAGGAAAAAATTGAAAATGCTGGTGCGCATTTTATTAGTTGCGATGGCGTGGATTTAGGTATGGAAGAAACAGAAAACAGTGGCGACCGCATTGGCAAGGATATTGTGTTTGCAACGGAGCTGATTGTAAAGTCTACACTTGCTTTGGATGAATGGGTAACAACAGATATGAAAAAGCTAAAGCCGGATGTAATTGTCAGTGATTCTGTTGCTTACTGGGGAAAATTAGTGGCAATGAAATTGGGAATCCCCTATGTTTCGTCTACAACTACCTTTGCTTTTAACCAGTATTCCTCTCAGATTATGAAGAAATCCTTATTGGATTTGTTTAAAATGCTGTTTCAGATGCCAAAGACCAAAAAGGTGCTTGCACCTTTAAGAGATAAGGGGTATCCGGCAGAAAATGTATTAAGTATTGTGCAGAACGATAATGATACGCATACGATTGTGTATACTTCTAAGGAGTTTCAGCCTTGTGCAGAAACTTTTTCGGATAAATATACTTTTGTAGGACCATGTATACCAAGTACAGAGGCAGCAATAGATAAAACAAGAGAAAAACTGGTATATATTTCATTGGGAACAGTCAACAATAAAAATATTATCTTTTATAAGAACTGTATAAAAGCCTTTACGGAAAGTGAATATGAGGTAATTATGTCAGTTGGAAAAGATACGGATATAGAAGCGTTAGGTACAATACCTGATAATGTTCATGTGTATTCCTTTGTTGATCAGATTGCTGTTTTACAAAAAGCAGAAGTGTTTCTTTCCCATTGCGGAATGAACAGTGTAAGTGAAAGTCTTTATCATGGCGTACCTTTAGTGTTGTTTCCGCAAACCAGTGAGCAGGAAGGTGTGGCTTTTCGTGTATCACAGATAGAAGCAGGCATACACCTAAATGCCGTTGATGCGAATACTATATATTCAGCCGTTGATACAATACTTATGAATGAAAAATATAGAAAAAATGCAGCCGTTATAGCAGATAGTTTTCATAGATGCGGTGGTGCAAAGGATGCTGCTCAAGCGATTCTAAGAGTAATAAAGTCTTAGATGTCGGCTATGGAGTACAGATTGTATAAAAATTTATACAAGAGATATGATTGACAAACCTGTACATAAAATGATAAAGTTTTATCAATTAAAGTCCATGAGGGAGTAGCGAGCGTATATCGTAGCAAGTCAACATACTGGTCGTTGACCTGGCTTGTTTTAAATTGCGAGACTCATGTATAACTGTAAAGCTATACATGGAGTCTGTATATTTTTAAATATTACCCAAGTATAGTTTTCTATACTTGGTTTTTTTATTTTACAGGAAAGATATTGTCACACTAAAGTGTGAAGGTCTTTTCTGTAAAGCAAATATGCTCCGCGAGGATGTATAGCTTGCGCGAAGTGCAATCTATTTTGTGAATAACCATATGAATTAAAGGAGGAACAGAAGATGGAATGGAGTTTATTGTTTGTTTTTAACAGTGTGTTGTTAGGTGTAGGACTGGCAATGGATGCCTTTTCGGTATCCCTTGCCAATGGTTTAAACGAGCCTATGATGCGCAGGAAAAAGATGTGTATTATTGCGTGCGTCTTTGCATTTTTTCAGTTTTTGATGCCAATGACCGGATGGATTTGTGTACACACAATCGTGCAGTATTTTAACGCTTTTGAGAAATTTATCCCATGGATTGCGTTGGTATTGCTTGCTTTTATCGGTGGGAAAATGTTGTTAGAAGGTATCAAAAATGAGGATGAAGAAGTAGAAAAACCAAAGGTAGGTTTTGCAGCACTTTTGGTACAGGGAGTGGCTACTTCTATTGATGCATTGTCTGTAGGATTCACTATTGCTGACTATGGTTTTGTTATGGCTTTTGTCTGTTCCCTGATCATTGCGGTGGTAACATTTTTTATTTGTGTGGCAGGTCTTGTCATTGGTAAAAAGTTTGGAACAAAACTTTCTAATAAGGCATCTATATTAGGTGGTGTGATATTAATTATTATTGGATTAGAAATTTTTATTACCGGTGTGTTTTAATTTTTTTATTCCCTGTGTTTCTGAGTGTTGGAATGCAGGGGATTTTATATTATAATGGAGTAGATGTGATTGTGTTTTGTACACAGGAATTATAAAATAAAGCATTGAGGATGTATGGTTACACCACAAAAAGAAAAATGATTCTAAGAGGGGATAGGTATATGATTGGAAAAATAATCGCATTTGTATCCTGTTTTCTATGTGCAGTTCCATTTTTGATAATATCTGCATATGGAAAGGACAGCAGAGAACCCATAAGTTTCTGGAGTGGAGATACCACATTAAAGTCAAAGGTTAAAAACTTACGGGAGTATAATCGTGAAATGGCATTTTTGTATAGAAAATGTGCCATAGTTTTTTTGCTTACAGGAGCAGCATTTTTTGTTGGAACAATTTTGGGTGTAGTATTATTGTGTCTGGATTGCACAGTGGGAATCTACATTGTATACAGGTGCTATAAAAAGATTTTACATAAGTATTCGTAGTAAGGGGGAGATAGTTATGAAGTGTCCATATTGTGAAAAGGAAATGACAGAGGGGTATATTGTGACAGATGGAAATTATATTGCATTTCGGAAGGAAAGACATAAATCTGCCAGAGTAAATAAAGAGGAAACAGATGCGGTTCAATTAGAAAAGAATCTGTTCAGTGCGGCGGCTGTGGGGAATGTATATCGTTGTAGTGTATGTAAGAAGATTATTTTGGAGGAAAACGCATGAAGAAAATACTTGGAATTTTATCAGGAATTGTAGGCTTTATCATCATTTTAGGTGGAATTATTTTAAAGAGAAAGGAAGCTGTTTCTGTTTCTATTATAGGTGGAGCGGATGGACCGACTTCTGTATTTTTGGCAGGAAAAGTGGGAAATGATTTCTCAGAGGTTGGAATAGTGGCAGGTGTTGTTTTAGTCGTGGTTGCAATGGTATTTTTGTTTATAAAGAAGCGGTAAAAGATTACAAGTTCAATATCGAAGAAGAGCAAATTGAATTTAGGGAGGTAAAAATGACACTTAAGGATATAAGTAATGGACCGGATTGGATTTTATGGGCAGTGTTTGTTATTTTTCTACTGCTTACAATTGTTTTGCTTACAGGTCATGGAGCAAACTTAATTGCAGGATATAATACAGCCAGTAAGGAAGAAAAGAATAAGTATGATTCTAAAAGGCTGTGTAGAGTTACAGGCGTTGGAATGTTAGTTATAACCGTTTTTATTTTGGTAATGGCAATCGGTGAAGATGTATTGCCGGCAGTGGTAGCATATGTGTTCGGTGCTGTAACTATAATGGATTGTGTGGTTATGATTATATTAATGAACACTATATGTAAAAGATAAAGATTTAGTTTGGAGAGTAGAATGAACATAACAATTATTCATGGACAAAACCATAAAGGTTCCACCTATCATATTGCCAGAATGCTTGCAGAAAAAATAGAAGGTAATATCACAGAATATTTCCTTCCGAAGGATTTTGATGATTTTTGCGTGGGGTGTACAAATTGTTTTACAAAGTCGGAAACTTTATGTCCCCATTATGAAAAGCTTATTCCGCTTACAGAAGCCATAGATAATGCAGATGTAATTATTTTGGCAAGTCCTGTGTATGTATATCATGCAACAGGTGCAATGAAAGCATTTTTAGATCACTATGGCTATAGATGGATGGTACATAGACCGGAAGAAAAAATGTTTCATAAACAGGCAGTATGTATATCAACTGCTGCAGGAGCAGGCATGAAAAGTACCAATCAGGATATGGCGGACAGCGCATTTTTCTGGGGAATATCTAAAATTTACAAATATGGCATAGCTGTTGCTGCCACATCTTGGAATAAAGTAAATGACAAGAAAAGGGAACATATTGAGAAAAAGACAACTGCGTTGGCGAAAAAAATCAGAAAAAATCATGGAAATGTCAGACCATCTATAAAAACAAAGGTATTTTTTAATGTGATGCGGCTGCTGCAGAAAAGCGGTTGGAATGAGGCAGATGTAGAGTATTGGAAGAAAAAGGGCTGGTCAGAGGGAAAGAGACCTTGGAGGTAAATACATGAGATATACATGGTTGGATGAATATTTATTAAGCAAACCCGGAGTTACAAAGGATTTGCAGCAGGACTGGAACTGGATTCGTTATCAGATAGGCGGTAAGATGTTTGTGGCAAATTGCTTAAGTGATGCAAACGAACCCTATTATATTACATTGAAATTAGAGCCATCTGAAGGAGATTTTTTACGGCAGCAGTACGAGGATATTATTCCCGGATACTATATGAATAAAACCCATTGGAATTCTATCAAAGCAGATGGAAATGTGCCGGACGATTTGCTGAAAGATTTGCTGGATAAGTCTTATCAACTGGTGCTTGGGGGATTTAGTAAGAAAAAGCAGCAGGAAATTTTAGAGAGTATAAAATGATGAAAGACCGCACCATGAAATTTATTTAAGTGATGCAAGACGAGTAGCGCCGGAACGATTAAAAACAGTTATACGACACCCGATACGAAAGGGAAAATAATTATGGAAAATAAATCAAAATTAGTCTTAATAACCCATGATGCACAACTGACAAAGTTAAAGATTATTCCCAAATGTTATAAAACCAAAGTATCTTACAAATTAAAAATATATGATGAAAAGAGAAAAAAGCAGGTAAAAAAAATCTTTACTTTTAAAAAGGCTGCCGCCATTGAATTTCATATGAATTATTTTGATAATCCAATTGGTGCAGAATGTTGTGGATTTTATGAGATTTTTGATATAGAAGAGAAAAAGGCAATGCTTGAGCGGAATTTTCATAATCGTAAGGAAAATTTTCTTTTTCACGGAGATTATGACTATGATGCTAAGGACGAGCATGATTTGCTAAACTATAGAAAAGATATGGAAGAGATATTAGAAAAGTTAGACGAATATCACCTGTTTCAACAACAGACAACAGGTGGGGTATATTCTATATTGGCAAAAGATTTAGTAATAGAAGAGGATTAAGTAGGGAGCAAATGAAGAATTTTTGGGGATATTATGATAATGGAACTTATCGCGTAGGATGTACGGGCGGCAGCGTGTATGTGTATAATCAGGAAAATAAGGAATTAGCCAGATTTCAGGATATGCGCTATATATATGTTGGAGCATTTATGCCAGATGCTAATATATTTGTTGCCAAATCCACAGAGGGTACTTTAGCTGTATATGATTTAGACAGATTAGTATTGGTGAAGAAAATTGTAATTACCCGGATTGGAGCACAGGATGAAGGATTTGCATTTTCACCGGATGGAAAATATTTTTACAATATAGAAAAACCAAAAAGTTCCTTGCGGACACAGCTTACAAAATATGATACATCTGATTTTCATGCAGTGGAAACAATATTTGTTAATCGAAAGGATATTTTTTTGTGTGAAATAGAGTTTGAGCAAATTACAGAAAATTGTTATGTTCTTGGATTTATACGGGATAAAGAAGATATATGTGAGAAACGCTTTGTCGGTCAGCTTATAGAAAATGAAATTGTTGAAATGAGAGAAATTTCAGAAGAAGTATATTGGTATGCATTGGCATACAAAGGCTGGGAGCGTTCTGGTTTTACCAAAAAAGTATTTGCGGATTCAAGTGAACTTAAAAATTGGAGAGAAAAGGGAGCAGTGTCTTTAAAAGCATTGTTTGAAAACACATTTTAGGAGTGAAAATGAAATTACTAATTGGGATACAAATTGTTCTTAGTGTTATAGGAATCCTTATTTATATACAGCTATTAAGATATTGTAAAAAACATGCGGAGGAAGAGATAAAGCTGCATAGTAAAAAGATATTGTCTGGCATGATTGCAATGGTATTAGTAGAAATTTTAATAGCAGTAGCAGGAATTTTAAATATTTTATAAATTTTTAATAGTTTTATAAGTGATATCCACTCATCAATGTGATAGAGTATCTATAAATGATAGGATAGCCAGATAATTATGGATATTAGAAAGAGGTATATGTATGAGTGAAAACAATCAGATAAGCAAAAAAGAACAAAAAGTCAATGTAGATGAACTAAAAAAGATTGTAGAAACAGAAAAGAAGGAGTCTGAGCCAAATTATTTATCCCTTGGAATAACCGGTGGATTTTGTCTGGGAATGATTTTGGCAATAGTATTTAACAATTTATCATTAGGCATAGGAATAGGGATGTGTATCGGAATAGCCGGTGCAATCTTTTTTGCTTACAAGAATGTAAAAGTAGACGATAAAGAGAATGAAACATCGAAAGAGGAATAAAAAGAAAAACCGACATCCTAATCAAATAGGCATGGAGCAAATATATCAACAGGTTTATTCAGCAATAAAGAATAAGTTATTGTCACATAGCTTATAAATTCAGTATAATATATTAGTAAAAATAAAATTATTAAAAAAATATTGACAAAGAAATTACATAGTGCTTTACTATGATTAAAACTTAATAACTTTAAACCGTTGAAGCGGAGATAACGGTAATTATGCTTCTACAGAGAGCCCGCGTTGCTGAGAGTCGGGTGAAAAACAGATTATCAAATGGACCGCTGAGGGCGTAGTCAAATGCAGAGTACTCTGCAAAGTATTCTACGACGCGTGGGCATGCGTCAGTTGCCGGGGATATGTAGGTATCCTGCTAAGTGTGCAGCTGTCGTGGCTGTAAATCAAGGTGGCACCGCGGGTAAAGTGTCTTTATTCGTCCTTGACAGAATCATTTTTATGTATTCTGTCAAGGGCGTTTTTTGTTGCCATGCATCTAGAGGGAGCTGCGGTGGCAGGTCCTGTAGGTTTTTATAGCATTTCCTTACAGAATACGCACAAAATCAGGAGGTGTTTAAAATGAAGTATTTACCAGATTTAGAAACCGTAAAACAAATAGCAGCCAGTGGAAGTTACGATATACTCCCAGTCAGCTGCGAAATACTATCAGATATTTGTACACCCATAGAGGCAATGAAGATTCTAAAAAATGTATCTGCCCATTGCTATATGCTAGAATCTGTTGCGGAAAAGGAAACATGGGGACGATACACATTTTTAGGATTTGACCCAAAGCTAGAAATTACTTGTGCAGATGGGGAAATGAAGATTGGAAATGTCACTGTAAAAACTGATAATCCATCTGCCTACCTGCGTCAGATATTAGCGGATTATAAGAGTCCTGGATTTTCTTATTTACCACCGTTTACAGGAGGATTAGTTGGATATTTCTCTTATGATTATTTAGGTTATAGTGAATCGGCAGTAATAAACAAAGCCATAGATACAGAAGCCTTTAAGGATGTAGACTTGATGTTGTTTGATAAGGTGATTGCCTTTGATAATTTCCGCCAGAAAATAATTTTAATTGCAAATATGTCTCTTTCTGAGCCTGAAACAGGCTACAACAAAGCCATTATGGAGCTAAGACAGCTTCGTGAACTAATGCAGACTGGTACAGAAAAGAAGTCGCGGGGAGGACATTTAACAGGTGAAGTTACACCTTTGTTTGATAAAAAAAGCTATTGCGACATGGTAGAAAAAGCAAAGCATTATATACGAGAAGGAGATATTTTTCAGATTGTATTATCTAATCGGCTGAGTGCTCCCTTTGAAGGAAGTCTTTTAAATGCCTATCGTCTCCTTAGAACTATGAATCCATCCCCGTATATGTTCTATTTTTCCGGAACAGATATGGAGGTTGCAGGAGCATCTCCGGAAACTCTTGTAAAGTTAGAAAATGGGGTATTACATACCTTTCCTCTTGCAGGAACCAGACCTAGAGGTACAACAGAAGCGGAAGATAAGGCACTTGAAGAGGAATTGCTTGCTGATAAAAAAGAGCTTGCAGAACACAATATGCTAGTGGATTTAGGCAGAAATGATTTGGGCAAAATCAGCAAGTTTGGAACAGTTCAAGTAGAAAAGCTGCATTCCATTGAACGATATTCCCATGTAATGCATATAGGCTCAACGGTGAGAGGTGAAATTTTAGAAGAATTTGATGCCCTAGATGCTATTGAAGCAGTACTTCCGGCAGGAACTTTATCAGGAGCACCAAAAATCAGAGCCTGTCAGCTTATTGCTGAATTAGAGAATAATAAACGCGGCATTTATGGTGGTGCTATTGGCTATATTGATTTTACCGGAAATATGGATACCTGTATAGCTATTCGTATTGCCTATAAGAAAAACGGCAAGGTATTTGTCCGAAGCGGAGCAGGCATTGTAGCAGATTCCGTTCCGGAAAAAGAATATGAAGAATGCATCAATAAAGCAAAAGCAGTGGTAAATGCATTGAAATTAGCAGAGGAGGTGGAGGTATGATTTTATTAATTGATAATTATGATAGCTTTTCCTATAACCTGTATCAACTCATTGGAGAAATCGAGCCGGATATAAAGGTTATCCGCAATGATGAAATGACAGTAGAGGAAATTAAACAATTAAATCCTGACCGTATCATACTTTCACCCGGACCCGGAAGACCAGAAAATGCAGGTATGATTATAGAAGCGGTAAAAATATTGGGAAAAGACATTCCGATTATGGGTGTTTGTCTTGGGCATCAGGCAATTTGTGCGGCATTTGGGGCAGATATCACCTATGCAAAGGAATTGATGCATGGAAAGCAGTCCAAGGTGAAGCTTGACAGATCCTGTTTGTTATTTAGAGAGTGTCCCAAAACGGTTCTTGTTGCCAGATATCATTCTCTTGCAGCGGATGCGGATACACTTCCGGAAGAATTGAAAATCACAGCAATAACTACAGATGGCGAGGTTATGGCAGTACAGCATACGAAATATCCTATTTATGGTGTACAGTTTCATCCAGAATCCATTATGACACCAAATGGAAAGAAAATGCTTAAAAATTTTATACACGCATAAAGCGTTTTAGATTATCCATCGAAATAAAGGAGTATAAAATCATGATTAAAGAAGCAATTGTAAAAATTGTAAACAAAGAAGATTTAACCTTTGATGAAGCATATAAAGTAATGAATGAGATAATGAGCGGCGAGACTACACCTACACAGAATGCGGCATTTTTAGCAGCCCTTTCAACTAAAAGTGCAAGGGCAGAAACTACAGACGAAATTGCAGGCTGTGCGGCAGCTATGAGAGCTCATGCCACAAAGGTGCAAACGGATATGGCGGTTTTTGAAATTGTAGGTACAGGTGGAGACAATGCACATAGCTTTAATATCTCTACTACCTCTGCTTTAGTCGCGGCAGCAGGAGGAATGAAGGTAGCGAAGCATGGAAATCGTGCAGCATCTTCTGACTGTGGAACGGCAGACTGTTTAGAAGCATTAGGTGTAAATATTGAGCAAAGTCCAAAGAAATGTATAGAGCTCTTAGAGAAAGTTGGAATGTGTTTCTTTTTTGCTCAGAAATATCATACTTCTATGAAATATGTGGGAGCTATTCGGAAAGAACTTGGTTTTCGTACGGTGTTTAATATTCTTGGACCATTGACAAATCCCAGCAGTCCGAAAATGCAGCTTTTAGGGGTATATGATGAGTATTTAGTAGAGCCACTGGCACAGGTATTGATGAATCTTGGTGTAAAATGCGGCATGGTAGTTTACGGACAGGAAAAATTGGATGAAATCTCTATGAGTGCACCAACGACAATTTGTGAGTTTCGGGACGGATGGTTTAAAACCTACACCATTACGCCTGAGGATTTTGGGTTTAAAAGATGCACGAAAGCGGATTTAGCGGGTGGCACACCAAAGGATAATGCAAAAATTACAATGGCAATCTTAAACGGAGAAAAAGGGCCTAAGAGAAATGCAGTGTTAATGAATGCAGGGGCAGCCCTTTATATTGGAGGCAAAGCAGCTACTATGAGGGATGGAATTGCATTGGCGGCAGAGCTTATTGATTCCGGTAAAGCATTAAAGACACTTGAAAAATTCATAGAAGTAAGTAATCAGACGGAGGAATAGGATGACAATATTAGAAGAACTTGCAGAGTATGCCAAAATTCGCACAAAAAAGGCAAAGACGAATATATCTTTTGACAGGATAAAAGAGCAGGTATTAGCCCTGCCAAAAGGAGAGTTTTCCTTTGAAAAAGCATTAAGAAAACCAGAGATTTCCTTTATCTGCGAATGCAAAAAAGCATCTCCGTCTAAGGGAGTGATTGCCACAGACTTCCCTTATCTGCAAATTGCAAAGGAATATGAAGCCGCCGGAGCAGATTGTATATCTGTTTTGACAGAACCCAAGTGGTTTCTTGGCCAAGATGCCTATTTAAAAGAAATTTCAAGTGAGGTAGCAATTCCTTGTCTGCGGAAGGATTTTATTGTGGATGCATATATGATTTATGAAGCAAAGCTATTAGGTGCGCAGGCGGTACTTTTGATTTGCTCCATACTCTCTATAGAGAAAATTCGAGAATATATAGAAATTTGTGATACCTTAGGGATATCTGCATTGGTGGAAGCCCATAATGAAGCGGAAGTACAATCAGCAATTATGGCAGGAGCAAGAATTATTGGCGTAAATAACCGTAATCTAAAGAATTTTACTGTAGATACCAGGAATAGCAAGCGGCTTAGAGCCTTAGT
The DNA here is from genome assembly GCA_017625255.1 of Lachnospiraceae bacterium. Classification (GTDB taxonomy): domain Bacteria; phylum Bacillota; class Clostridia; order Lachnospirales; family Lachnospiraceae; genus Roseburia_B. The sequence goes on from JAGALK010000033.1 coordinate 18,247, forward strand.
TCCAGACCATATCCTTTTTGTATCCGAAAGCGGCGTAAAATCTTCGGAAGATATCAAGACCTTGCGTGAAATTGGTGTGGATGCTGTTCTTATCGGAGAGACTCTTATGCGTGCAAAGGATAAAAATGCGAAGCTGGCAGAATTAAAAGGGGATAGATAATAGAAAAAGAGGTATACGATGACTAAAATAAAACTTTGCGGATTACGAAGAGCCTGTGACATAGAATATGCAAATACGCTTATGCCGGACTACACTGGTTTTATTTTCGCAAAAAACAGTAAGAGATATGTTGAACCCCAGAAGGCAGCGATGTTAAGAAAACAATTAAAAAAAGGAATCATTCCGGTAGGTGTATTTGCGGATGAAAAAATAGAAAACATTATGGATTTTTTTAATCGGCGCATTATCGAAGTGGTACAGTTACATGGAAATGAGGATGAAGAGTATATTCAGAAATTACAAGAGCGGGTACAATGCACGATTATCAAAGCATTTTATATCAAAAGCAGAGCAGATATTATCAAAGCAAATCATTCTTCGGCGGATTATGTACTTTTAGATTCTGGCGGTGGTTCGGGAGAGTGTTTTGACTGGTCAGTGCTAGAGGCAATAAAAAGACCCTATTTTCTTGCAGGAGGACTTTCCGCAAGCAATGTAAAAACAGCAATAGAAAGCTTACATCCCTATGCAGTGGATGCAAGCTCATCCTTAGAAACAGACGGCTATAAAGATATAGAAAAAATGACCGCCTTTGTGCAGGCAGTCAGAGAAAGTGAGGCTTAAATAATATGGCAGAAACAAATGGAAGATTTGGTGTTCATGGTGGGCAATATATACCGGAAACCTTAATGAATGCAGTAATTGAGTTAGAAAAAGCATATAACCATTATAAAAATGATAAAGCGTTTAATCGTGAATTATCAGAACTTTTTAAAGAATATGCAAATCGTCCTTCAGGTTTATATTATGCAAAAAAGCTGACAGAGGCTTTGGGCGGCGCAAAAATATACCTGAAACGGGAAGATTTAAATCATACAGGTTCTCATAAAATCAACAATGTATTAGGTCAGGCGCTTCTTGCAAAGAAAATGGGGAAAACCAGACTTATCGCAGAAACCGGAGCAGGTCAGCATGGAGTTGCTGCAGCTACGGCGGCAGCACTATTAAATATGGAATGTGTAGTTTTCATGGGGGAAGAGGATACGAAACGACAAGCACTAAATGTCTATCGTATGCGTCTTCTTGGTGCGAAGGTAATTCCTGTAACGACAGGAACAGCTACATTAAAGGATGCGGTGTCTGAGGCTATGCGGGAATGGACTTCACGAATTGAGGATACCCATTATTGCTTAGGTTCTGTTATGGGACCGCATCCATTTCCAACCATTGTTCGGGATTTTCAGGCAGTGATTTCTAAGGAAATCAAGGAGCAGATTTTAGAAAAAGAAAACCGCCTGCCGGATGCGGTAATTGCCTGCGTAGGCGGAGGTTCTAATGCTATGGGCAGTTTCTATCATTTTATTGAAAACAAAGATGTGCGTCTGATTGGCTGTGAAGCAGCAGGAAGAGGTATGGATACCTTTGAAACTGCGGCAACCATAAATACTGGAAGACTTGGCATTTTCCATGGTATGAAATCCTATTTTTGTCAGGATTCTTATGGTCAGATTGCACCTGTCTATTCTATTTCTGCAGGACTTGATTATCCGGGAATTGGACCTGAACATGCGTATCTTCATGATACAGGCAGAGCAGAATATGTGCCTGTGACCGATGATGAAGCGGTGAATGCCTTTGAATTTTTGTCCAAAACAGAAGGAATTATTCCTGCCATTGAATCCGCCCACGCCATTGCCCATGCCATGAAAATTGCTCCGACAATGGATAAGGATAAAATTATCGTAATTACCGTTTCCGGCAGAGGTGACAAGGACTGTGCAGCCATTGCCAGATACAGAGGGGAGGATATATATGAGTAATATCAAGTCGGCTTTTGAAAAAGGAAAGGCATTTATTCCATTTATTACCTGTGGAGATCCAGACCTTGAAACCACAGGAAAGCTGGTTCGTGCAGCAGTAGAAAACGGTGCAGATCTTATCGAACTGGGAATTCCATTTTCAGATCCTACGGCAGAAGGACCAGTCATTCAGAGCGCCAATATACGGGCTCTTGCAGGAGGAGTGACGACAGATAAAATCTTTGATTTTGTAAAAGAATTGCGAAAGGATGTAAAAATTCCACTGGTGTTTATGACCTATGCAAATGTGGTCTTTTCCTATGGGGCAGAAAAATTTATCTTTGCCTGTAAAGAAATTGGCATAGATGGTATCATTCTGCCAGATTTACCATTTGAGGAAAAGGAAGAATTTCAGCCATTGTGCAGACAGAATGGTGTGGATTTGATATCTCTTATTGCGCCGACCTCCAAGCAGCGGATTGCAAAAATTGCAAAAGAGGCAGAGGGATTTTTGTATATTGTATCCAGCCTTGGGGTAACAGGAACCAGAAGTGAAATTACTACAGACCTTTCATCCATTATAAAGGTAGTTCGTGAAAATACAGATATTCCATGTGCGATAGGTTTTGGGATTTCGACCTTAGAACAGGCGAAGAAAATGGCTGCGATGGCCGATGGTGTGATTGTTGGTTCTGCTATTATTAAGTTGATTGAAAAGCATGGTATAGATTCAATAAATGCTGTTGGAAAATATGTAAAGGGTATGAAAGAGGCAATGGTATAACTTTACAAAAAAATATCAAATATATATATCTGCATGAGCATAAGTCCTATGCTATAATCCTGCGAAGAAAATTTATCGCTGGTATGTAATATTGTAATAGGCATTGTTTTAGGCGGACAGCCGATTTTACAAAAAATGCCCTCTGGAGTATAATACCCTCATAATACAAAAAGGATGAGCGTGAATACCATGGAAAACTTACCGGTAATAAAAATATCTGTCCGTAATCTGGTTGAATTTATCCTTCGCTCAGGCGATATCGATAATCGGATTCGTTCTAGTCAGCGGGCAGAAGCCATGCAGGAAGGCAGCCGTATGCATAGAAAGATTCAAAGGCGTATGGGAGCTGCTTATCAGGCAGAAGTACCGTTAAAAATAGTAATAGAAACAAATAAATACTGCTTGCAGATTGAAGGAAGAGCCGATGGTATCATACAGGAAGAAACGGTAACCATTGACGAAATCAAAGGCATATACATGAGTCTGGACTATTTGAAGGAACCTATATTTGTTCATAAAGCCCAGGCTATGTGTTATGCCTATATTTATGCAAGTCAGCAGAATTTAGAGAAAATCTTTGTGCAGATGACCTATTGTAATTTAGATACAGAGGAAATTCGCAGATTCAAAGAAGAATGTACCTTTCCAGAACTCGAAAACTGGTTTTATACGGTGATAGAAAAGTATACCAAATGGGTGGATTTTCAGGTGAAATGGAGGAAAAAAATGCTTTCTTCTATTATGACCTTGGAGTTTCCATATGCCTATCGTGAGGGACAAAAGGAATTAGCGCAGGATGTGTATCGTACTATTTTACGAAAGAAAAATCTCTTTATTCAGGCACCAACAGGAACTGGAAAAACGCTTTCAACAGTATTTCCGGCGGTAAAAGCGGTAGGAGAAGGATTGGCAGATAAAATCTTTTATCTGACTGCAAAAACCATAACCGGAACGGTGGCAAAAGAAACCTTTTCTCTTTTTTATGAGAAGGGGTATCGTGCGAAAGTTATCCAGATTACAGCAAAAGAAAAGCTGTGTCTTTGCGAGGAAATGGACTGTAATCCTGTGCATTGTCCTTATGCAAAAGGTCATTATGACAGAGTAAATGAGGCGGTTTATGAGCTGCTGCAAAAGGAAGATTTTTTTACGAGAGAAGTTTTATTAGAACAGGCAAAAAAGCATCAGGTCTGTCCCTTTGAGATGTGTTTAGATACAGCTACATGGGCCGATGATATTATTTGTGATTATAATTATGCCTTTGATCCGAATGTGTGTCTGAAACGATTTTTTGGCGAAGGAGAGAAAGGTGATTATATTTTTCTGGTGGATGAGGCACACAATTTAGTGGAGCGAGGCAGAGAGATGTATAGCGCAGATATCTATAAAGAAGATATTTTAGCGGTTCGTAAGTTGTTGAAAAATAAAGACAGTCGGTTAGAGAAAGAGCTGACAAAATGCAATAAAATTATGTTGGAATATAAGCGGGAATGTGATACTTATCGTGTATATAAGGATGATATCAGCCATTTGATATTTGCATTGATGCGTTTAGCAGAAAGATTAGATTTCTTTTTACAGAAAAATACAGATATACCAAGCAAAAAGGAAGTGACCGAATTTTATCTGAATTTGCGCAATTTTCTAAATATTTATGAACGGGTGGATGAACGCTATGTGATTTATACAGAGCATGAAGAGAATGACAGATTCAAAATGCGTCTGTTTTGTGTAGATCCATCCTATAATTTGCAGGAATGCTTAGATAAGGGGCGTGCAACAGTATTTTTTTCTGCAACTTTGCTTCCGATTCAATACTATAAGGAAATGCTAAGCACCAAAAAGGATAATTATGCAGTTTATGCAAAAACTTCTTTTTTAAATGAGCAGAAGCTCTTATTTATAGGAAGAGATGTCAGTAGTCGTTATACCAGAAGAAATGCGGCAGAATTTCAAAAAATTGCTTCTTATATCCTAACTGTTGCAGAAGCAAAAAAGGGGAATTATATGGTCTTTTTCCCTTCCTATAAATTATTAGAACAGGTATATGAAGAATTTCTTGCCATTGTGCCAAAGGATATACAGCTATTAAAACAGGAAAGTGGCATGCGGGAAGCAGAACGAGAAGAATTTTTAGGTGCTTTTGCAGAAAAAAGTGATAATTCTCTGGTGGCATTTTGTGTACTAGGTGGGATTTTTGGAGAAGGCATTGATTTGAAGGAGGAACAGCTCATAGGAGCTATTATTGTGGGAACAGGCTTACCGCAGATTGGAAATGAAAGAGAAATTCTAAAAAATTATTATGATGAAAAGACGAAGGAAGGCTTTGAGTATGCTTATCGTTATCCCGGCATGAATAAAGTCCTCCAGGCAGCCGGAAGAGTTATCCGTACCTTAGAGGACCGGGGCGTAATTGCATTGTTGGATGAAAGGTTCTTAGAAAGCAGCTACCTTCGTCTGTTTCCAAGAGAATGGTCAGATTATAAAATCTGTAGTCAAAGCGATGCAGGGAAAGTGACATCAGACTTCTGGCAGCAGCTTTAAAAATTCTTCCGTAGAAGCAGAAAGCGGCAGATTTGTATTGACAGAAACTGCCATGCGTCTTGCCGGAATATTTTCCTTTGTACGCAAAATATATAAATCTTTTGATTCTGTAGTTAGACAGTAATCTGGAATAAAGGCAATGCCAAGACCAATTTTGGCAAGGTCAATCAACAAATCATTGCTGCTTAATTCGATTTCAGGAATGAGCTCTAACTGATGCTGCAGGAAAATATTGTGCAAAAAGTCGCTGGTAGTACTTTTTCGGTCAAGCATCAAAATAGGATAGTTTTTTAATTCCTGAAAAGAAATTTCCTGTTGCTTTAAGTTAAAGTACGCAGGATTTGCAATAAAGACATCATGGAATTCGCAGACAGTTTTCTGCACATAGGCATGATTAAGTCTGGCATTTGGAAAGTTTGTTACAATAAGGTCTACTTTGCCGTGCTCTAACAGCTCCACACAGGAGAGAGAAGTTGCATTGCTGACTTTAATCGGTACATTAGGGAATTTCTGGTGAAATGCCTTTAGATAAGGCACCAGAAAATATCGACAGATGGTATCACTCGCACCAATATGCAGCTGTCCTAGTCCAAGACTTCCGGATTCTAAGAGCTGGTTTTCCCCTCTCTGAATCAGATTCATAGCCGGTTCAATATGTTTTAAGAGCAGCTTTCCGGCAGGGGTAAGCTGCACCTTTTTGGTACTGCGGATAAATAAGGTCTGTTCGAGTTTTCTCTCTAAAGTTTTAATAGACTGGCTGACAGCGGATTGGGAGATAAATAACTGCTTACTGGCATCTGAAAAACTGAGAGAAGTAGCAACATAATAAAATACTTTATATAATTCATAATTAATATCCATAAGATTCTCCTTTAAATATATACTAATTATAATTATAAGTGCGACTAATAAGTCTGTCAATGGAATTACTGGAAAATTCCTTGAGAATGTAGTACTATGATTAGAGAGAATACATGTGATTATTAAAAAGAGCAGGAGAGGTGAAATATGGATATCCGTCACGGAAGAGAAAAGAAAGCATATAGGATATATATCGTATGTATGATAATGATGTTTTTGTGTATTGGAAAAACGGGGATTATATGGGCGGATACACAAACTACAGAAGAAGTTTATTCAGGAACTTGTGGAGAAAATGTGACATGGTATTTGGATGAAGAGAAGTGTATGACCATATCCGGTACAGGAGATATGGAAAATTATGGTGATACAGGTGTGGGATATAATGCACCGTGGTATGACTATGCAGATACCATTACGAAGGTTGTCATAGAAGAAGGGGTTACAAGTGTGGGGGCAGAAGCATTTGTGACTGCAAGTGGTATCAAAGAGGTGATTATTCCTGATTCTGTAACTGCAATTTACGAAGGGGCTTTTTGGGGCTGTTTTGGTCTTGAACAGGTGACATTTGGAGAAGATTCCAAATTGACGCATATTAAAGAGAGAGGATTTTGTCAGTGTACATCTTTGGAAAGTATCGTACTGCCGGATGGGATTACCCGCATCGAAATGGATGGATTTTATCTGTGTACAAGTTTAAAATCCATTGAATTACCAGAAAGATTAACTTACATAGGGCACTATGCGTTTACGGATTGCCAGATGCTTGAAAGCCTCGAAATTCCGGCAAAGGTAACAGAAATACATAGCTATGCATTTGAAAATTGTTCGAATCTAAGGTCAGTTACATTTGCAGAGGATTCGCAGTTGGAAAGTATTGAATATGCTGCTTTTGTGAGGTGTAAAAGTTTAGAGGGAATTTCTCTTCCTGACGCGGTAAGTAATGTAGAGGATGCCTGCTTTCAGGATTGTATAAGCTTAGAATATGTGAAACTATCGGAAGGTTTGGAGCGAATATCTGCACATAGTTTTCAGGGATGTATTTCATTAAAAAGTGTGGATATTCCCTCTGGAGTAAAATCTATAGAAACGCAGGCATTTGACGGCTGTAAAGGATTGGAAACGGTTAGTTTTTCAGAAGGATTGGAGTCTTTAGCTAGTGGAACATTTGGTAATTGTACATCACTAAAGAAAGTTATTTTGCCGGATAGTCTTTTATACATGGTAAATAGTAATTTTGGCGGATGTGAGCAGTTAGAAGAAGTGGTTTTTGGTAGTTCCATGGATTATATGCAAGATTATAACTTTATACTTTGTCCATCGTTAAAAGTGGTGGATATGACAGCTGTTAAAGAAAATATGAGGATTGGCGAACTTTCTTCTATAGGTAGTCAGGAAAATCTTACAGTACATGGAACAGAGTATTTGAAAAAGCAGTTTTTAAAAAAAGGAGCCATAGCAAGTAGCAATAAGAATAAACAGAATTATGAAGTGAAGAGTAACATTATAGATTCGTACCTGAATGTGTTAGAGGATGGTTCGTTGGAGATAGTAGAATATTGTGATGGATGGATATGGGTAGAAAATTACATGCCGGAGGGTTCATTCACAGATATTCAAGTGCTTCCTTGTGAGTTGTCTCTGTTTGGTGGATATTACTATGGAGAAGATGCAAACTATCTGTTGTTTGGAGAATATAATGTGGCCGAGGATGATGCGGCAGAAGTGTATCGGATAGTAAAATATGATAAGGATTGGAACCGCATAGACAGCGCCAGCATATATGGTGGAAATACGACAGAGCCATTTGATGCAGGAACTGTGCGTATGGTAGAAAGTGGGGACTATTTGTATATTCATACATGTCACGAAATGTACAGGTCTGAGGATGGATTGATACATCAGAAAAATCTAAGTATCGTGGTGGATACTAATACGATGGAGATTGCCAGCGAATATACAGCCTTTCCGTCCGATTATGGATTTGTAGGCCATTCTTTTAATCAGTTTATCATAACGGATGGAGCGGATATTATTACAGCGGATCATGGGGATGCTAATCCGAGAGCTGTTGTACTACATAAATATATAGACACAGTAGGCAGTAAATCTATGTATAATTGTATAGATGTGAATGTACTGCATATACAGGGATTGGAAGGAGATAATGAGACAGGTGTGTCTGTGGGTGGATTGGAAGCATCGGCAGAGGGATATCTGGTGGCTGGCAATTCCATTGTACATAATGTGGGAAATCACTTACTTAGTCAGAGAAATATTTTTGTAACCTTTACAGATAAGGAGAATTTTACAGAAGAAGGAACTACCCTGCGCTGGATTACTTCTTGCGAAAATGGAGAATCGGTATCCACACCGCATTTGACAAAAATCTCAGATACCCGTTATCTGCTTATGTGGACAGTAAATAATGTACTTCAGTATATGTTTTTAGATGGAAAAGGCAATCCGGTGGGAGAGATTTTTACGGATGATACGGCTGCGCTTTCTGATTGTAAGCCAATCCATACAGATGGCTTTGTTAGATGGTATGTTGCCAGTGGAAAGCCGACATTTTATTATATGGATGTTTCAGATGTGACAATACCTATACTTACAAAGGTGAAAAAATATTCGATAGAAGATGCTGACTTTGGATTTGGATGGTATCACTATACGGGAGAACCACAGGGAATAGATTGCGAGATATCCTATGGCAGTGATAGTTTAGAAGAAGGCATAGATTATACTATTTCGTTTGAGAATAATATAAATGCGGGTGTAGCCACAGCAATTATAACAGGAATCGGCAGATATGAAGGTATTGCAGAAGAAAAATTTGAGATTCAGAAAGCTAAAAATCTGTTGTATGCTATAGTAAATGGCGAAAAATTAGAACCATATAACAGTCTGACCTTAGAGGTAGGAGATTCTGTAACTTTTTATGCAGAGGATGGTTCTGTTTTACAGTGTTATCCGCAGGAAGAAGGCATCGTGACGGTGGCGGAGGATGGAAGTGTCACAGCAGTTGCAGAAGAAGTGTCAACCAGATTGATTTTGGAGACAGGGGAAAGCAACAATTATGAGAAATGTAGTATGGAAGTATATTTGACGATATTCCCTGGCACATCCAATGATACACCTTCCGGTGGTGATGATACATCCGGAGATAATAGCGGTAATACCGGTGGCAATGGTGGTACATCCGGAGAAAATAGTGGTGACAATAGTGAATCCTCAGGTGGAGACAATAGTGGAAGCGATAATGAAAATTCGGATGGAGACACATCCGGTGATAATACCACTCCACCGGTGGATGATGAGCCGGAGATAGAAAAAAAACAAGACCAGACCATTAAGGTATCAAAAAAAGCCTCAAAAACTGTAGTCTTTAAAGCAAAAAAATTAAAAAAGAAAAGTACTTCATTTTCAATTTCTGCAAAAGCAAAGGGAAAAATCACTTATTCAGTGACAAAATATCCGAAATCTGGTAAAAAATATATTAAGGTTTCTAAGGCTGGAAAGGTAACTTTAAAGAAAAAAGCGAAAAAAGGTACTTATGTGATTACGGTGACAGCAGCGAAAACTTCAAAGTACAATAAAGCTACAAGAAAAGTAACAATCAAAATAAAATAATTTATCAATAAAAAATACTTATAAAACAAATAAGATATATTAATTGTACTAATTGATATAAAGGTGTTATGATTATCTAAAACAGGTTACAGACAGGAGAAAAACTTCTGTTCAACCATAAAAGAAAAACAAGACAATTACCAAAATGGAGGAATCAGCAATGAGCAATGTAAGAAGAGTCTATGTTGAAAAGAAACCGGCTTTTGCAATTCAGGCAAAAGAATTAAAGTCTGAAGTAAAAAGCTATCTTGGCATTAAAACCGTAGAAGATGTACGTGTTTTCATCCGTTATGACATTGAAAATATTTCAGATGAAACATACAAAAAAGCTATCCGTACCGTATTTTCCGAGCCACCGGTAGATGATGTATATGAAGAAACTTTTGATTTAAAGGGCGGTAAAACTTTCAGTGTAGAATACTTACCGGGACAGTTCGACCAGAGAGCAGATTCCGCTGAACAGTGTGTAAAATTATTAAATGAAAACGAAGAACCAATTATTCGTACAGCAACCACTTATGTTATTTATGGTGAAATCACAGATGAGC
>JAGALK010000034.1 GCA_017625255.1 Lachnospiraceae bacterium
CGGTAATCAGTTTGTCTTTTGCAGGAGTTAAAGAACCGGATTATCTGTCTACAAGAGAAAAAATCTGCCAGATTATAAGAAATTTGTATTTGCAGCATATGTATGTAAGAGACAGCGAGGTGCTGACAGATGCAGATCGGGATTTTTTTGACAGAATTATGGCAGAAGATGTGCGAAACAGCGATTTAACATTTTCCATTCATCAGCTTTCTAACTTCCTTGAGCGGTATTATGAAAAAAAAGTAATTATTCTTTTGGATGAATATGATACACCTATGCAGGAGGCATATGTAAAGGGATTTTGGGATGAATTGGCATCCCTTACCAGAAGTTTGTTTAATTCGGCATTTAAAACCAATCCTCATATGGCAAGAGGAATCATGACTGGAATTACGAGAGTCAGTAAGGAATCGATATTTTCAGATTTAAATAACCTAAAGGTAGTGACAACTACTTCTGATGAATATGCAGCAGCATTCGGATTTACAGAAGAGGAAGTATTTACGGCATTAGAAGAATGTGGACTTAAAGCAGAAAAGGAAGAGGTCAAACGATGGTATGATGGTTTTATCTTTGGAAAACATAAGGATATCTATAATCCATGGTCAATTCTTAATTTTCTCGATACGGGTGAATTTGCAGCCTATTGGGCGAATACCAGCAGTAATAGTCTGGTAGGAAAATTGATTCGGGAAGGAAGCCGACGAATAAAAGATAATTTTGAGTGTTTGTTACAAGGGGGAAGTATTTCGTGTCCGGTTGATGAACAGATAGTCTATAATCATTTGGATGAAAGTGAAAGTGCCATCTGGAGTCTGCTGCTTGCCAGTGGATATCTGAAAGTTCTTAGCGTTGAACGACTGGAGTTGTTAGAGTATGGTGAAGAAGCAAAGTATACTTTGACATTAACAAATTATGAAGTTGAGTTTATGTTCCGTGGTATGGTAAGGGGCTGGTTTAGACAGGCAGAGGCGGATTACAGTGATTTTGTGAAAGCATTTTTGCTAGGGGATGTGAAAGCGATGAATGCGTATATGAATCGTGTGTCTTTACAGGTTTTTAGTTATTTCGATACAGGAAAAGGACCCGTTGGGGCAGAGCCAGAGCGTTTTTATCATGGATTTGTATTAGGTCTGTTAGTTGAATTAAATACCAGATATATCGTAAGCTCCAACCGGGAAAGCGGATTTGGCCGCTATGATGTGATGCTGGAACCCAAACATATAGAAGACGATGCCATCATTTTAGAATTTAAAGTACATGACTCTGATGATGAAAAAGACTTAAAGGATACTGTACAGGCTGCTTTAAAACAAATCGAAGACAAGCAGTACGAAGCAAATCTTCTTGCCAAGGGTATTCCGGCAGATAAAATCCGCAAATATGGATTTGCCTTTGAAGGGAAGAAAGTTTTGATTGGGTAAGAATAATATAACAGAAAGGAACAAAAGATATGAGCAAAAAATCAGGATTAATCGAAGAATTCAAAAAATTTATTATGCGTGGAAATGTCATGGATATGGCAGTCGGTGTTATCGTCGGCGGTGCATTTACCTCCATTGTTACCTCTTTAAATCAAGATGTACTAACACCAATATTAGGAATCTTTGGAGGAATGGATTTTTCACATCTGAAAATAACCTTAGGCAGCAGTGCAGAAGCTCCGGTTTTAGCCTATGGTAATTTCATCACAGCAATTATTAACTTCTTAATCACAGCATTTGTCATTTTTATGCTGGTAAAAGGAATTAATGTGGTAAATGACCGTCTGACGAAAAAAGAAGAAAAGCCGGCAGCACCAACGACTAAAAAGTGTCCATATTGTGTAAGTGAAATTCCAATTGCAGCAACCCGCTGTGGACATTGTACCTCTATGCTGGAAGTTGAAGAGTAGAGATTAGGTTTTAGGGGGAAAAATGAGGAGAAGAATACATACTTTTTGCATGGGGATTGTGTTTTGTCTGTTGCTGCTGATGGGAAAAGCAATATATACAGAAGCAGCACAAGAGCAGACAATCAAAATAGGTTATATTGACTATGATGGATTTTTTATACCGGAAGAAAACGGCGGGATGACAGGATATGGTATAGAATATTTGCGGGAAATAGCTAAATATACGAATTGGCGGTACGAATTTGTGTATGACAGTTGGGAAAACCATATGCAGAGTTTAGCCAAGGGAGAGATTGATTTCATTTGTCATGCGCAAAAAACTAAGGAAAGAGAAGAAAAATATCTTTTTTCCAAGTATTCAATTGGTGTAGAATCCGGTGTTTTATATGTAGGCAGTGAAGATGAACGATATTATTACAATGATTTTGCAGCATTTGACGGTATGAAAATTGCTGTCTTACAGGATAGCTTTCAAAATGATTATTTTATAGATTATGCCAAAGAAAAGGGATTTTCCTGTACATATGTGGGGTATGATACGCAGCAGGCTTGTTTTGATGCTTTAGACAAACAGGAAGTAGATGGAGCAGTTTTAGGAAGCTTAGCTTTAAAATCCGATTATAAAGTGGCTTGCCGTTTTGGTTCTGAGCCTTTTTACTTTATGACAGGAAAACAAAATGAAAATCTTTTAAAAGAACTGGATGAGGCATTAAGTGAGATAAAGGTAAATGCTCCTTATTTTGAAGCAGAATTATTCAATGCGTATTATGGTGAGGGTGTAGCGGTAACGGATCCGGCATTGACAAGAGAAGAGATTGAGTTTGTCAAAAATCATGAACCGATAACGGTGGCTTTTTTGCCGGATTTACAGCCGATGTCTTATATCAATGAAAATGGTGAAATTGTCGGTATTACAGTAGATATTGTAAAAAAGCTGGAAGAAAAAAGTGGATTTCAGTTTCACTTTCAGATGATGGATAAGGGGATAAAACCCATTGATTATCTCTATGCAAATCGGGAAGTATTACTTGCAGGAGTGATGACGGATAATCTGGATTTTTGGAATGGAGAGGTTTTGGTATCCGACTGCTTTTACACCGATGATGTAGTCCTTGTGGGCAAAAAAGGCAGAGAATATACATTGGATGAGCCGGAGGTTCCTTATCGTCTGGCAATTCCTAAAAACTATGCGGCATTGGAAAATTATATATCCGGTAATTATCCGGAATTTACATTAGTGAAGGCTGATTCTACCGAAGATTGTATTCGTATGGTTCTTCATGGAGAAGCTGATCTTATGGCGCAAAATGGCAATGCAATCATGCCGCTGCTCACAAAGCCTAAGTATGAAAAGCTGATGGTACTTCCGGCATCCTTTATGCAGGAACGGGCAGGGATGGTTTTGATTAAATCTAAAGACAATCAGATGGTGATGAATATTTTGGATAAGTGTGTGGAAACCATTAGTACAAAAGAGATTTCACAATTTACCATTGATCATACCATTACTAATAGCTACAAGCTTACATGGAAAGATTTAATATATAAATTTCGATATGTAATTCTGGTGGCGACGATTTTAGGAGCAATCGTTCTGGTTTTATCTTCAGTTTTGTTTGCCGTTCGCAGGAGAAATTATGTCCGATTAGAAATTAAAAATCGTCAGTTGGCAGACGCAGTTACACAGGCAGATAATGCAAACTATGCTAAAAGCCGTTTTTTGGCAACTATGAGTCATGAGATTCGAACACCGTTAAATGCCATTATGGGACTTGTAAAAATAGCAGAAAACCATGTGGAAAATCCGAAAAAGACCAGTGAGTATTTAAAGAAAATAAATACCTCTTCACAGATGCTTTTAAACATTATTAACGAGGTATTGGATATGTCTGCCATTGAAAGCAATAAGCTGAAAATAGCCGAAGCTCCCTTTGACTTAAAAGAGGTTTTAGAATCTATACTTGTGGTTTATCAGGAGCAATGCAGACAAAAAGGTGTGGAATTACAGTTAGATATTTCTGAGGTAAAACACGAGAAGCTTTTAGGGGATGAATATCGTTTGAGACAGGTTTTATTGAATCTGGTGTCGAATGCATTTAAGTTTACAGCTTCTGGTGGAAGGATTACAGTTTGTGTCAGGGAAGTTTCTTTGTGTCAGGAGAAGGCATATTTTAATTTTTCTGTGGCTGATACCGGAGAGGGTATGAGTGAAGAAATGCTAGGTAGGCTTTTCAAACCATTTGAACAGGAAAATGCACATACAGCACAAAAGCATGGAGGAAGTGGTTTGGGACTTTCTATTACCAAGAATTTGGTAGAACTTATGCATGGTACGATTTCCTGTAATTCTGCAAAAGGTAAGGGAACAACCTTCCGTTTTTCTCTTCCCTTTGCAATAAATAAAGAGCAGGATATTAAAATAGAAGCAGAAACACAAGAGCATATAGAAACAGAGAATCTGGAATATGATTTTGGTGGATTAAAAGTATTATTAGCTGAGGATACGCAGTTGAATGCAGAAATTGCAAAGGAGCTTCTGCAGATGGTGAATATAAAGGTAGATCATGCATGGAATGGTCAAGAGGCTTTAGAGATGTTTGAAAGCTCTAAGACTGGGCAATATGCGGCAATTTTATTGGATATTCAAATGCCGCAGATGGATGGCTATGAAGCGGCAAGGGCAATCCGGGCATCTTTGCATGTGCAGGCAAAGGAGATTCCGATTTTTGCCATGTCAGCGAACGCTTTTGCAGAAGATGTAAGCTTATCCTTAAATGCAGGAATGAATGGACATCTGTCGAAGCCGATTGATACAGAAGCTTTGTACAGTACATTGGCAAAATGCACAAATATAAGAGGCAGATTATTTTAAATAGTGCACGAAATTCTTTGAAAAAAGCAAAAAGCACTGACGAATTTCCAGAAAATATGATAAAATCAAATAGAAATAGCAGATAATCCGTTACACTTGGTTGAGTGCAACGGGTTTTTTGTATCAGCAAAGACAGGAGGAAAATCATGTTTGAAGTTGGACAATATATTATTTATGGAAATACGGGTGTATGCAGAGTTGAAGAAATCACCAAAATGGCAGCACCTGGAGAGAAAGAGAAACGATTGTATTATGCATTAGATCCGGTTTATGCAAATGGCAGCCGTTTATTTACACCGGTGGATAATCAGAAGATTATTATGCGGCCTGTATTGACAAAGGAAGAGGCAGAAGCATTAATAGAACGCATGGAAGAAATAGAAGTTCTTTGGGTATCGGATGAGAAAAAACGAGAGCAGATATATAAAGATGCCATTCGAAGCTGTGACTGTGAGGAATGGGTAAAGATTATAAAAACCTTATATGTACGAAAAATATCAAGGCTTGCAGAAGGCAAAAAGGTAACTAGCAGTGATGCAAAATACCTGCATTTGGCAGAGGAAAATTTTTATGGAGAATTATCCATAGCTCTTGGAATTCCAAAAGGAGAGATGGAAGAATTCATAACTCGAAAAATCAAGGGATGATTTGGAAAAAATGTTGAAAAAAGCTATCGCTTATGCTATTATTTTTGTATAAAAATATTACAGGCAGGTAATGGATCGGAGGAAGTATGGAACTGAAAGATTTTATGGATCTGTCTAAACTGCAGAATATTCAGGACAGATTTTCAAATGCAACGGGGTTAGCAGCGATAGCAGTTGGTATTCATGGAGAGTATTTAACAGAAGGAAGTAATTTTACCGATTTTTGTATGAAATATACCCGTGGTTCAGAAGAGGGAAATCGTCGCTGTGTAAAATGTGACAATGAATGTACCGGTACATATTTTTGTCATGCAGGATTGATGGATTTTTCTGTTGATATTATGATTGAAGGGGAAAAGGTAGGTGCAATTATCGGTGGACAGGTTTTACCGGAACCGCCAAAGGAAGAAGAATTCCGTAAGATTGCAGAAGAACTCAAAATCAATCCGGATGAGTATATTGCGGCATTAAAAAAAGTACCTGTCAGTACAGAGAAGAAGATTCGGGCATCAGCAGAATTATTAGGAACAGTAGTCAATCAGTTAGTCAATCTTGAATATTTCAGGCATAATAATGCCGGAAGATTAGATACATTACATGAAGAGATTATAGAGTCTAAGAACTTGACGGCTACTATCGGTGAAAGTACCGGAAAATTAAAAGCAATTGCTACAAAGCAGAGAATCTTAGCATTAAATGCAAGTATCGAAGCAGCGCGAAGCGGTGAAGCAGGCGTAGGGTTTGCGGTGGTTGCTAAGAGTATGCAGGATTTAGCAGCGCAGTCAGCAGTTATCTACAATGATATCGAAGTGAATGCAAATAAGATTACAGATACGGTTACGCATTTAGCAGAGGTTTTTGAAAAGAAATAAAAAATACATTTGGGTGTTTCCCAGTCTTATGGGAAGCACCTTTTTACTTTCTGGGAATGGTTCGTAATCTTTAAAATATAGAAGAAAGAGGGATACAAAATGGCAAAAAATACAAAAGGAAGCTTTACACTTCCGGGAGAATCCGGTTATGAAGAACTTACATTGAAAATGGCAGAGAAGTGGGGAGCAGATGTTATTCGAGATAGTGATGGAACGGTTCTGTCGGATGAAATTATAGAGGCAGGGTATGATATATATTCTACCATCTGTATTATTCGTGACCACAATACATGGGCAAAAGAGCATATGGATAAGCTGCAGCAGACCTTTTTGGTGTCGGATGCAAAAATGGCAACTGGGGACAAGCTGAGTATTCACTTATTAGATGGATACTTTAAAGAGCAGTTTATGGTAAATGGTACACCTGCCTCCATAAAGTATTGGCAGGTTTTTGACCGTACAATAAATACAGAGGTGGCAAAGGATAACTGGATATACGAAGAAGAAACAGGAAATGTAATAATTCAAAATACCATTTCCTATCATGAATATACTGTAAACTTTTTGGCATATCGTATATGGGAAGAGATTTCTATGTACAATCATGTGACAAACTCTTGGGACAAGGAGCATTTAATGCCTGTAGATCCAAGAACTAAGGAAGCACAGGAGTATCTTTATGGATGGCTAAAAAAATGGTGTGAAGAGCATCCGTCAACAACGGTTGTTCGTTTTACTTCCATGTTTTACAATTTTGTATGGATGTGGGGAGAGGATGAAAGAAATCGTAACCGTTTTTCGGATTGGGGTTCTTATGATTTTACCGTAAGTCCGGAGGCTTTAGATGCATTTGAAAAGGAATATGGCTATGCTCTAACCTCTGAGGATTTTATTAATCAGGGAAAATTACATGTAACCCATATGCCTGCGGATAAAAAACAGTTGGATTATATGGCATTTACCAATCGTTTTGTTGTGGAATATGGTAAAAAGCTGATTGCTTTAGTACATGAATATGGCAAAAAGGCGTATGTCTTTTATGATGACAGCTGGGTGGGAGTAGAACCATATAGTGACTTGTTTGGAGAATTTGGCTTTGATGGTCTGATTAAATGTGTATTTAATGGTTATGAAGCGAGACTTTGTGCAGGTGTAGAGGTAGAAACCCATGAGCTTCGTCTGCATCCGTATCTGTTCCCGGTTGGCTTAGGTGGAGCACCTACATTTATGGAAGGCGGAGATCCTACAGCAGAGGCGAAGGTATATTGGAACAGAATCCGTCGTGCGCTGCTGCGTGAGCCGGTAGACCGTATTGGTTTGGGGGGATATCTGCATTTGGTAGAAGATTTTCCTGATTTTTGTGATTATATTGAAGAAGTGGCGGATGAGTTTAGAAAAATCAAAGATTTTCATAAAGCAGGAGGGGTATACACATTACCTTGCAAAGTGGCAGTATTACATAGCTGGGGAAGTATTCGTTCTTGGAGCTTATCCGGACATTTTCATGAAACCTATATGCATGATCTGATTCATGTAAATGAAGCATTAGCAGGACTTCCTGTGGATGTTTGTTTCATTAATTTTGAGGATGTAAAGGCAGGAAAGCTAGAGGATGTGGATGTTGTTATTAATGCCGGTCGTGCAGGTACAGCTTGGAGCGGCGGTGATGTCTGGAAAGACGATGCAGTATTGACAAAGCTTTATCAATGGGTAGAACAGGGTGGTATATTTATTGGTGTCAATGAACCGTCTGCGGTAGAAGGGTACCAGAATTACTTCCGTATGGCACCGGTACTTGGTATGGATGAAGATATGGGAGAAAGAGTTTGTCATGGCAGATGGCAGTATGATGTATCAACAGTAGAAGGGCTGATTCCAAAAGGAGCCTATGTAAAGAGTCGTGAAAATTGTATGCTGACGGATGGAAAGGCTATGGTTCTTCTGGAAGAAAATGGTCTGCCGGCACTTAGTGTACATGAATTTGGAAAGGGAAAAGGTATATATTTAGCGGGCTTTGAAGTAAATAATGCAAATACCCGAATGCTTTTAAATCTAATGCTCTATGCGATGGGAAAAGATTTGGTACAGAATTATCTGACAGACAATGTAGAAACAGAATGTGCATACTATCCGGGCAGCAGACAGCTTGTGGTAATCAATAATTCAGATTCTGTACAAACTACAAAAATTCAGACAGAGCAGGGAACAATGGAATTTACATTAGAACCATTTGAAACACAGATGAAAGAGATGATGTAAATGAAAGATGGGTTAGCGTATTATTTTAGGATTGTATATATTGTTACGCTTTTTCTGGCAATGACCTTAATCGTTTTGGCATTTGCTTCAGATACGCAGTATTTGGAATTTAATCAAAGCAATCTGCATCGGGTAGAGCTGGAAGGAACTATTCAGGCAGGTGAAAAGGGAAGAGAAATGCCTTTATCAGAGGAGGCTTATCAGCAGATCAAGGCTGCAGAGTATGTGATTGTAAAGGGTCATTTCACGGAAGATATTGAGGTAAATGAGCAGATATTTGTATACCTTCGGCGAATTCGGATAAAATTTTATCAGAATAATGAGCTGATTTATGAATATGGACAATCCAGAGACACCCTGCCTTTTTCAAAAACGGCAGGGAATATCTGGGGGAGTTTTTATTTGAAGGGAATTTCAAAGAATGATGCGATTAGAATCGAATTTGAAAATCCATATCCACAGAATTCTTCGAAAGTTTATCAGCGATGTATAGAGCAATTATATACAGGGGATAAGATGCAGTTATTTATGCACATGGCAGCAAAAAATGTACTTAGCTTAGTTGCCGCTGCTATTATTTTGCTGATGGGAGTAGAAATGCTTTGTATATCTGTATCTTTACGGCTTGTACAGGTAAGGGGAATGATACAGATTTTCTATTGCGGACTGCTGTTTTTAGTATCAAGTATCTGGCTGATGATTGATTATACCTATATTTCTTTGATTATGCCTTATGGAATCGGTTGGGAAATCTTAGATACCTTTGTTTTTATTGGTATACCGCTATTGGCAATTCGCTATGCCAGAAGCTTTATGATTACACGAATGCAGAAGCTGTTAAGAGGTTTAGAAGCAATACTTCTGCTGATGAATTTTATCTATATTGTATTGCAGACTCTTGGTATAGTGGATGGGGAAATGATGCAGGAAGCTTTTAGGGAAGCATTACCATATATTCTGAGTATTGTATTTGTATGTTTGTTGGTTGAGATGCGCAAGAACAAAAAATTTGTGCCAAGATTAGTATTGTCATCTGGAAATGTATTAATTATATTTGCTCTTATTGGTTGTATTCAGTATAAAATCAGTGAAGTAGATGGGGTTTCATTTTTTGGTATAGGCTTTACACTTTTTGTAGTGGTGCAGTATGTGATTCTTATTTATATGGCAAAAAGGAATTATGAACGGGCAATAAAGGCAAGGCAAATGAAGCAGGAACTGGTGGAGAGCAAGATGGCGATTATGTTAAGTCAGATACAACCACATTTTTTATATAATTCCATTAGCAGTATTCAGGAATTATGCTTAAGTGAACCCAAAAAAGCTCATGATGCATTGGCGCAGTTTGCACATTTCCTTCGTGGAAATATGGATTCTCTTAGCAGCAAGGATTTGATTCCTTTTGAGCAGGAGCTTAAGCATGTGAAAAATTATCTGGCATTAGAAGAAATTCGTTTTGAGGAACGGTTAAATGTGGAATATAAAATAGAAAAAGATGGATTTTTTCTTCCGCCTCTGACATTGCAGCCCATTGTAGAAAATGCGGTGCGTTATGGTATCAGTAAAAAAAGAGAAGGAGGTACTATAACCATTTGTACGAAAGAAACAGAAAAAGAAATTATCATTACAGTTTTGGATGATGGAGTTGGATTTGATGTAAATAAACTGGGTAAGCAGCAGGATAACAGAAGTCATATCGGTATGGAAAATGTAAAAAATCGTTTGAATACCCAGTGTAATGGACGAATGGAAATTGAGAGCCGGATAGGTGAAGGCACAAAGGTATGTATGTTTTTACCAAAATAAAGCAACTAAAATTGTAAACTATTGCAGTGTATACAGTAGTATGGTAAAATATGTAAGTCAAAAGTCGAAGCAGAGTAGAATTTGGTGCGTTAAGTGTCATATGAACAGGGAGTTGACATATGAACGAAAAGAATATCTTGCGGTACCAGATTCGCATCCCGCTGCAACAAGATGGAGATGGTCTATCCTTTCTGTAGTGTTGCATTGATGACAGACGGAAAGTATCCGTTATACGGAGGAAAGGAGGTAGACCATGTCGAAAACAATAAATGCCAAATCTATATCAATGATTGGATTTTTAGTTGCCATGGATATTGTTTTAGCCCGTTTTTTTACCATACATACATGGAATTTAAAAATAGGGTTTAGTTTTGTTCCTATCGTTGTGGCAGCTATTTTTTATGGACCTATGGCTGCAGGCTTGGTAGCAGCTATTGGAGATATATGCAGTGCAATTTTATTTCCGGTGGGCCCATTTTTTCCGGGATTTACCCTGACAGCATTTTTTACAGGCTTTATTTATGGTATTTTTCTAAAGAAAAACACTTCTGTAAAAAGTATAGTTTGTGCAGAAGTGATTATACAGCTGCTAGGCAGTCAGTTGGTGAATACTTTTTGGATTTCTGTTTTGTATGGAAGTCCTTTTGTGGCATTGTTTTTTACAAGAATATATCAGACCGTTGGTATGCTGATTGTAGAAACGGTTGTTATTATATTAATTTGTAAAAAGCTTGTACCAGTGTTAAAAAGAGCAGTAAATAATGGAAACTAGACAGACAAAGGTGAAGGAGGATTTTTATGGAGCTGAATAAAAAAACAACAAGAAATATCATAAAAATTGCAGCGGTAATTCTTGTATTTGCATTTCTTTTATATAATTTAAGCAGTGTATTAGAATTTGCAGGGATGATACTTAGTCTGCTGTCTCCATTTATCATTGGTGGTATGATAGCCTTCGTTATGAATGTTCCGATGAGTACTTTTGAAAATCACTGTTTTTCAAGGATTAAGAAACAAAATTTAAAAAGGGTATTGTCTATCATTTGTGCTTTTTTCTCAGTGGTTATTGTAATTGCAGTTGTTATGGGCTTGGTTGTACCGGAGATAGGTCGTACTATTCAAAATCTTATTCAGGAATTTCCAAGACGGCTAGAGCAGATGCAGCTCTGGTTAAATGAGCTATTAAAAGGAAATACGGAAATTGAAAAGTATTTTGCACAAATTTGGGCAAGCGGCGAAGAATATTTGCTGAAATTTGTGAATAATTTAGGTTCAAAGGGGATTTCCGGTGGATTTTTTACGGCAATGACAGGTGCAATATCCGGTACAGTTTCTATAGTAGTAAATTTCTTCATGGGACTGATTTTTTCTATCTATATTCTGGTTCAGAAAGAAAAATTAGGAAGCCAAGGTCGTCGTGTAGCAGCTGTTATTTGGAAAAAGCCGGTTTGTGATGGGATTTTAAGTGTACTAAGCCTTTGTAATAATACATTTCGAAAGTTTATTACAGGACAATGTGTAGAGGCAGTTATTTTAGCCGTGATTTTCTTTGTATGTATGTCTGTTTTTGGCATGCCATATGCATTGACTATTAGTGTACTTATTATGCTCATGTCCTTAATACCGATATTTGGTTCATTAATTGGCTGTGTTGCAGGAGCATTTTTAATTGTATTTGTCAATCCGCTGCAGGCATTGTTATTTATTATTATGTTTTTAATTATTCAGCAAATTGAAGGAAACTTAATCTACCCGCATGTGGTAGGTAATTCCATAGGTCTTCCTTCTATCTGGGTGTTCGTGGCAGTGTTGTTAGGGGGCAACCTGTTTGGAATTGCAGGAATGCTGGTATTTATTCCATTATGTTCCGTATTGTATACATTGGCAAAAAATTGGGTGAAAAAGAAAGAGAGAGAGGCAAAGGAGAATGAATCTGATAGCGGTAGATGATGAAAAGCTGGCTTTGCGGCATCTGGTGCATATTTTGGAGGATATGTTTCCTAAAGATGTCACAAAAGGCTTTCAGGATCAGATAGAAGCATTAACATACGCAAAGGAACTGACCGAGAAAAATGAGACTTTGGAGTTTGCTTTTTTAGATATCGAAATGTATGGGATGTCGGGTATTGAGCTTGCCAGACAGTTTAAAGAAATTTGTCCGGGAGTTAAGATATTGTTTGTTACCGGACATGATAATTATGCTTTGGAGGCATTCCGTTTACACGCTAGAGGATACATATTAAAGCCGGTGACAAAAGAGCTGATTGAAGAAGAAATGCAAAATATAGAAGGGTATTCCAAGGAGGAAAGAGAACAAAAGCAGCAGGAAAAAAAGACTGTTCTGGTAAAAACCTTTGGAAACTTTGATGTATTTGCAAACGAAGAACCTTTGCAGTTTTCGAGAAGCAAGGCAAAGGAATTATTTGCTTTTCTGGTGGATAAAAAGGGAACAGGTGTAAACACCGCAGAAATCAGCTCTGTTTTATGGGAGGATAAAATCTATGACAGAAATCTTCGAAGTCAGACACAGACAGTGATTTCTCAAATGATTAAAACTCTAAAGGCAGCAGGCGTAGAAGAGTGTGTAATCAAAAAATGGAATTATCTTGCCATAGACCCCGGAAAAATAGATTGCGATTATTATAATTTTTTAGCAGGCGATGTGAATGCTATTAATTCTTATACCGGAGAGTATATGTCAAATTATAGTTGGGCTGAGTTTACAACAGCTTTCTTAGATGAAAATATACAAAATCGGAGAAATTGATGATGTACTTATGGTGTACTTTGACGAGTAAGATAAAATAGATTTTTTATAACTTGGAGGCGACGAGATGGTTGTTTTAGCCGTAGACGAGGATATAGAGTGTCTGAATAATCTGAAAAGATGTATAAAAGAATCGGATAATTCAGTAGAGCTTGTGACATTTACAGACTCTGTTCTCGCGTTAAAGTACATAAAAGAGCATACCGTGGATATTCTATTTACAGAGGTGAGAATGTCGTCTGTAACAGGCTTTGAATTGACAAAATGTCTGAAAGAAAAGATGCCAAATGCTTATGTGGTATTTGTTACCAGAACGGAGGAGCATGCTATACATGCATGGGCAGCACATGTGAATGGATATTTGTTAAAGCCTGTAGATTTACAGCGAGTACGGGCAGAATTAGAATGTATGCAAGTGTATTAAATGGAGGATGGAATGTTAGAATTATTAAAGGCTTTGTTTTTTGGAATTGTAGAAGGAATTACGGAATGGCTTCCGATTAGCAGCACAGGACATCTGATTCTCTTAAATGAGTTTATCAGCTTGAATGTGTCGGAAGAATTTTTCAGTATGTTTGAAGTGGTTATTCAATTTGGAGCAATTTTAGCTGTGGTATTGCTATACTGGAAGCAGATTTGGCCATTTTCAACCAAAGAAAAATATTGTATTCGTCAGGATACCTTTGTGATGTGGTTGAAAATTGTAGTAGCCTGTATACCGGCAGCAATTTTAGAGCTTGGCTTTGGTGATAAGATTGAAGAGCTTTTTTATAATTATGTAGTGATTGCGTTGGCATTGATTATTTTTGGTGTGGCATTTATTTTTATCGAAAATAAAAATCATGCCAGAAAGCCGAAAATAAACAGTCTTGCTGAAATTACCTGGAATACAGCTTTCTGGATAGGGATGTTTCAGTTAATTGCAGCAGTTTTTCCGGGAACAAGTCGTTCTGGTGCTACAATTCTTGGAGGAATCCTATTGGGTGTATCTAGAAGTGTAGCTGCAGAGTTTACATTCTTTTTGGCAATTCCGGTTATGTTGGGTGCAAGTCTGATTAAACTTTTAAAATTTGGTTTTGTATTTACATCAGCGGAGTTGGCAATTTTAGCAGTAGGTATGATTACCGCATTTCTTGTATCTATTGTTGTTATCCGATTCTTAATGGGATATATTAAAAAGCATGATTTTAAAGTGTTTGGATGGTATAGAATCGTCTTAGGTATTTTAGTGCTTTTATATTTTACATTTATGAATTAAACGGAGAGGATCCCATGATGCGTATGTATCATGGGATTTTGTAATAAAACGAATTTGGAGGGAAAAATATGTTACCACAATCAAAATTTCACTTGATTCCATTAGATGAAGTCGGCGGATATCAGATCAGACCCGGTTTATATGAAATCAATGGTGCAACAGCTATTCCGGGTGGAGTGAATTTCACCATTCATTCCAATCAGGCAACTGCCTGTGAACTTTTACTTTTTCATAATCAGGAAACAGAGCCCTATACAGTCATTCCATTTCCGGAGAATTACAGAATAGGAAATGTGTATTCGATGATTGTATTTGGTTTGCAGATTGGCGAGTTTGAATATGCTTATCGCTTGGATGGGCCGTATGAGCCGGAAAATGGGATTATTTTTGACAAAACAAAGGTACTTTTAGACCCTTATGCCAAGGCGGTGACAGGTCAAAGAATCTGGGGAGAAAAAAGAGATATAAAGGACCAGTATCATGCAAGGGTCGTGCGTGATGACTTTGACTGGGGAAAAAGCAAACAGCCGTTGACACCTATGGAGGATGTCATTATCTATGAAATGCATGTCAGAGGCTTTACACAGGATGCATCTTCCGGAGTAAAATACAGAGGAACCTTTGCAGGTATTTTAGAAAAAGTGCCGTATTTAAAAGAGCTTGGAGTTACTGCGGTAGAACTGATGCCGATTTTTGAGTTTGATGAGATGTTGGATGCCAGAGAATATAATGGAAATCAGTTGTTAAACTACTGGGGATATAGCACAGTCAGCTTCTTTGCGCCAAATACCAGCTATGCATCGGGAGTAGAGCATAATCAGGAAGGAAACGAGTTAAAGGAACTGGTAAAGGTTTTACATGAAAATGGTATAGAGCTTTATTTAGATGTGGTATTCAATCATACGGCAGAGGGAAATGAACAGGGATCATTTTTTTCTTTTAAAGGGCTGGATAATAATATTTATTATATGCTGACGCCGGAGGGATTTTATTATAATTTCAGTGGATGTGGAAATACATTAAATTGCAATCATCCGATTGTACAGCAAATGATTTTAGAATGTCTGCGGTATTGGGTAGTCAGCTATCGTATTGATGGTTTTCGATTTGACTTGGCAAGTATTTTGGGGCGAAATGAGGATGGTTCACCTATGAGTAAGCCGCCGCTTTTACAGTCCTTGGCATTTGATCCGATTCTTGGTAATGTGAAGCTGATTGCAGAGGCATGGGATGCCGGCGGATTATATCAGGTAGGTAATTTTCCATCTTGGAATCGTTGGGTAGAGTGGAATGGAAAATATAGGGATGATATGCGTTCTTTTTTGAAGGGGGATAATGGAAAAGCACATACAGCAATTACTAGAATATTTGGTTCTGCAGATTTGTACGAGGAAAGACATGGCTGCAATGCTTCTGTAAATTTTATTACCTGTCATGATGGATTTACTTTATACGATTTATATGCCTATAATCAGAAGCACAATGAGGCAAATGGCTGGAACAATACAGATGGAGCAAATGATAATTGCAGTTGGAATTGTGGCTTTGAAGGGGATACGGAGGATGAAAATGTCAATAAGCTTCGTATGCGTATGATTAAAAATGCTACGGCTGTACTTTTATGCAGCAGAGGAATTCCGATGTTTTTAGCAGGGGATGAATTTGGAAATACTCAGTATGGAAATAACAATCCATATTGTCAGGATAATAGTATTTCATGGTTAGATTGGAATTTATTGGAGAAAAACAAGGAATTATTTGAATTTTACAAATTTATGATTGACTTTCGAAAAAAACATACACCTATCCGTAAGCATACGCCAGCCTGCAGTTTTGGATTTCCGGAAATGAGTGCTCACGATGTGATGCCTTGGAAAAAAAATTTTGGTGGAGATTCTCATTATATTGGTATTCTTTTTGCAGGAAGAAGTGGATATAAGGATGATTGTGTATATCTGGCAATTAATACTTATTGGGAAAGTCTAAAGATTAACCTTCCACAATTGCCGCAGGCTATGTGCTGGTATAAGGCAGTGGATACTTTTGAAGAAAACAGTATTATGGCGGATAATTTTAAGGTGGATGACTGTGTAGAAATTCATGAAAGGACAGTTCTGATTTTCAGAGCAGGATATCGTTATGTATGAAACAAGACAAACGCATGAATTTGGCCCGGTTTATGATGAAAATTCAAAAATACTGATTTTGGGAAGTTTTCCATCTGTAAAATCCAGAGAGGTTCAGTTTTATTATGGGCATCCCCAGAATCGGTTTTGGAAATTATTAGGATGTTTGTACAAAGAAACAGTTCCTGTAGATATTTTAGGAAAAAAGGATTTTTTGAAAAAATATGGTATTGCGCTTTGGGATGTAATCGAAAGCTGTGATATTATAGGGTCTAGTGACAGCAGTATAAAAAATGTAGTGCCAAATAATCCAATGGATTTTCTGGCACAAACCAAAATTGAAAGAATTTTTACGAATGGAAAGACAGCAGAAAAGCTGTATCATAAATATGTAGAGCCGATGACAGGAATAAAAGCAATAGGACTGCCATCCACAAGTCCGGCAAATGCTGCTTTTTCACTGGAGAGATTGAAAGAGAGCTGGAAGGTGATTTTGGAGTAAAAGGAGAGGTAAAATGTTTGATGAGTTGACACAAAAGGATATAGAAAAAATGCAGGAAGAAATCGAATACCGTAAGCTTGTTGTACGAAAAGAGGCATTGGAATCAGTAAAAGAAGCAAGAGCGCAAGGTGATTTATCTGAGAATTTTGAGTATAAAGCAGCAAAGCAGTATAAAAATCAGAATGAAGGTCGTATTCGATATCTGGAAAAAATGATTAAGACGGCAAAGGTGGTTTCTGATGAGTCTAAGGATGACGAGGTAGGGTTGAATACCAGAGTCGAGGTGTATTTTGAAGAGGATGATGAAGTGGAGGAATACACAATTGTAACGACTATCCGGGGGAATTCATTAAAAGGACTAATTTCAAAGGAATCTCCATTAGGAGAGGCATTATTTGGACATAAGGTTGGGGACAGAGTAGAAGTAAAGGTAAATGAGAATTATAGCTACTTTGTGCAGATTAAGTCTATTGGTAAGAATGTGGATGATGATGCAATAGGAATTCGGAAGTTTTAGTGGATGTACATTTGATGAAAGGGGAATATATAAGATGCCATGTGATGTATATGAAGCAGCATGGATGTTTTTTATCTATGCCTGTATAGGCTGGTGTACAGAAGTAATTTATGTAGGTCTGAATAAAGGGCATTTTGTAAATAGAGGATTTTTTAATGGACCAATTTGTCCGATTTATGGAATTGGTGTACTGATTGTAGTTGCTGTGTTGACACCTTTAAAGAATAATTTTATTTTATTATTCTTAGGTTCGATGGTTTTGACATCATTGTTGGAGTTCCTTACAGGTTTAATTTTGGAAAAGCTTTTTAGCCAGAAATGGTGGGATTATTCAGATATGCCCTTTAATATTAAGGGGTATGTTTGTTTGAAATTTTCTATATATTGGGGCATGGGGTGTATGCTTGTTATGAATGTAGTACATCCCGGTATATATAGAAGTATTCGATTTATACCAAGAAAATTAGGGATTATTTTTCTGGTGATTTTGTTGGTATTGTTTATTGCAGATTTGTGTGTAACCGTAAATATACTTTTGAAATTTAACAGAAATCTGCGTTCTATGGAGAAAATTGCAAATGCGATACATAAGCTCTCGGATGAAGTTGGAGAAGATATATTTGAAAAAGCCTCTGCCGTTGTAAGCAAGAGAGAGGATATTCATGAAGATTTGAAAGAGAAACGAATGGAATTAGAGCGTTTAAATGAGGAGTACAAGAGAATTTTAGAAGAACGGTATTTTGGTTTTAAACGATTGATAAAAGCTTTTCCGAGTATGCGTTCTAAAAAGTGGGATGAATTGTTGCAGCAGTTAAAGAAGGAGAAATAATATATAGTTGTAAATAAAATGAAAATCGGATACTATAAAAGGTATTAATGCATAGCAAAGAGGTGAGCAGATTGGGAAGAACTGTAGGAATCGGAATACAGGATTTTGAAGATGTTTTAGAAAATAATTATTTTTATATAGATAAGACATCGTTTATTAAGGAATGGTGGGAAAACGGGGATAGCGTAACGCTGATTACCCGCCCTCGTCGTTTTGGAAAGACACTGAATATGAGTATGCTAAATCGCTTTTTTTCTGTTGAATATGCAGGAAAGGGAGAGATATTTGAAGGGCTTTCTATTTGGGAAGAGACAAAGTACAGAGAATTACAGGGAACTTATCCGGTAATAAATATTTCTTTTGCGAATGTAAAAGAGAAATGTTTTCAGGCTACGAAAGAGAAGATATATCAGATTTTAATTGGGTTATATGCAAAATACTCCTTTTTGCTGGAAGGTGACTTGTTATATGATACAGAAAAAGAATATTTTAGAAGAGTTAATATGGGTATGAGTGAGACGGATGCCACATCAGCATTACACAATCTGTCAGATTATCTCTGCCGATACTATGGAAAAAAAGTAATTATTCTTTTAGATGAATATGATACACCTATGCAGGAAGCGTATGTAAACGGATTTTGGGAAGAACTGGTGGCATTTACCAGAAGTATGTTTAATGCCACATTTAAGACAAATCCATATCTTGCAAGAGCTATTATGACCGGAATTACAAGGGTAAGTAAAGAGTCGATTTTTTCGGATTTGAATAATTTGAAGGTGGTTACTACGACCTCAGATGAATATGCAACTTCTTTTGGATTTACAGAAGAAGAAGTATTTGCAGCACTGGATGAGTGCGGATTGGGTGAGAAAAAAGAGGTTGTGAAAGAGTGGTATGATGGATTTATCTTTGGAACGCATGCAGAGATTTATAATCCATGGTCTATTTTGAACTATTTGGATACAGGTATTATTACTGCTTATTGGGCGAATACCAGTTCCAATAGTCTGGTGGGTAAACTTATCCGAGAAGGTGGATTGGGTGTAAAACAGTCCTTTGAGATGCTTTTGAGGGGAGAACATCTATTTTGTCCTATTGAAGAACAGATTATATATAATCAGCTGGGACAAAAGGAGTCTTCCATATGGAGTCTCCTGCTTGCAAGCGGTTATCTAAAAGTCCTTAATTACCAGAAAATGGATGAGATGGAAACGGAAGAAAGAGTATGTTATGAGGTGACATTAACAAATCGTGAAGTGCGTCGGATGTTTTCTAATATGGTAAGTGACTGGTTTAGTCCGGCGGAGGATGACTATAATGGATTTATCAAAGCAATGCTTCAGCAGGATGTGGACACCATGAATATTTATATGAATCGCGTAGCATTAACACTCTTTAGTTATTTTGATACGGGAAATCGTCCAACGGGGCAGGAACCGGAGAGATTTTACCATGGATTTGTATTAGGATTAATGGTGGATTTGCAAAGGGACTATATCGTTACATCCAATAGAGAAAGTGGATTTGGCAGATATGATGTGATGATCGAACCAAAGGATATAGATAAGAATCCCGCAGTTATTATTGAATTTAAAGTGCATAATAGCAGAAGGGAAAAATCATTGGAAGAAACGGTGGTAGCTGCATTGACACAGATAGAAGAAAAGCAGTATGAAGCATCACTTCTTGCCAAGGGAGTACCTGAAAATAGGATTTATAAATATGGATTTGCCTTTGAAGGTAAAAATGTGTTGATTGAGACAGCGTCCAACTAGGGCGCTGTTTTGCATTTCACACCCCAAAATCGACATTTCACGAATATGAAAAAATATGGCAAATTTTTCTCCGTATATAGGCGGCTACCATTTAGCCGGTAATATTTTGTATTTAGATGAACCGTTATTGTTTAGTCCGGATTTTTGTCTGGTTTGCAAAAGGAGAAGATCGTCAGGCGGCGAATACATTGATTGAACAGAAATTAGCAGAATATTATGAAGAGATTGATGCATGTGGTTCAGATGAAGAAAAAGTAAGAAAAATTCATGATTTAATGCTGGAAAAAATAGATTCGGTATCCGGTGTAACGATTTATGATGTATTGGTAAAAGAAGAAGCCCAGTGTGAAGGATATGTAGAATTATTCCAGATGCTTGCTACCGGAGCAGGAATCAGCAGCTTCATTGTTACAGATTATGATACATATAATCATGCTTGGAATATGGTTAACTTAAATGGTTCCTGGTACATCATGGATGTTACCGGAGACGACCCGGTAAATGGAGATGGAAGTTTATATTATACGTTTTATATGGTTAGTGCTGCAGAATATGATATAGATGACTATGCCTTAAACCTTCTGTAACAGTGAAGGATACAGATGGTAAAGTAGTTGGAAGTGAAAATTATAGAGTAGATTATTTCTATAATATGGATGTGGGAACAGCCAAAGTGAAAGTTGTTTTCAGTGGTAACTATGCTGGAAATGAGACGATAGAGAAGACCTATTATGTACAAGTTCGTACTTATAGAACGGTTTCTGGTAAGACCTATTATAGCGAATGGTCAAAGGCAGTATTGCTATGCACCTTTTGGGTTTTCAAGAAGTTGGAGTTAAATCATGAAATGGTTGTAAATGGAACAAGAATCGGATAGAATAAGAGATAGTAATAAAGGCAAAGAGGTGAGCAAATTGGGAAGAACCGTAGGAATCGGCATACAGGATTTTAATAAGGTTATAGAAGGCAATTATTTTTATGTAGATAAGACATCTTTTATTAAAGAATGGTGGGAAAGTGGTGATGATGTAACACTAATTACTCGTCCACGCCGTTTTGGGAAGACTCTGAATATGAGTATGCTAAATCGATTTTTTTCTGTGGAATTCGCAGGAAAGGGAGAGATATTTGAAGGGCTTTCTATCTGGACAGAAGAGAAGTACAAAGCGTTGCAAGGAACCTATCCAGTTATTAATCTATCTTTTGCAGGAATAAAAGAGACTAATTTTGAATTAACACAATTAAGGATTATTGAACTATTAAAGTCTGTATATGAAAAGTTTTCTTTTTTGGCACAGAGTGATAAATTGTCGGAAAATGAACAGTTTTATGTAAAAAAAATGGCAAAGGAAATGTCAGCCTTTGATGCCGGTTTTTCATTACACAAATTATCGGAGTATCTTTGTCGTTATTATGAACAGAAAGTAATTATACTTTTAGATGAATATGATACACCAATGCAGGAAGCCTATGTAAATGGATTTTGGGAAGAATTGGTAGCTTTTACAAGAAGCTTATTTAATGCAACTTTTAAGACCAATCCGCATCTTGCACGGGGTGTGATGACAGGTATTACGAGAGTGAGCAAGGAATCCATTTTTTCTGATTTGAATAATTTAGAAGTGGTGACGACTACTTCGGATAAATATGCAACTGCATTTGGATTTACAGAGGAAGAAGTGTTTACCGGATTGGAAGAATGTGGTTTAGGATCAGAAAAAGATAAAGTAAAAGAGTGGTACGATGGATTTATCTTTGGAACCCATGCAGATATCTATAATCCATGGTCTATCTTGAACTTTTTGGATAAGAAGGTGTTGACTACTTACTGGGCAAATACGAGTTCGAATAGTTTGGTTAGTAAGCTTATTCGAGAAGGTGGATTGGGCGTAAAACAATCCTTTGAGAAGCTTATGAAGGGAGAACATCTATTTTGTCCGATTGAGGAACAGATTATATATAATCAGCTGGGACAAAAGGAATCTTCCATTTGGAGTCTTTTGCTTGCAAGCGGGTATCTAAAAGTGCTTAATTACCAGAACATGGCTGAGATGGAAACAGATGAAAGAGTATGTTATGAGGTGGCATTGACAAATCGTGAAGTGCGTCGGATGTTTTCGAATATGGTAAGTGACTGGTTTAGTCTGGCAGAGGATGATTACAATGGATTTATCAAAGCAATGCTTATGGGTGATAGAAAAACGATGAATGTGTATATGAATCGTGTGGCATTGACTATATTCAGTTATTTTGATACAGGAAAACATCCTGGCGGACAGGAACCGGAGAGATTTTATCATGGATTTGTATTAGGGTTAATGGTAGATTTGCAAAGGGATTATGTTGTTACATCTAATCGTGAAAGTGGATTTGGAAGATATGATGTTGTGATTGAACCCAAAGATCCAGTTAAAAATCCGGCAGTCATTATAGAATTTAAGGTATATGATAAAGAGGATGAGCAGACATTGAAGGAGACTGCGCAGGCAGCATTAGCCCAGATAGAAGAAAAGCAGTACGCAGCTGCACTTCTTGCTAAGGGAGTGCCGGAAAACAGAATTTATAAATATGGATTTGCCTTTGAAGGCAAAAATGTGTTGATTGAAGCAGCGTCCGAATAGGACGCTGTTTTTTTGCATTTCATACCCCTAGAATGACATTTCGTGAATGAAAAAAATCCAGAAGAGAAATAGTACTATAATACTAGAATAAACATTTCGCATATGAATGGAATAAGAACGGAGGAGTGCATATGAGAAAAAAGGTATTTTTAAAACTAATTGCAGCAACTCTTAGTGCAGCTATGGTACTGACCCAGATACCGGTTTCTACCGTAGTGCAGGCGAAAGAATCAGGAATTACTGCGATTGGCAAGCAGACAAATCTGGTAACAGACCGTTATACCAGCAGTGGTGTGGCATCTACACTGTATGCAAAGGACGGTGGAGACATCAAATCCTTAGCAGATGCAGCAATAGCAGAAAACCTTTCCCTTACAGGAACGGGAACAGCAACAGGCGGAAGCGAGAGCAATATTGCACCGGGAAGTGCCTATTCCGTAGCGACAGCTTTTGACCCGGATGGCGATGGAATAGAAGATTGGATAGCTCGTGTATCCTTAGAAGATGAGGAAAAGGGCGGAAAGGTTCTTTTATCTGTTTCCATGGCAGCAGCTGGTGATGGTTCTGGAAAACCCTATGTAGCATTTCTAAATAATGATACAGGTGGATATATTACTACAACGGATGACATTCCGGCTAGAGCAGTAGAAGGCCTTATGAATATTGCAGCCGGTGATTTTGACGGAGATGGAAAGGAAGAACTGGCGGTCTATGCGCCGAATAACAGCGATGAAGTAGAGACACAGGTGGCGGATGCAGAGGGGAATTATCCCAAGAATCAATTATCCATAAAAATCTATGATATGGATTTTAATCTGGATATTACCAACTATTGGAATTTTCATGTAAAAACTTCGATTCCGGAGCCGACCAAAGTAATCGAGGCGGGAGAAGGTACAACTAGATGGAATTACAGTAGTACCGATGCAACAACAGGAGATAAGAACTTTTATAACATCCCATATCTTTCTTTGATGGCTGAAGATGTGGATGGAGACGGAATTGACGATTTGACCACAGTAGCGAATTTCTCCCGACTAAAAGATGGATATTATAGATCAGCAGGTTTGTTGACTTTGGCTCAAGTAGAAGAAAGCCTGTTTAGTAATTATTGTTTAGCTTCTGTTATGGATATCTATACAGGAAGTAAGAGTGTTTCAGAGTTCATGACACAGACATTGAAGAAGAAAGTTTTGATGGGCTATGACGCTGCTGTAAACAAGATGTTTGCAGTGCGGAATGCAACAGTAGCATTAGGAAGTGTCAGCGATTCTAATAGCAGAGAAATTATGATTGCAGGTAATTATTCTGCAGCGTATGATCCATCAAATACGAATACTGTGAATTTTGGCATAGCATCAAGCCGTGCGCTTTCGGTTTATACTGAAAAAAATGGATTTATTTGGGGGACTGGTATAGATATTGTAAGACCATATGTTGTTTTGGGATGCTTTACCTATGAGGAATTGGTAGGAAAAGAAATAAATTCCTTTGAAACATTATAAAACTGGGACTGGACATATACGGAGAGCGGATATGACAGATTAAGATTTGAAAATACTACGACGGCGGAAGGAATGGAGATTGAGCCGGTAGCCATGGTACCTTTTGCAGCCCATGGAACAGATGAACCGGATTCCGTATTTTTAGAGGGTCAGGTATTCCGGTATAATACAGGGACAAAAGAATTTGAGGATACCGGATATGCGCCGGCGTATCCGACAAACTACTACAGCAGTGAAGGCGTATGGATTGGCAGCGCAGTAGCAGGCAATGTAACCGGAAGTGCAGATGGAGCAGAAACAGTTTATTATACATATTATGAGGAAGATGCAGCAGGAACAGCGAACTATTGCAGTATTGTAGGTTTGTGGGGCGAAGAAGCAGATGGTTCCAAAACCTATAATTCAGCGGTAAAATCCAATTCTACGGCGGCATTCCCAATGCATGTAGCTCTTGCATTGCCGGAAGCGGCAGCAACAGCCGATGCAACCACAGCAGAGATAGCATTTGCAGAAGGAGAATTGGAAGAGGATGGAAGTATATACCTTGTAGAAGGTGGCTGTACACCGAAGGTAGTAGTTACCTATAATAGCAGGCCGTTAAGACCGGGTGAAGATTACTATGTAACCTATGAAGATAATACAAAAGCGGGAACCGCAACAGTAACCATTACCGGTATGGGTGACTACACCGGAACAGGAACCTTAAACTTCGAGATTATGGCAGAAGAAGACGAGGGAGAAGACGGCAAGACAGAAGATGACAATACGGAAGATGATGGAGAGATTACATACGAAATAAAAGATATTGAAACTATCCATGCGGACAACCGTACCTGGGATTCCTATGCTTCTTATTATTACTATAATCAGTTGGATGAAGCAGGAAAAGCATTCTGGAAAGAGTTAGATGCAGTTTGTAAAAAACTTTTAACGACCACGGAAGATGCTACGGTACTCGGTGGGGAATACTATTATACAGACGCAGTGCTAACAAATCAGTTATCTGCAGAAACTGCAGTAAAAATCGTTGCACAGTTTATGGATTCCAATCCGCAGTATTATTTCATAACGAACTATTATTCCATGTACCCGACTGAAAATGTGGAGGTGGGTACGAATATCCGTGTAAGACTCGAAGTATACGAGAGTTTCGCAGACGGGGAAGCCCGTCAGAAAGCAACTACATTTGTTGAACAGAAACTGGCAGAATACTATGAAGAGATTGATGTATGTGAGTCCGATGAGGAAAAAGTAAGAAAAATGCATGATTTGATTCTGGAAAATACAGAATATGAATCAGGAATAACGATTTATGATGTATTGTCAACCGGAAAAGCCCAGTGTGAAGGATATACAGATTTATTCCAGGTGCTTGCCAGCGGAGCCGGAATCAGCAGTATCATTGTTGCAGATAGTGATACATTTAATCATGCTTGGAATATGGTCAGATTGAATGGTTCATGGTATATCATAGATACTACATGGGATGATCCGGTGGATGGAGATGGAAGGTTATATTATGCGTATTATCTGGTCAGTGATAAGGTTCACGGAAGTCTGAATCAATATGTGGATGATGTATATCAGCCGATACCGGAGGCTACATTAAGCACCAATCCGGGTGCGTATGCTCCGGGAAGCCTGCAGGCAGCCGAGGGTACGACTTCTGCACCGAAGATTAAGGTAGAGATTGCTTCTGATAGTGCAATAGTGACGTTGTCAGCAAAAGATACAGAAACCATTTATTATACATTGGATGGAACAACTCCGGGAGTGACAAGAGGTGCATCTACCATCTATACAGAGCCGATTACCATTAAACAATCATGTGTAATCAAGGCTGTTGCAGTCCGGGATGGATATGTAGAAAGTAAAGTATCTGTACAGACAATTGAAGGTATTGAAGAGAAAGAATATTCTATTACTTATGAGCTTGCAGGAGGAACTAATAACAGCAGCAATCCGGACAGTTATAAGATGAGTGATGCGACCATTACCCTTGCAGATCCGGAGCAGACAGGCTATTACTTTGACGGCTGGTATACAGATGCAGAGTATACGGCAGAAAGTAAAGTGACAACTATACCAAGCGGAAGCGAAGGGAATATTACACTTTACGCAAAATGGACACCATTTATCTATCATGTTTCCTTTGATGCAAATGGTGGAGAAGGAACCATGAATAAGATAAGTAACTGTGAGTTTGGAAAAGTTTACACATTCCCGGCTAATCAGTTTACAAGAGATGGCTATACCTTTGTGGGATGGAGTAGCTATAGCAATGGTAGTGGAACGATATATAAAGACCAGAGTGAATTTTCCGATTTGTTTGCCCGCAATAATATAACGATTAAAATGTATGCAATCTGGGAGAAGGAAGGTACGGATCCAACACCAACCCCAGACCCGACACCAGACCCAGATCCGACACCAACCCCAGACCCGACACCAGACCCAGATCCGACACCAACCCCAGACCCAACTCCAGATCCGGATCCAGTTATAGAAAATATAGTAAGCAGTGTGACCTTGTCAGATACCAGTTATACCTACACAGGTAGTTATATAATACCGACTGTAGTTGTTAAAAATACCGATAATGAAGTGGTAGAAAGCAAGTATTATTCACTGAATTATTCGGGTAATAAGGATGTTGGAACGGCAACAGTTAAGGTGACATTCAAATATGCCTATGAAGGTAATGACAGTGTAGAAAAGACCTTTACAATTTTACCAAAGGGAACCCAAATTGCTAAGCTAAAACCTGGTAAAAAGAAATTGACAGTAAAAGTAAAAGCACAGAAAAACCAGACAAGCGGTTACCAGATTCGCTATTCATTAAAGAAAAGTATGAAAGGTGCTAAGACAATAACACTTAACAAGAATACCAAGGTTTCAAGAACGATTTCTAAGCTTAAAGCGAAAAAGAAATATTATGTACAGGTTCGTACCTATAAGAAGGTTTCCGGTAAGAAATATTACAGTAGCTGGTCTAAGGCAGTTTCTAAAAAGACGAAGTAAAATATTTTAGCAGGGGCTGTCAGCATAGGCAGCCCTATGTATTTCACGAATAAGATAGGAGCGGATTACAATGAAAAAAAGAATTCTGGTGAAAAAGATTATCTGTCTGCTGCTGGCTGCGATACTGACAGTGAATACAGGCGTGGGAAGTGCGCAGGCGCAGACCATGTCATGGGTGAGCATCACAGATTTTAAACCTATGTATAATGCAGTGACATTCAAGTGGTATACAGAATTGCCTTCCAATACCACACCTTTTGATGGAACATACTATTACAAAGAGTACATACCAAAGGGGGAAACCGTCTATATTGAGCAGTTGTATGAGTCCTGCGATGGACAATTTTACATTGTAGATTATAAGGGAAAAGGCTACTATGTGAATAAATCCAGTGTTGGAACTTTAAATAAAGTAAATCAGCCGAAACGGATAACCAAAAAAGATGTGGTAAAAAAGAAAGGCTTAGCGGGCGATGTGTTAAAGTCAAACGATTATTGTTATATCTATTCCAGTCCAGATGATACCAAGGCAGCGAACTGCTATGGTTGCGTTCCCGCCGGAACAGCTATTGAGATTCTGAATAAAAATTACAATGCAGACTGGATGAAGATACGGTATAAGAACTACTATGTCTGCTATATGAAAAAGAATGATGTCAACATAAAAGATGCGTATTTAGCAGGTGCAGCCTCTAATTATCAGCCATACATCAAGCTGGCAAAAAAGGCAAAGCTGACCTATGGCGGCATTTTAAAGAATTATGATAAGACACTGACGAAAAAAGAAATGTGCAGACTGGCAGTGCTCTGGTATAAGGCAATGGGAAATAAGCTTCCAAAGCAAAAAAAGAAATCGCCGTACAAGGATACAAAGGATAAATATGTAATCATGGCGCATCAATTGGGCATCATAAAGAGCACTTCTAATAAGAAGTTTTCGCCTAATAAAGCACTCACCGCAAAAAGTTATAATGCAATCGTGAATAAATTGATGAAGGTGACAGGCGCATCGGGTGCGGCTTGTGCTGTAGCACAAAAAAATGGTTGGGCACAGCAAAAAGTGACTAGAGATGAGGCAATTGCAAGACTTTACAAGGCGTTGTTGCCAAGCTATAAGACAGGATATCTGGTGAACGATACCCAGGTAGATTATGCGATTGTATCTTACGATAACCAGAATGTGTGTCTGGATGTTACGGAGGAAAGCCGCCAGCCAGGCGCAACTATTGGTCTTTGGGATTATAAGGGCAGTGCAAATCAAAGATTTTATATTGATTGTGATAATGGTATTTATTCTATCAAGAACAGAAATTCCAATTATACTCTTACCTATTCCTCAAAGAAGGTTTGTCAGCAGTTACAAGGATATACAAGCCAGAAAATCACATTTGAATACAATGCTGATGGAACTGTATGCATCAGAAATGGATACGGTCAGTATTTAGACATTGTGGGAGGAAATGCAGTTTCCGGCGGAACGCTGTTTTTCAATGATAAAACAGGAAGCAGTTCGCAGAAGTTTGTATTTAAATATTAAAAGAAAAGGAACATGTACATGGCAGGTTTGCTATGTACATGTTCCTTTTACAAGCTATTATTTAATGGTAATAAAACTCTTACCGTAAATACCTGATTCTCAGCAATAAATTCATACTGTCCATGATAAGAGTCTACAATAGCAGCAATACTTTTCGTACCAAATCCATGATTACTTTGAGAAGTACTAGGAATTTGGTTATTATATGCTACCGTTCCAACAAATGGGTTACTTATTTGTATTAAAAGAGCAGAATTGCGGATTGCCAGTCGGATCTCGATGGTTTTATTTGTGGAATTCTCCGTAGCCTGCAGGGCATTTTCTAAAGCATTGGACAAAATAGCACAAAGCTTTGTATCGGAAATAGGCAAGTCCTTCGGAATGAGAGCCTGAATGTTCAGTGTTATCTGCTTCTTGGCAGCTTTTGTATCATAAGTAGAAAGTATCAGATTAACCAATTCATTCTGACAGAATCGTTTGGGCGTTATAGCGTCAATGTCAGATTGGATGGTATGGATGTAATTTTGTATTTTTTCTAAATCTCCTGTAGCAGCAAGAGCCTGTAAATAAGCAAAATGATGTCGCATGTCGTGACGGTATGTTATAGTCTGTGTCTGTAAGGTTCGCATATTATCCAGTGTAATGGCTGCGTACTCCAACTGTTGATTTAAGGATTCTGCAAGATGTTTCGTTTCCTGTTGGGATGCCAGTTCATGGTAGCAGTAAATGATAGATACAACATAAAAAAGGCAACTGACAGTTAGAATGAAGTGTACGGCAATTTTGTTGTTGGAACTCAACCAGTTCGTATATATGGTACCTCCGTAGTGGAGGATATAGTAGATAAATGGAACACTAGCAAGAAGCAGAGCGTTTTTTGTTGTATGCGTCATAAAAATTTGCACCAATTCTGCCACATGGCGATAAATGATATAAAAGATAAGAGCAGCGGATAGTACATATATGACAGCATAGATAATAATATTGTCGGAAAAGGCTTGAATAAAATTGCTGCACCATCGTGGAAATTGACAACAGATGAAGCCTATCAGAACACTTACTATAGAGTTCATTATGGAGCACTTGTGTACCAGTACAAAGAATAAAATCAATGGCAGATGCGTTATCAGAGGATACAGCTGTTTCATAAATATATCACTAAACGCGGTGGAAATAGTAAGCTGCAGCAAACCGTCTAACACACAAAAAGTAACTATGGAAAGAATACTTCTACGATTCATGGAAATGCCTGCAAAGCATGCACTGACAGCGACACCAAAGATAAGAATGATTACGGAAAAAATTAATTTATAGAGAAACATAAATTGCTCCTTTCTATTGCTCAAATGAAATAGAGCATGCAAAATCTAAAAACTGTTTTGAAATCTTGGCATAATTATTTCGGGAAAGAGGAATTTTCTTGCCATTAATT
The DNA here is from genome assembly GCA_017625255.1 of Lachnospiraceae bacterium. GTDB lineage: Bacteria > Bacillota > Clostridia > Lachnospirales > Lachnospiraceae > Roseburia_B. Next base: position 30,244 of record JAGALK010000034.1, read on the forward strand.
AAACAGATTTCATTTTTATCTACATATTGAATAAAGTTCATATTTACTACATAGGAGCGATGCGGATGGATAAAATCCGGGCATCCATTCAGCAACTTTAGCAGCTCTGTAAAGGTCATGACGGAAGAAATCATGGTATTATTTGCCATGTACAGGTTAACAGTCTTGAGCATGGCTTCACCGTATACAAGCTGGGAAAATAGAATTCTGGTGTATTGCTTGGCACTATTGTAAACGATAAAACCAGAATCCTCATTTTTGTTAAGCTGATCTAAAACGTAGTCGATGGCGGCAAATAATTTATTCTTCGATACAGGCTTTAACAAATAGTTGCGGGCTTTTACCTCATAACTTTCCAAAGCATATTCAGGAGTGGAAGTTAAAAAAATAATTTCCATGTCAGGCTGTCTCTTGCGGATATCCCGTGCAATATCAATTCCGTTTTCTCCGGGCATTAAAATATCCAGTATTGCAATATCAAACTGTTCCCCATGTTCAATGGCATCTAAAAGGGAAAAACCATTTTGAAAGGAATAAAGATGCAGGGGAGTTGGTTTTAATTCTTTATACATATTTAAATGATTAGTTAGTGTCTGCAGTTCCTCTGGACTGTCATCACAAATGGCAATTTTTATCAAGTAGATCAACTCCTTTGTCTAAAAAAATATAGTTTGTAAATAGTATATCATAGATAAAACACATAGGAATGACATTTCGTACCCGCATTTCAACATTTCACACCCAAAAATCGACATTTCACGCATCTGCAATTGGTAGTGCTAGTGGAGATACTGCTTATATTGTAGGAACAGCAGCAACAGATCAGTTGACCAAAGCAGAAGTAAAGGAAATTGCTTCAAAGTTTTTATATTCGAATCCACAGTATTATTTCCTGACAAAGTTAGCGTTTATAACATCCGGTGGAAATACGATTGGTTATAGCTTGGATGTATATCCGGAGTTTGCAAAGGGAGAAGATCGTCAGGCAGCTAACACATTGATTGAACAGAAATTGGCAGAATATTATGAAGAGATTGATGCATGTGGTTCTGATGAAGAAAAAGTAAGAAAAATCCATGATTTGATGTTAGAAAAAATAGAACCGATAGCAGGTGCGACCATTTATGAAGCATTGGTAAAGGAAGAAGCCCAGTGTGAAGGCTATACAGAGTTATTCCAGATTCTTGAAGGGAATCTTCAGATGTGGGTAGATGCAGAGGATATTTATATAACACGTAACGGAAAGGTTGTTGCAAAACTGTCTAATCCATATCAGGACAGAGTGGATGTTGCTAAGTCATTGTTCGGAATTCTTCCGGCGGATATGACTTTGGATGAAGCACGAGAAGAAAGGTTGAATACAATATGAGAGCCTTGGTTGATACTTGTGTTATCATTGATGCCTTGCAGTCTCGGGTTCCGTTTGCAGAAGTTGCACAAAAGATTTTTATACATTCTGCAAATAAGCAATTTGAGGGATATATCACAGCAAAGTCAGTTACAGATATATACTATCTGACACATCGGTTAACGCATAGCGATGCGGAAACACGCAAAATTTTAAGCAAACTTTTTACATTGTTTCATTTGTTGGATACTACTTCTTTGGACTGTCGAAAAGCAATATCTTCTGAAATTAGCGATTATAAGGATGCTATTATGGTGGAAACCGCTATTCGTTCAGAGATGGATTGTATTGTAACCAGAAATGTGAAAGACTATACGAAATCGTCTATTAAGGTGTATGAACCTTCTATATTTCTGGAATTATTAGCGGCAGAAAACGAAACAGAATAAAAGCAGGAAGAGAATAATGAGGAGAACAGCATGTAAGCTGACTCTAGTTATTCTCTTTTTGTTTGTACAAAAATCGCAACATCTTGCGAAGAATGGCTTTGAAAATGATGAAGTTCATTGATAAAGTCGACAAAATATCGTATAATGTGACTAAAATATCAGTATGGAGGTGCGTAGTATGAGGATGAGCTATAAGAAACTTTGGCTTATGCTTGTTGAAAGAGAGATTTCTCAAGCTACGCTGAGAAAGGATTTGAATATCGCTACCGGAACAATGACAAAGTTACGCCGCAATGAAGAAGTGGCATTGTCTGTACTTCTCAGGATATGTGAATATCTTGACTGTAATATTGGCGATATATGTGATGCTGTACGAACAGATTGATGAGAGAGTTTCTGATTTTGAACAACATTATTGTTGGATATGAAGATTGGAGTGAACGTATATGAAATGGCAACCTGTTAGAAATGAAAATTATAGTAATACGTTCTGTTGAAACAATAATTTTCTACGATACACGCCTTAAAAAGGAGTGTTCTGCTTATGGGTAGAGAAATTTATAACATTATTAATGACATGTCTGTAAAAAAGGAATAGAAGGTAGAGCAAATGGCTACTACAATTTAAGTAAGAGTGGATGATGATTTAAAAGTAAAATCAGATCAATTATTTAAAGATTTAGGTACAGATACGACAACTGCAATTCGCATGTTTTTGACGCAAGCATTAGCTGTAAATGGATTTCCATTTGAGATAAAAAAGATAAGTGCAAATCCGTATGGGGCATTATCAGAGGAAGGAATGTATAGAGATGCTTACGAAGTTTCTTCTCTACTTTGCGTAGGTATAAAAAATAACTTTTATGTATTATGATATGTACATAGGAGGTAAAAAGTTATGAATCAATATGTTACAGGAGCAGTAATTAAGGAATTAAGAGAAAAGCAACATTTAACACAGGCAGAGCTTGCTGAGAAACTGAATGTTTCAGATAAAACAGTTTCTAAATGGGAGACAGCAAAAGGATACCCAGATATTTCTTTGCTTGAACCAATAGCAAAAGTTTTCGGTATATCCATCACCGAATTGATTTCTGGAAATGCAGTCAACAATATGAATGTCTCAGCCAATGTGATGTGTTCAAAGTTTTATGTGTGTCCGGTTTGTGGGAACAGTATTCATAGCATGGGAGAAGCTGTTATTCAGTGCCACGGAATAATGCTTAATCCATGTCAGGCAGAAGAAACAGATGAAAATCATATGGTTTTTATAGAGCGAATTGAAGATGAGTACTATATTCGTGTTGAGCATGATATGACGAAACAACATTATATTTCTTTTATTGCCGGAGTTTCAGCAGATAAAGTCCAGATGGTAAAGCTATATCCAGAGGGTAATGCAGAGACAAGACTAAAGATAAATGGAGTTAGAAAAATTCTTTTTTATTGCAATAGAGATGGATTGTTTTCTATTACACCTGTTAAAGGAATAGATGATAAACAAACTTTGAAGGTAAGGAATATCAAGAAAAGGAGACCGATGTCATTAAACTGGCAGAAGAGTGGTTGGACAAGTATTTTAAATGCGAAAAGCCCAAAATCCAAGAGTTGCCAATGGAATTTATAGGCAGTGATTTCAGAAAACAAGTATGGACAATACTTTGTGGGATACCATATGGCAAGGTCATTACTTATGGCGATATAGCTAAACAAATTGCAAGGCAAAAGGAAATCGAAAAAATGTCAGCTCAAGCAGTTGGAGGAGTTGTCGGTCGCAATCCAATATCCATAATTGTTCCATGCCATCGAGTTGTCGGAGCAAACGGGAGTTTAACAGGATATTCAGTTATACAAATTTTAGTAAGTAGGTGTGTTTAATTGAGAGACGAATTTGAAGTTTACGGAGGTTTTATATAATGGAATATATTAAGATTACGAGTAAAAATATTGATAAAGAGCATATATGTTGTGCGATTTCTAACAACAATGATATTCAGGTATCTTCTAAAAAGGCATGGTTGTCAGAACGATTTGAGGATGGTTTGGTTTTTCTAAAAAGTACAGAAAGAGGGAAGTGTTTTATTGAATATATTCCTGCTGAGAATGCATGGAATCCGATTTTGGCAGATGGATATATGTATATTGATTGTTTATGGGTAGCAGGTTCGCTTAAAGGTCATGGTTATTCAACGGATTTATTAAATGCATGTATTGAAGATAGTAAAAGTAAAGGGAAAAAGGGGCTTTGCATTTTGGCGGCTGCGAAGAAAAAACCATTTTTAGCAGAACCTAAATTTCTGAAGTATAAAGGATTTCAAGTTTGCGATGAGGCTGATAATGGTATTCAATTGTGGTATTTACCTTTTAGTGATGATGTAGAGTTGCCAAAATTTAAAGAATGTGCAAAAAAGCCACGCGTTGAAGAAAAAGGATATGTTTTGTATTATACCAGTCAATGTCCATTCAATGCGAAATATGTTCCGGTGATTGAAGGTATTGCGAAAGAAAATGCTATACAATTTAAAGCCATTCATTTGCAGAGTAAAGAAGAAGCTCAAAATGCTCCTACACCAATTACAACATATGCATTGTTTTTGGATGGGAACTATATTACAAACGAACAGATGAATGACAAGCGTTTTTTTAAACTATTAGAGAAGTAAAACCTTGGAGTTGGTGGTATCTTATGAATCAGGAAATAATTGGGAAATTTTTGGCGGAAGAGAAAAAACATAAGGAATATAAACAGAAGTAGCTTGCCGATATTATATTCATCGGTTGTGTATGTTGTTATGCAATGTTGGAAAATTTGTGAAAAACGGAAATAGAGGAAACTCTACGCATTGTAGAGCAATTCTACGAGATAGAGGGTTACTTTCCTTTGGGCTGTAATTATGATGAAAGTGTTAAGACAATAATGTAACAGTCGAAAGGAGTAAAAAATTATGACTAATGAAATGACCTATGATAAGAAATATTGAATTTGGTTGAGGTGTTTGTATGATTGGTTTTAGTATTATGATGTGGTTCGTCTCGTTTGTTATACTTATGGTTGCCATATCTTTATTAAGAGGAAATGTTTCAACTATGCACGGAAAAGTTTTTGATACCACAGAAGATAAAGTTGGGTATGGTAAACAATTAGGTAAAATGTCCCTTTTTATAAGCATTGGATTGTGTACATGTGGTGTAGTAGCTTTTTTAATAAAAAGCAGTATGGCAATAGTCTATGCATTGGTAATACTTTTAGTAGTTATAGTTGTATCTGCTATATGGTTTGTTTTTATACAAAATTCATACATGATGTATTGATAGAAACAGCGTCTAAGTAGGGCGCTGTTTTTACATTTCACACCCCAAAATCGACAGTTCACGAAATAGAAAAAATTTTAAAAATATTAAGTTATAATATACAGAAAATAAGTTACTCATTTATGAATGGAGTAAGATAAGGGAGGCATGCATATGAAGAAAAAGAATTTAACAAGATTAATGTCTGGAATTCTTAGTGCAGTGATGGTGATAACCCAGGTTCCTATTTCAGGGGAAGTTATGGCAAAAGAGTCTGGAATTACAGCGATTGGTAAACAGACTAATCTGGTAGCAGACCGTTACACCAGTAGTGGCGTAGAATCCAAGATATATGCAAAGGATGGTGACGGAGTACAGTCTTTGGCAGATACTGCAGTGGCAGAATCCATGTCACTTACAGGAAAAGGAACAGCATCCATAGATAGCAGTAAGATTGCACCGGGAAGTGCCTATTCCGTTGCTACAGCTTTTGACCCGGATGGAGATGGTGTGGCAGATTGGATGGCACGTTTATCGTTAGCAGATGAAGAAAGAGGCGGAAAGATTCTTTTATCCGTTTCCATGGCAGCAGCTGGTGATGGTTCGGGAAAACCGTATGTGGCATTTTTGAATCAGGATACAGGTGGCTATATCGCTACAACAGATGATATTTCACCTAGAGGAGTAGAAGGTCTTATTAATATTGCAGCCGGCGATTTTGACGGAGATGGAATGGAAGAACTGGCTGTATATGCACCGAATAATAGTGATGAAGTAGAGACACAGGTAGCAGATGCAGAGGGTAATTATCCAAAGAATCAATTATCTTTAAAGATTTATGATATGGATTTTAATTTGGATACGTCAAATATTTTCAATTTTCATATAAAAGAATCTCTTCCGGAACCAACGAAAGTGATTGAGGCAGGAGATGGTATGACAGAGTGGAATTACAGTGTCGCTTCCTATAAAAGAGACGCAGATAAACAGTATCATTGTATACCATATCTTTCCATGATGACAGAGGATGTGGATGGAGATGGAATTGGTGATTTAACCACAGTAGCGAATTTTTCTCCGTATATAGGCGGTTACCATGCAGCCGGTAATATTTTGTATTTAGACGAACCGTTATTGTTTAGCCCGGATTTTTGTCTGGCTTCTGTTTTGGATATCTATACAGGAAGCAAAAGTAGTACAGAATATATGACACAGACAGTAAAGAAAAAGGTATTAATGGGCTATGATGGAAGTGCCAATAAAGGTGCAGGTACTATGTTTGCAGTGCGAAATGCAACTGTAGCATTAGGAAGTGTAACGGATTCTAATAGCAGAGAGCTTATTATTGCCGGAAATTGTACGAACGCATATCAATATAATCCGGCAAATTCGTCAAGTATGTTTGCCATGAATGCGGGTTCGGCTCATTTTCTTACATATACAAATGCAAAAATAGCAGGTATGAATCTATGGAAAGGATGTCCGGCTGTGGTATTGGGATGCTTTGCCTATGAGGATTTAACGGATGAAGAAGAAATGACATTAGAAACCGTATCAAAATGGGATTGGACTTATACAGATAGTGGATATTCTAAAGTAACATATTATTCAGATCGTAGTTCGCTAGAACTTGAGCCGGTAGCTATGGTGCCTTTTGCAGCCCATGGAACAGAGGATGTGGATTCTATATTCTTAGAGGGACAGGTATATCAGTATAATACAGAAACAAAAGAGTTTGAGGATACCGGATATACACCGGCATTTACAGAAAACCAAAGTGACAGCAAAGATGTGTGGCTTGGTAGTGCGGTAGCAGGTAATGTAACGGTCAGTGAAGATGGAGCAGAAACGGTTTATTATACCTATTATGAGAAGAATACAGCAGGAACAGCGTATTACGGTAGTATTGTAGGTTTATGGGGCGAAGAAGCAGATGGAGCGAAAACCTATAATTCTGTGGCGAAATCCAATACGACAGCAGCATTCCCGGTGCATACAACCCTTGCATTGGCAGAAAAAAAAGCAACAGCGGATGGAGCATTTGCTGAAATTACATTTGCAGAAGGGGAATTTGAAGAGGATGGAACGATAACGCTTGTAGAAGGTGGTTGCACACCAAAAGTGCTCGTTACCTATAATGGAAAACAGTTAAGACTGGGTAAGGACTACTATGTGACTTATGCAGATAATACAGAAGCAGGAACAGCAACAGCTACTATTACAGGTATAGGTGACTACACAGGAACAGGAACTTTAAGCTTTGAGATTAAATCACCGGAAGGCGAAGGAGACGAAGGTGAGGTTACTTACGAAGTAGAAACCATTGCACCGATTACGGCTGGCAATCGTACATGGGATTCCTATAAGTCTTATTACTATTACAATCTGTTGAATGAAGCAGGAAAAGCATTCTGGAATGAATTGGATGCAGTTTGTAAAGAGCTTTTGACAACAACAAAGAATGCATCTGCACTTTTGGATGCTAGTGGAAATCCTGTTTCTTATACTACAGGATCAGCAAAAACAACTCAGCTGACTAGAACAGAAGTAAGAGAAATTGCTTCTCAGTTTTTATATTCGAATCCGCAATATTATTTCCTGACCAATATGGCTTCTCTAACACCGAGTGGAGATACGATTTATTACAGCTTCGAAGTAAATCCGGAGTTTGCAAAGGGAGATGCTCGTCAGGAAGCGAACACATTGATTGAACAGAAATTAGCAGAATACTATGAAGAGATTGATGCATGTGGTTCAGATGAGGAAAAAGTAAGAAAAATTCATGATTTGATGTTGAAAAATCTAGAACCAACATCAGGTGCAACAATTTATGATGCATTGGTAATAGGAGAATCCCAGTGTGAAGGATATGCAGAATTATTCCAGATGCTTGCAAACGGTGCAGGAATCAACAGTGTTGTTATTTGCGATATTGATGAGTATTGTCACGCTTGGAATATGGTTAATCTGAATGGTTCTTGGTATGTCGTGGATGTTATGTGGGACGATCCGGTGGATGGAGATGGAAGCTTATATTATCTCTTCTATCTGGTTAGTGATGTGGAGCATGAGGGACTAAATCAATATGCGGACAGCTGGTGTCAGCCGATACCGGAATCTATACTAAGCTCTGGTTCTACGCAGAATACAGCTGGAACCATACAGGCAGCAAAGGGATATACATTTGCACCTAAGATTGTTGTAGATGCTACTTCTGGCAGTACGGTAGTAACGATTACAGCAAAAAGCACAGAAACGATTTATTATTCATTAGATGGTAGTACTCCGGGATTATCAAGAGGAGCATCTGCTATTTATACAGAACCAATTACCATTGAAAATCCATGTGTAATAAAGGCTGTTGCAGTTCGTGACGGATATATAGATAACAAAATGTCTGTACAGACAATTCGGGGTATTCAATTTGATGGAAATGGCTGTGACGAAGGAACGGTATCTAATATATTATTCGGCTTGGATACACAGGTAACAATTCCGGAAAACAGCTATGTAAAAGAAGGCTATAGATTTAACGGTTGGAATACTGCAGCCGATGGAACAGGGATTGCCTATGAAGCGGGAGAAAATTTAGAAGTAGCAAGTGTAGAAGGATCCCTTGTTTTATATGCACAGTGGGAATTGGAAGAATATGCGATAACATATGAACTGGCAGGTGGAACGAATAATACTGGCAATCCAGACAGTTATACGATGAGCGATGAGACAATTACGCTTGCAGATGCGGAAAAAACAGGCTATTATTTTGAAGGCTGGTATACAGATACAAGTTATTCAAATGAGAGTAAAGTAACCACTATACCGAGTGGAAGTACAGGGGATATTACCCTTTATGCGAAATGGAAACCGTATATCTATCATGTTTCTTTTAAGCCAAATGGAGGCGAAGGAACTATGGATAAGGTAAGTAATTGTGAGTTTGGAACTATATATACATTCCCGGCAAACCAATTTACTAGAGAAGGCTATACCTTTGTGGGATGGTGTGACAGAAGTGATGGTAGTACAACAATTTATAAAGATCAGGGTGAATTTTCTGATTTATATGTACACGATAATATAACGGTTGTAATGTTTGCTATTTGGGAAAAAGAAGGTGCTTCAGATAATCCTGCCAAGGAAGAAACCGGAATTACCGTTGTGCCAAATGTATCCAAGGTATATACGGTGGGAGACACTTTTGTACCGGATTTTGAATTATATCTTACCATGTCCGATGGAGCAAGCGTAAAAGTGGAAGATGCATCAGCGGCAGTTTGCAGCGGTTATGATATGAGCAAAGCAGGAAAACAGACCGTAACGGTTTCTTACAAAGGCTTTGAGACAACCTATGAGATTACTGTAAAAGAAAAAGGCAGCAGCAGTGAAAATCCTACTATTACAGGCATTAAGGTGATACCAAAGGTGACGGCGTATAAGGTAGGAGATACATTTAGTACCCGTGGAGACAAATTATACTATGTATTATCAGACGGAACAGAAACAGTGATTATGTATCAGCAGGGCAGTTATAGCGGCTATGACATGAGTAAGGCTGGCAAACAGACCGTTACAGTAACTTTTGAAGAATTTACAACTACCTTTGAGATAACCGTAGAAGATTCTGGTTCAGATGTTACTCCGACAGAAAAGAAGATAGAGTCCGTAACACTTTCACAAACAACCTATACCTACACTGGTAAAGCTCTTAAGCCTTCTGTAACAGTGAAGGATACAGATGGCAAAGTGGTTGGAGGTGAATGTTACAGCGTAGTTTATTTCAATAATACCAATGTTGGAACAGCCAAAGTAAAAGTTCTTTTCAGTGGTGATTATGCTGGAAATGAGGCGATAGAGAAGACCTTTATCATCAATCCTAAAGGAACGAAGATTTCTAAGTTAAAACCAGGCAAGAAGAAATTGACTGTAAAAGTAAAGGCACAAAAGAAACAGATTTCCGGATATCAGATTCGATATTCCTTAAAAAAGAATATGTCGAAGGCAAAACTGGTGAAATTGGGTAAAAAGACTTCTAAGACTATTTCTAAATTAAAAGGAAAGAAGACCTATTATGTTCAGGTTCGTACCTATACGACAGTTTCCGGTAAGACCTATTATAGCGAATGGTCAAAGGCAGTATCTAAAAAAGTAAAGAAATAATGCGTAAAGACTAAGGAAAAGGTGCATGGCAGTTTTGCTATGCACCTTTTCTCGTGGTGCATTTCACACCCTAAAATCGACATTTCACACTAGGATAAGAAAGTTGAAGGTATCATATAGTATAATATTCCTATGTAACCATCAGAAATTTAAACTGATGAGTGATGGAGAAGGCGTGAAACAAGTATGCTAAAGTATCCAATTTATGAAAGGAAAGGTGAAGAACATGAAAGTTATGATGAAGAAAGCTATGGTTATGTTATTAATCATAGCTATGTTTTTTTCAGGAACAAACATGACAGCCTTCGGTGCAGAGGTGACTGAGGAAGTAAGTGGTGAATCAGGAAGTAACAGTGATATTGCCACAGATGAACAGACCTTAGAAAGTCTGGGGTTTGATTTGCCGGAAAATAGTGAATACAATACGGATGAGTTAAATCCGGGAAATCATGCAATAACATCCATGGATGAGGTGGCAAAGGAACTTTATGGTAGTAATCCATGGGTAGATATTTATGATAATGACTTAAGTTCAGGTGCACAGGCGCTAGAAGATGATGCCAAAAAACTAACATTGTATAATGGTTCTACCAATAACTATTCTATGAGTGCTAGCTTTGATGGAGATGGAGATGGCAAAAAGGAATATATTGCTCGTGTATACCTTGAGGCTGATTCTAGTGGTGGAAATATTATGCTTTCTGTTACAAAGGCAGAATATAGCGGCACATATTATGATCCGGTGTGGATATTTAAAGATCAACCTACAGGTGGTTATGTTAAGACAGTCACTGGAATTCCATTGTATTCCGTTAGAGGACTAATTGGTGTGGAAGCAGGAGATTTTGATGGAGACGGAATAGATGAACTTGCAATTTATGCACCAAACAATAGCGATGAAGTTGAGACCACGCAGCAGCCTTGGGAACCAAATCGATTAGAAGTGAAAATATATGATATTGATGTGAATAGTGGTTCCTTAGGAGAGCCTACACAAATTATCGATGTTGCAAATGGTACTTATGTAAATGGAGTATCTGAATGGAAATATAGTTCGAATGGTTCTAAGAAACAGTATTATAGTATACCATATCTTTCTATGACTGCAGATGATGTAAATGGAGATGGAATAGATGATTTGCTTACAGTTGCTAACTTTGCGACTAATTTCAGAAATTTTGGGATTGATGATAAAGATACATGGAAAGATATGTTGGATCCCAATTCTTGTCTGACATCCATGTTAGATGTATATGAAGGAACAAGAAGCACAGAAGGAGTAAAACTTGAACAGACAGTTACCAAAAGAGCGCTTATTGGTAAAGTAGATGATGAATGTGCATATTTACTTCGTAATGCAACTGCAATTGTTGCTAATGTAACAGGTGCGAATAGTAAAGAGATTGTTATAGGTGGTAATTATACAAGAGTGGAATATACGCCTGATACAGCAATAGATACAGTGGTAGCAGATACCCGTGAAGTGGGAATAAAGGATTATACACCGCGAACAATTGTAGGTTTCACATCCTATGGAACTTTGAAAACGAATACTGCGGCGGCAGCTTCTCTGAAATATAGTTGGACACGTCAGAATGGTAATGAGAATAAGAATTACCACAGAACTACACCGAATACATTCGAGCCGGTTTCATTAGAAGGATTTGCAGCTTATGGATCTGCAGTTTCTGATACCATTTTTTTATCAGGACAGTTTTTTGAATACAGCAGTGAAGGAAAACTTGAGTGTAGTTCTTATGAATTGCCTAAAACTGTTGAGACTGGAGGTTCAAGCGGAAATAGGAATAGATGGCTTGCAGAAGTAACGGTAGGTAATGTGACAAACAGTGCTATTGGAGAAGAAACATTATATTGTGTGTATTATATACGTAGACAAGATAAGGATATGACAAGCCGTGTATATGGTATATGGGGAGAGGTTTCTAAAAATGAGAAAAGCTATTGTTACGATGAGAGTGAACGATTAGGGGTAAATATTGGCTGCTCTGTTTATATGGTAGATATTGATAATGATAGCTCTTTTATTAAGTATGAACAGGGAAGTACGGATATTTACTATGGTGATGTAGAAGTTCTCTCTATTTTACAGGCGGCTCCGGTATGGAAGGAGTTTGGAGAAGATTATTTAGAAAATGCAGAAACTACATATACAAAGAGTAGTGGAACCGGCAGTGAGGAAACAGCAGGGTTTACCGTATCTGCAGGTGTAGTTGCAGGTTTTGAGCAGGAAACTAGCTTCCTTGGATTGTTTAATGTTGCAGGAATGAGTTTTGAAACGACTGTTTCTGCTTCTGTTGGTTATGAAACAGGAAAGACAGTTTCTGAGGAATATAGTATTGACTATAATACCAGTGGAGCAAATGATTCAGTGGTTATATTTACGGTACCATATGTAAGATATAATTGTAAGATTTATATACCGACCTATACGCTTCCAACAAAGGCAGAGTATGATGCCAAAAGCGCATTTTTGAAGGAACTAGAAGAAAATCTGTTTGAATATATTGATGTAGATGCAAATGTTGTTGGAGGTAACTATAGTAATCCTACAGATGGTTTTAATAACAAATATACGACAGATGTGACAGACAGTAATTATGAAAGCCAGTTGGCATTATATGAAAATTACATCGAATGGTTAGAGCATACAGAGAGTATAATGTCTGAATATAATGCTGGTGGAACCTATGAATGGGGACAGGAAATAGAAGGTGGTTGGGAAGACTATTTCTACTGCGTTCCACAGAACCCAATTTTGACTACAGTAGATGTATCTACATATGATGCAATTGCACAGTCAAATGATAGTCTAAGTAAAATTTATGGAAATGTATTTGATAAAGATTATAAAGCAGGAGATCCAAGTACCTATGCAAGTACAATTTATGAGCTGAATGCAATAGATGCAAGCAAAGTGTTATCCGGTAAGACCAATGCAGGATCAGATGCAGATACGGGTGGATTTGTTAATGTTACAAATATTTCTGCAGGTGGCGGTTCTGTAGGACAGACAATTTCTGTTTCAAAGGAAAATGCACAAACGATTTCTTATGGTGCTTCGATTGAAACACAGTTAACGACAGAAGCCGGAGGAGCAGTTGTAGGTGTAGCCACTTCTTTAGAAGCCGGAGGAACAAACTGTAAAGTAACTACCAGTGGTAGTGAGTATTCTGGTACAGTGCCTAGTCTTCCAAGTGGTACAAGTAATGACTATTCTTATAGTTGGAAATTAGTTTCCTACACAGCAAAGTTGAATGGTAAAAAGATTCCGGTTGTGGGATATTTGACAAAATTAGAACAGACACCACCACCATCTGTACCATCTGATTTGACAGTAACAGAATTAACAGATAATAAGGTAACATTGGAGTGGACAGACGGAGATAGAAAAGCATCCTATTTTGAAGTTTATCGTGTTACATATTCTAATGGAAAGACATATTATGATAACATTCAGACAGTTGAAAAGAATGCATCTGGAACATATAGCTGTACAGATAATGGAGTAGGAGAAGGACTTGAACCGGAAACGAGTTACTATTATACAGTAAAAGCTTTTTCTGACAAAAATGTGGAAAGTACATATTCTGATATTGTCGAATGTACCACCCTTCCAGCAAATACAAGTATTAATATATTCGTTGAAGGTATGGATAATGATACAGAATGCATAGCAGGAAAGGACATAGAACTTTCTACTAATGTAGTATCAGAAACAGATAGTACATATTATGTGCGTTCCTATAAGTGGCAGTGTAACAAAGGTTTTGGATGGGAAGATGCTGAAGGCAAAAATGATGGTTCCACTTATACATTCCGTGCAAGCACATTGAAAAATGGATATCAATATCGATGCAAAGTAGAAGTACGTGTGGGAAGTATAATTAACGGATCTATCTATGATTTATATTCTAATATGGTAACACAAAATGCAAAACGTGCAGTTACAACAGTCAGTTTAATGGCATCTGCTGTAGACGGTTCAGAAAACATCTCTGCTGCATATGGTCCAATAAACAGTGAACGTATATTTGAAGCGCAGATAAACACTGAAGAAAATATGGATGCGGATATCACCGGAGAAGTAGTCTTTACAGTTACTTATGAAAGTACAGCGGAAAATGTTGCAGTAATGGCTAGAAGTAGACAAGCGACAAATACAGAAGTTACAACCTATAAGGCAAATGTTTCAGAAGGAATAGCAACTGTAAATTTAATGTTTGAAGAGCCGGGAACATACACGATTGATGCAGAATATGGTGGAAATGATAATTGTGAAGGTTCATCCACAGTAGACGGATATACATATTATGTATATGAAGAAGATGCAAGTCAGGATATATTTGATTTTGATAATGCAGATGTTTTCCTTGATGAAAGTAGCTATAAATATACAGGTAGTCAGATATGTCCAAAAGTAACTGTTATCTGGAATGAGGTGGCACTAACAGAGGATGTAGATTATACTGTTTCCTATGGAGCAAATGATGCAGTAGGATCAGATACAGGATGTGTAACAGTTACACCAGCAGGAAATTTTGCAGATCAGGAGGCAAAGGTAGTTTATTTTGATATTGAGAAAGGAATTGCAACTATTAATACTGCAGAAGATAGTTATACGGCAGAGGCTGGAGAAAGTCCATTTTCACTGGGTGCAGTAACAAATGTTAATAAGAAATTAACCTATACAGGTTATGATGAAACAATTATCAGTGTAGATGAAAACGGTATGGTAACACCGCTTGCAGTTGGAACTACAAGCATTACGATTGCATTGGAAAATACGGATAACTATGAATTGACAGAAAAAGTTGTCAGCGTAAAAGTAAGCACAAATGTAGTAAAAGAAGTAGAGAATTTGATTGCTGCTATTGGAATCGTAGATACCAGTGAAGAATGCAAGATGAAAATTGATGCAGCAAGAGAAGCTTATAAGGCCTTAACCGAAGAGAAGAAAGCTTTAGTAACGAATCTGTCTATTTTAGAAAGCGCAGAAAGCAAATACCAAGAGTTAAAGACTAAGGAAGAGGAAGAAGCGGCTAAGAAAGAGCAGGAAGAAAAGGATAAAGCAGCAGCAAAAGTGGTAGAAGATTTAATAGCAGCAATCGGAACGGTAGATACCAGTGAAGAATGCAAGATAAAAATCAATGCAGCAAGAGAAGCCTATAAATCCTTAACACAGGAGCAGAAAGCATATGTATCGAATCTGTCTGTATTAAAGGATGCAGAATACAAATACGAAGAGTTAAAGCTCAAGGAAGAGGAAGAAAAGCAAGAAGAGGAAGCTAAGAAAGAGCAGGAAGAAAAGGATAAAGCAGCGGCAAAAGCTGTAGAGAATTTAATAGCAGCAATCGGAACGGTAGATACCAGTGAAGAATGCAAAGCAAAAATTGATGCAGCAAAAGAAGCTTATAAAGCTTTAACCGAAGCCCAGAAAGCATATGTAACGAGCCTGTCTGTATTAGAAAATGCAGAATCCGAGTACGAGGAGTTAAAAACCAAGGAAGAGGAAGAGGCAGCTAAGAAAGAACAGGAAGAGGCAGCTAAGAAAGAGCAGGAAGAGGCAGCTAAGAAAGAACAGGAAGAGCAAGCTAAGAAGGAAGAAGAAGCTAAAAAGGAGCAGGAAGCAAAAGAACTTGCACAGGCTGGAACTATAGCTATAGAAGAATCCAAACAAGCAATTACAACTGCCAATACAGATAAGGGTGATGTGGCAGGAAGCAGCTTTATAGCCTTTAAGCTAAAAGCGAAAGGTGCGAATAAATCTATAAAATTATCCTGGAGCAAGGTAAGTGGAGCTGAAGGTTACATGATTTATGGCGCAGTTTGTGGAAAACCAATGGAGCTTATTGGAGATGTATCTTCTGGCAAGAAATCTTATACTGTAAAGAAATTAGCCAAAGGCAAATATTATAAATATATGCTGGTAGCTTATAAGACAATTTATGGTGAAAAGAGAGCAATTGAAACTTCTGTTACTGTTCATGCAGCTACAAATGGCGGTAAACAAGGAAATCCAACAGCCGTTACACATAAAAAAGCTAAGGTAACTGTGAAGGTAAAGAGAACAACAAAATTAAAACCAATCTTAAAGACGAAGGGGAAGGTAAAAACTCATATTGCAAAATTCCGATATGAATCGTCTAATCCAAGCATCGCAACCGTGGATAAGAAAGGTAAAATTAAAGGAATGGCAAAAGGTAAATGTGATATTTATATTTATTCACAGAATGGAATGTTTAAAAAAGTAAAGGTTACGGTTAAATAAGTTAAACCCATTGCAGACAGCGTCCGATTAGGGCGCTGTTTTGCGTTTCACACCCTAAAATCGACATTTCACGAATACCAGATAAATATATAAAAAATAGTACTATAATACTAAAAAAGGTAAAAAAGGAGGTTTTAACATGAGACAATTAAAAAAATTCAATGCAGTACTATGTATTGCTTGTATGATGCTCATAGTATGTGTAGGTGCATTTACGACTCGTGCGGCGGATGCAGGTACAGCAAAGATAGTAGCATCTACCCAATCTATAAAAAGAGGAGAAACGGCAGCAATTAACATTGATTTGGAGAATAATCCGGGGATTTGGGGATTGAAATTAAAGGTTTCATACAGTAGTTCAAGTGGATTGATAGGTTCTACCGCGCAAGCAGGAAGTGCATTTCCTACGGAAACGAGCCTTCTACATTGGGAAAAACTATCGAATGGGTCTGCGAATGGGTATGTGTATACAGCTACTAATCTCGAGCTGGAAAACAATACCAATAACGGGACATTGTTAGTGATGAATATTATACTGTCTGAATATGCTAAAAAAAGAGAAATTCCTATTACTGTAGAAGTCATAGAGGTCATTAATATCAATGGTGAGGATGTTGAGGTCGAAGTGACAAATGGTATGATTATAAACGAAGATGTTGAACCAGAACCGGAGCCGACGCCAGATCCAGAGCCGACGCCAGATCCAGAGCCAACGCCAGATCCAGAGCCGACGCCAGATCCGGAACCGACACCAGATCCGGAACCGACGCCAGATCCGGAACCAACGCCAGATCCGGAACCGACGCCAGATCCGGAACCAACGCCAGATCCGGAACCAACGCCAGATCCGGAACCGACACCAGATCCAGAGCCAACGCCAAATCCGAAGCCGACACCAAATCCAGAACCGACGCCAGATCCGGAGCCAACACCAGATTTAGAAACAGAGTTTGCAGAAGGAAGTTATATGTACAAGGTTACCGGAACAGATACGGTTTCGGTAGTAGGTGCAACGAAAAAGACACTGAAGAAGATAAGTATATCTTCCACAGTTACATATAATGGAGCAACCTACAAAGTAACAGGTATTTCTGATAAGGCATTTTATAAAAATACAAAGGTTAAGACGATTACCATAGGGGCAAATGTGGAAGTTATTGGAAATTCTGCCTTTGAAGGTTGTACTAAGCTGACAAAGATAACGGTTGGTAAAAATGTCAAGTTGTTTGGAACAAGCGTATTTAAAAAATGTAAGAAGTTAGGCAATATAACTATTAAGTCACAGAAATTAAAAGCAGTAGGAAAAAATACATTTAAGAGTATAAAATCTACAGCAAAGATTAAAGTGCCGGCTAAGAAATTGAAAGCATATAAAAAACTCTTAAAAGGTAAAGGGCAGGGCAAGAAAGTAAAAATTGTCAAATAAATACTGTGGAGAGGAGATATAGCTATGTTGAAGAGAATCGTAAGTATTCTGTTGCTGGCAGCATTGATGGTGACATCCATACCGGTGAATGCTTTGGCAACAACGACTGATTCCATCCTATATGGGGATGTGAATAATGATGATGATGTCAATGTGAGCGATACTTTACTTTTGTGGAAGTATGTCGCAGAGATGAAAGATATAGAGATTAATGAAGCGAATGCAGATGTAAATATGGATGATGCTGTGAATTTAAAGGATTTACTGCTGATGCAGAAATTCTTACAACAGTGGGATGTGAATCTTGGACCGGAAGCACCATGTAGTGTTACTGTGCGCATGGGAAATGATGAAATGGGCTATACAGAAGTATGGAATGCCCAGATCAAACAGAATCAGAGAATAGACTTGCCTTCAGAGGACGAGTTAAAAGAACTGTTTGGATGGAGTGAAGCAATTTATGTGGTTAGTGATGGTTATGGAGACCAGAAGTTAGAAAATGTTTTCTTTACAGAAGAAACGGTTGTTATTGATTACAAGATAGATTACCAGACATACACATTAAAGGTAGATGGTGTACAAAATGAATATGGCTTTACAGTGCAGAATACCTATACTGCAAAATATGGAGAAGCCTTTGATTTTTCCGATCTTGAAGGTACTGGTAAGGTAATAGAAGAGGGAATATATACGGAATTTATCGATGTAACAACAGATGCAACTGCTATCATCGATGGAGTAGAGCAGGTAATTGACTTGACGCAGCCTGTAAATGCAGATACAGCAGAAGCATTTTATAAGGGAATCACGGCTACGGCAAATTACAAGAAAAATATCGTAACAGCTACCTTTACATTTGAAGGAATGGAACAGGAAGATATTGTGATTAAACTGGCTAGAGGAGAAGAGCTTACTACACCGCAGATAATAGAATTAGAAAAGATTGTTCTTAAGAATAATCTGGCAGTTATAAATATCACACCGGAGCTTGGACCGATAGAGGAGGATACTACCTATACCATAACCGGTGGAGAGGCTACGGGAGAATCTGTATATCTTAGATTTTATGCTAATGGTGGAAGCTTTGTTCCGAATTTCTCCTGGCCGGAAGGAAGTTTGTTAAGCGAGTTTCCAACTACGGAAAAAGCAGGTTATGATTTCGCAGGCTGGTATACAGATGCGGAATTTACACAGCAGGCGAGATTAACAGTACCGATAGGTGGAGCAAGCTATTATGCAAAATGGGTTCCTGCAGAGTATACGGTAACCTTTGATGTAGCCGGTGGAGATGCGTTGTCAGAGGCAGAGCAGAGTAAAAATGTAACATATCTGGAAGATTATGGAGTATTGCCTGAACCTTTTAGATTAGGTTATAAATTTATTGGATGGTACACCGAGGCAGAGGGCGGAACTTTAGTGACAGAAGAAACCACTGTAGATGCATTAGAAAATCATACATTGTATGCACAATGGGAAGGTTTGGAAATGATTCCGGAGACTATATTTGATTTTGGTATAGCAGAAACCTTTGATTATGAAAAAGGTGTGGCAAGAGAAGCTGTATACACATATAATCCGGAAGCTGGTAAAAACTATAGCGAAGATGAATTTGTTATTCGTTATAAATGCCAAGGTCTGGAGGAATTTGAAGAAGGAATTCCTGTATGCGCAGGTACATATGATGTTATCATTACAAGAGCGCAGGATGATATATATGGCGGATTTGAGCATACCTATGAAAATGTGCTTGTCGTAAATAAAATCGAAAGAGTTTTAGAGACAGTAGTAGCTAATCAGGTAGCTTCCGGTTATACCTATATGGAATTTGAACGGGTGACTGAGATTGATGATCTGGATGCAAATGCGGATATTAGCTATCATGCCGATTATGAAACAAGAGTATTTGATGGTATAGAAAATACCAATAAAGTACATAGTGTGTATGATGGATCTTCGTATACGGTTACCATGACAATTCGTAACGACAGAAACTATACAGATATTACAGCGAATGTGGTTAAACCGGATGGTACGGATGAATATTCAACCAGAATATTGCCAACAGAAGCAAATGGATATTGGACAGATGAAGGAAATTATTCCATATCCTGGTATAATGCATATGCTGACAGATACTATATTCGTACAGCAGAAGAATTTGCAGGACTGGCATATCTGGTAAATAAAGGCTATGATAACTGGTTTGTAAATAAAACGGTTTATCTGGAAAACGACATAGATTTATCAGGAAAATTGTGGAAACCTATTGGAGGTGCCGGAGCAGACAAGGCGAACTGGTATTTTATGGGTTCCTTCTTGGGACAAGGTCACAGTATTACCGGAGTATGTATAGAAGAACCGGAGGAGAGCAGAGTAGGCTTGTTTGGTGCAGTAGCAAATCATACTTCGTCTGATATTTATGCACGCATTGAAAATGTTGTGTTAGAAGACGGATATATACATGGAGACAGTATGGTAGGCGGTCTTGTGGGATATTTAGACAACAAAACTACACTGAACAGTTGTGTGAATTTTGCATGGGTTATTTCTGAAGGAGATGCCTGTGGCGGACTGGCAGGACAGGTATTTACCACTAGTGCCAAAATTGTTAATGGTGTAAATCATGGTCAGATTAATGGAAATGGTAACTATACAGGTGGTATTGCAGGATATAATCAGGCAGGTACTATCACGAATACTATCAATTATGGAAATGTAAACGGTTATGAAGCTACAGGTGGAATTGTAGGGATGAATTCAGATGCAGAATATTATGGATATATATATAATAGTGCAAACTGTGGTAAAGTGAATGGTGGTAGTAAAAAATACATAGGTGCTATTTGCGGAAGAAACTATAAGGATTATGGATTTGTAGACCAGTGTTATTATCTGGCAGGTTCAGCAACCTGTACCGTTAATAGTACTTCCCGTAAAGCAATAGGAACGAAGGATGGTTATTTAAATGATGGAGCTACCAGTGGGGACATGGATCGTACATATCAGACCGCATCCTTTACCTCACCGACATCTGCACTTAGCAGAGATTGTGGTTATGGAAAGGACAATCTGTTTTTGGCATTAGATGCAATGGCTGCTGTGCAGGCAGGTTCTAGATGGATATCTATGGGTAAGGGCGGCTATCCGGTTCCATTATCTGCAGTTCCGGAACATCTTCGACCAGAGAAGTAGTAGATTTTACAAATAAAGTAAGATAAAATAGATTGGAAAATATAAATGAAAATTAGGAGGATAGTATGATACGAATTGCTATATGCGATGATAATGCAGAATTTTTACAGAATGCTGCTGCAATGCTTGAGAAATGGTCCAAGCAAAGCGGAAAATCTGTTGGAATATTTTGTTTTAGCAATGGGGATGATTTAATTGCACAAAATGCACTGCATCGTATGGATATTATTCTCCTAGATATTATCATGCCATTGTTAAATGGCATGGAAGCAGCAAAAGAGATTAGAAAAAATGATTCAGTAGTAAATATTATTTTTCTGACTTCGTCACCGGAGTTTGCATTAGAATCCTATGATGTGAAAGCAAAAGGTTATCTGCTAAAACCGGTAGATTATGAGAAGTTGAAAGAATTGTTAGATGATTGTACTCGCAGCTTTGATGCGGAATCCAAAAATCTTGTATTAAAAACCAAGTATGGATATCAAAAAATTTATTATACGGACATCGAATATATTGAAGCACAAAATAAGATTATTACATTTTATATGCGAAATGGCAAAGAAATAGAGACAACAGAAACCTTAAATTCTTTTGTGAATAAATTAAATGATAGTGAAGGGTTCTTTAAGTGTCATCGGAGTTATATTGTGTATATACCCAATGTAGATCATTTTAATGTATCAGAGATTATTACAAAGTCCGGACATAGTGTTCCTATTGCAAGAGGATATGGAAAAGCATTTCAGGAAGCTTATTTTGCTTTTATGTTTCAAAACTAACGAAAGGAGAATAAAAAATGCTGGAAGGTATTTTAGAGATTCTTCATTATGGGATAATTATGATTTTTGGGATATATTTGTCTGCTGCATTTTTGGGTATTCGGCTGAATCGAAAAAATGTGTGGATATTATTGGGATTTTCCGCTGTTTTAGGAGCAGTAAATGCCTTTTTCTATATTCAATTTGATGTTGTGTTTACGGAACAGATATATCCTTTAATTATTCATCTTCCATTGTGCGTGTTTTTAATCATTTTTTATAAACAAAAAATTGTTCCGACGATTTTGGCAGTGTTTATTGCGTATTTGTGCTGTCAATTAAGTAATTGGGTAGGAATTTTGTTTTTATATATCACGCATTTAGATTTGGTATATTATTATGTGAGAATTATTACAAATGTGACAGCACTTATCCTGCTGATTTATTTTGTGGCGGCTGCAATTACGCAGCTTTTACAAAAACCTACAAAGGATATTGTGATTTTTGGTTTAATACCATTTGTGTATTATGTATATGATTATGCCGTAACGGTATATTCGAATCTTTTCTATTCAGGCGGAGAAGTTGTTACGGAATTTTTGGGATTTATGCTTTGTATTTTTTATGTGTTGTTTTTATGTATCTATTTCAAGCAATACGAAGAAAAAAAGGAAATCGAACAACGCAATAAAACTATGGAGCTGCAGCGTATTCAGTCAGAAAAAGAAGTGGAAATGATGAAACGCTCGGAATATGCAGTTGCTATATTGCGTCATGATATGCGGCATTTTTTGACAGATATAGCAGGTTTTATTGAGAATGACGAAAAAGACAGGGCATTATCCTATATTCATGAAATTGTAAATACAGTAGATAAAACTGCGACAAAGAAATATTGCAGTAATAGAATTATAAATATGATTTTAGCTTCATATGAAAATACAATAAAAGAAAATGGGATTGATTTTTTGTATACTATTCAAATTCCGGAAAAGCTTGCTATTTCAGATAGTGATATTTCGTCAATTCTTTCCAATGGTATTGAAAATGCGGTACATGCAGTTTCTTTTTTGGATGAAAAAAGTCGTAAGATTAAATTGGATTTACATATGAATAATGACAAATTGTTGATTTCTGTTAAGAATACATATGCAAAAGAACCAAAGATTGTAGATGGATTGCCACAGGCAGAAGAAAACGGACATGGCTTTGGTACGCAAAGCATCCGTTATGTAACAGAAAAATTGCAGGGAAATTGCCAGTTTATGGTGGATAAAGAATATTTTATTTTAAGAATTGTATTGTAAAAAAACAGTCGATGGAATCAGGAATTTCCATCGACTGTTCTTTTTTGTTTGGCATCAAATTTTGCCAGACTCATGCCTTTAGAAAGTTTGTTGCTATCCTCTAAAAAACAGGCGCGCCGGATGGCATCGCTGCCATATTTATCTCTGATAGAATCAAGAGCAGAATTCAATTTAGAAAGCTTTTCATAATTTGTTGATTGAAACATATCATACTGATAAGACTGCTCATAGGTAGCTTTACTGGTAGCTATGCCAATTAATCGTATCGGTTCATGTTTCCACATCTGTTCAAATAGCTCACAGGCAGTTTTATAGATTTCTTCTGTAATATTTGTGGCAGAGTACAGACTTTTTTGATGCGAATATCGTTCAAAATCGCAGGTTACAAGATTTACGCTGACTACACTGATGTAGGCTTTGTCTGCCCGGATTCTTGCACCTACCATTTCAGCAAGGGAAAGAAGAATCATTTTTGCTGTAGCTGCATCTGTAACATCTGTATGTAAGGTTGTTTCATTGCTGTAACCTTTATTGGCAGTATCATGGGAGGCAGAAAAATCCAAATCCCGTCCGTTGGCATAATTCCAAATTGTTTCTCCATGTTTTCGAAAATGGGATGTTAAAAGGGAGGGATTACAGTTTGCAAGCTCACCAATGGTATGAATGCCTAAGGTGTGCAGTTTTTTTTCTGTAGAACGCCCCACAAAGAAAAGCTCACTCACTGGCAGAGGCCACATTTTTTGTGAAATTTCCTCAGGGAAAAGAGTATGTGTACGGTTTGGCTTTTCAAATTCCGATGCCATTTTTGCCAGAAGCTTATTCACTGAAACGCCAATATTTACTGTAAATCCAAGCTCTTTATAAATGCGTTCTCTAAGGGTGTTGGCGAAATCCACAGGATCGCCATAGAGACTTCTTGTACCTGTCATATCACAAAAGGCTTCATCAATACTGTATTGCTCAACGGATGGAGCAACTTCCTTTAATAATGTAATAAAAGCGTTGGATTGTTTTACATAATAATTGAAATCAGGAGGAAAAACCTGAAGATTTGGGCATTTTTCACTGGCACGAACTAATGGTTCACCGGTTTTTATACCGTATTTTTTGGCTGAGGTGGATTTTGCAAGGACGATACCATGCCGTTTTTGTTTGTCTCCGCCAATGACGGCACAGATGGTGCGAATATCTGGTTTTTCCGGTTGTTCTTCTAAGTATTTTTTTGCACTCCAAGACAAAAAAGCGCTATTAACATCTATATGATAAATAATAGAATCTGCCATATATATCACCTCCTAAAAAGCGTCCGAAACATTGCTATCATTATAACAATTGTGGTATAGTAATGACAATACTACATTAAGGAGAAAATCAAAATGAAACCGGAAGAATTGTCACAATTATTAATGAAAATGCGAAAGGATACACAGGAAGGAAAGCTGTCTTGGCGCATAGATGTACAGACCACAGAGGGAAACGAAGAAAAATATACAGTTTATGAAGAAGAACAGGACTGGATTGTGGACGAGTGCTATGTTTCTTATTTGTGTAATTATCGCGGACAGGAATTTTGCCTGATTACTTATGAATTGATTAAAACTGCAGGCAAACAGGTAAAGACCAATAATTATCTTTTTTTGCCGCCATTAGGTGTTCGGCTGTTTTCTTTACATACTTTGCTGCCACATAGCGTAGATGCAGATGCCATGCTGGTATCACAGGTACATACCCTTTGGGAGGTTCTTATGGGACTTGTAAAGAAGCAGAGTAATCAGGTAGAATTTCATATAACAGAAGCAAGTGTGAGCATAGAAGAAGGCTGACTATATATACAAAGGAGGGGTCGCATGGGTGTTCCGCAGGTATTAAATTTGATTGAATTAGAGGCAGTGTACCAGATGCGTGAATGCTTTTCTGAGGGGAGAAAAAGTACACTATATGCGCAAAATGAAGAAGAAAAAGCGGAATTAGAGCTTTTGGCGAAGAAAGCAATTTTTCCGGAAAAGCCATTGATTTCTTTTGTATCTGGGGAAGAAGAGAAGGATATGGCTGAGGTTTTTAAATACAGCAGATATTTTGCAGGAAAGAAACAGATACGCAGATTTGTCACCTGCGGCGGTGTAGATGACGGAAAATCTACGCTGATTGGCAGGATTATTTATGAGGCGGCATCTAAGCAGGAAAAAGAGAAAATCCATCAGAATCAGGCATATTTAAGATGTGATGGAACGGTAGATTTTGCTATGCTGGCGGGCTGCTCTGAAGAAGAAGCGAGACAGGGAATTACAGTTCAGGTGTCTTATAGTGTATTTGAACAGGGAGATTGTGCGTTTCTGATGGCAGATGTACCGGGACATGAAGAATATACTTATAATATGGCATATGCTGCATTAGGAGCTGAATCTGCGGTTGTTATGACAGCGGCTAATAAGGGGATTGTACCCCAGACAAAAAGGCATGTCCGTATCTGTTATTTTATGGGTATCCGCAGTATAGTATTTGCTGTGAATAAGATGGATTTGGTTTCTTATAATCAGGAAATCTTTTTGCAGGTAGAAAGAGAAATTGCCGCTATGATGCAGGAATACCCGGATTGTAATTTTTGCATTGTGCCTGTGGCTGCAAAGGCAGGAGAGAATATCACAACGCCCTGTGCAGATATGCTTTGGTATAAAAACGGGACACTTTTAGATGCTATTCGTGAAATTGAAATTCCAAAAGAAAGGACAGGCACGGATTTTTGTATGCAGGTACAAAGAGTATGTAAGTCTAGTCAGATGGATGGCGCAAAGGTAAAGCAGCGGGTAATTCAAGGGGAAGTATTGTCTGGTACTTTAAGTATTGGAGACGAAGTGCTTATTTATCCTACCTTAGAAAAATCTACAGTAACGGGCTTATATGCATTGGACACACCTGTATCCAGAATAGGAGCAAAAATTCCGGCAGGCATAGAATTTGCAAGGGAACTAGATGTAACAAGGGGGTATATTCTGGCAAAGGAAGATAACCTGACCGTAGAGGAACGAATAGAAGCGGACATTTTATGGACAGCAGACAATCGTCTGACACAGGGGAAGCGGTATGAGATTCAATGTGGCAGCAGAAAGAGCACAGCAGTTATCACAAAAATCTGTTATCAGATGGATGTAAATACTGGTGAGCATAAATATGCAGAATATGTAGTCAAAAATGCTTTGGCGCGATGTGAATTATCCTTTTCCACACCTTTTGCAATTGCTTGTGTACAGGAAAATAGAAGTCTTGGGACATTTCGTATAATAGATCGTAAGGATAAATCTTTGGCAGGCTATGGTAATGTCATGCGAACAATTTCTGAGGATGCGTGGAAAGAAGAAGGCCGCCCCGTAACAGCAGGAGAACGAGAAGCTGCTTTAGGTCAAAAATCCGGCATGATTCTTTTGGAAAAAACGGATTGTGTCGATGTATGGATGAATTATGTAGAAAGGTATCTGCTTCGTATGGGATTTCATACAATGCAAACGGTATTATTGGAAAAGGACACAAGAGAAATCAATAGAATCGGTCAATTACTAGCGGCTGGATTGATTTTGCTTTTACCAATAGAAGCAGGTGATAAAAAGTGGTTAGAAGGTTTATTAGAGGAAAAATACATATTTGATTGTGCAGTAGAAGGACAAGTTCCCCGTAAAATCAAACAATGGGCATCAAAATTGATAGATTAGAACGGTAAAAAAGGCGGTGTGCCTCTGAGTAATCAGAGACACACTGCCTTTTTAAGGGGAGAGTTTATGAAAAAGTTTTGTTTGTTATCAAATGAAGTAATGAGTGGGGGAACTTCATTTGATGAGATTAGTATATCCGTAAATTGTGTTTTTTTGGTGTCTTAAAAGTGAAGCATTTATGAAGAATCGTGAACAAAGTTTAAAAAATATATAAAGTGAAAGATATGATTTGCTATAAGTTAAAGCTATAGCAGGTCATATTTTTTTGGAATTAACAGCCTTATGAAAAAAGCGGTATACTAAAAACATAGTAAAAAACTAGGAATAAGGAGGCGTTTAGGATGTACGAGGTAGAAACAAAATGCATTCATCTTATGAATAAAGATACTTCCTGCGATAAGTCAGGAGCAGTCAGTTTTCCCATTTATCAGACAGCGACATTTGCACATGAGGGATTTGGAAGAAGTACGGGATATGATTATAGTCGGACACAAAATCCTACCAGAGAACAGGTAGAAAAAATAGTTGCAGGTTTGGAAGGCGGAATAGATGCTGTTGCTTTTTCTAGTGGAATGGCAGCAATTGCAGCATTGATGGAAATTTTTTCGCCGGGGGATGAAGTAATTGTAGACGAAGATCTTTATGGCGGCAGTACGCGATTATTTTCAAATATCAGTGAAAAAAATGGAATTAAAATTATAAGCTTGGATTTTAAAAGGGATGAGATAGAGCCGTATATTACCAAACAGACAAAGGCTATTTATTTTGAAACACCTACAAATCCAATGATGCATGTGATAGACATTCAGAAAATTTCAAAAATTAGCAAAAAATATCAGCTTTTACTTATTGTAGATAATACATTTTTATCTCCCTATTTTCAGAATCCTTTAAAGCTTGGAGCTGATATTGTGATACATAGCGGGACAAAATATCTTAGCGGACATAATGATACTTTAGCAGGCTTTATAGTATCCTTACAGCCTGAAATTGCAGAAAAAATCAGATATATTATAAAAACTACCGGTGCAGGATTGGCCCCTTTTGACAGTTGGCTTGTATTAAGAGGGATAAAGACGCTTGCGATAAGAATGGAAAGAGCACAGGAAAATGCGTTTTATTTGGCAGACTGGTTAAAATCAAGACCTGAAGTAACTAGAGTAATTTATCCGGGGCTGGAAGAACATCTAGGACATATGCTATTGAAAGAACAGGCAAAGGGATTTGGGGCAATGCTGACTTTTGAAGTGAAATCTAAAGCATTTGCTGAGCAGATATTGAATCGTGTGAAGCTAATACAATTTGCTGAAAGTTTAGGAGGCGTAGAATCTCTGATTACTTATCCGATAACACAAACACATGCAGATGTACCACCAGAGGCTTTAGAAAAGAGTGGTATAACAGACAAAGTTCTTCGTCTGTCCGTTGGGATTGAAAATGCAAAGGATTTGATAGAGGATTTACAACAGGCTTTTGTTCCTGATAAGGAGGAAATTTATGGGAGAAAATAATCTTGATTTTGATACAGTGATACCTCGAAGAGGTACTAAAAGTTTAAAATATGATTTTGCTCAAAAAAGAGGAAAACCCAAAGATATATTGCCCTTATGGGTGGCAGATATGGACTTTAAAACATCCTCCTATATTATTGAAGCTTTAGAGCAGATGAGCAGACATGGAATCTATGGGTATAGTGAGTCCGATGAAGAATATTTTGAACTGTTAAAGGGGTGGATGAAGCGCAGACATAGCTGGGATATCGAAGAATCATGGCTTGTAAAAACGCCTGGTATAGTATTTGCGTTGGCAATGGCAGTACGGGCATTTACCAAAAAGGGGGAGGGTGTGCTGATTCAGCAGCCGGTATATTATCCTTTTGAAGAAGTTATTTTGGATAATGCAAGAAAATTAGTGGTGAATGAATTAGTACAGTCTGAAAGTGGAAAATATGAGATGGATTATGAGGATTTTGAACAGAAAATTATAACAGAAAATGTAAAACTGTTTATTTTGTGCAGTCCTCATAATCCGGTAGGAAGAGTATGGACAAAGGAGGAACTTGCAAAAATTGGTGATATTTGTCTAAAGCATAATGTGATTGTCGTGAGTGACGAAATACATTCGGATTTTGTTTTTCAGAAAAAGCATACGGTGTTTACAACTGTAAAAAAAGAGTATGAGAAAATCAGTTTGGTATGTACTTCACCGGGCAAATCATTTAATATTGCAGGATTTCAGGTGTCAAATATATGTATTCCAAATGCTGCATTGCGTGAGCGATTTTGCAGAGAGATTGCAGCAGCTGGTTATAGTCAGTTGAATCTTGCAGGGCTTATAGCCTGCGAAGCGGCATATCAATATGGTGATGAATGGCTGGATGCAGTAGTGTCTTATATTGGCGAGAATGCCAGATATACAAAGGACTTTCTGAGAAAATATCTGCCCAAGGTAAAAATGACAGAATTAGAAGGAACTTATCTTGTGTGGCTGGATTTTAGAGCATATGAATTGAGTGACGATGAATTAGATAGGCGTGTAATAGAAGAGGCAGGAGTGTGGTTAGACAGAGGCGATATGTTTGGGCAGGGTGGTTTTGGATTTCAGAGAATAAATATTGCCTGCCCAAGAAGTATCTTAAAAGAAGCCTTAGAAGGCTTAGCAAAAGCGTTTTAAATCTTTGCAATACCTTTGCGGTGAATTTATTGAATCTTTTGCGGTAATGTGATAAAGTTACTCTCGTATTAATATATAAAATAAATTTATGATATAGAGAGGAATAATATGAAGACGCATAAGGACAAGATTGTGGTAGTCGGAGCCGGAAATGTCGGAGAAGCCATCGCATATACGCTGATGGTTCGCAAACAGGCAAATGACATTGTACTGGTAGATGTAAATGAAGATCGGGCAAAAGGAGCAGCGTTAGATATTGCCCATGGTACCAGTTTTTTTAAACAGGTATGGGTTAGACAGGGCGGATATGAAGAGTGTGCAGATGCAAAGATGATTATTATTACCGCAGGCGTTGCCAGAAAACCGGGACAGACACGCTTAGAATTAGCAAAAACTAATATATCCATTGTACAGGATATTACAGCAAACATTATGAAATATGCAAAAAATCCATTGATTTTAGTGGTTTCTAATCCGGCAGATATTACAACAATGGCTGTACAGCAGGCATCCGGACTTTCTCCGGAGCGCGTAATTGGAAGCGGTACATCATTAGATACAGCAAGATTCCGTTATTTGCTCAGCAAAAAATTGCAGGTAAATATTGAGGACATTAATGCTTATATTATCGGTGAACACGGTGATAGTCAGGTGCCGGTATTTAGTTCTGCAAATATTGGAGGCTTTCCGCTTAAGGACTTTGCAAGACAGGTGGGAGCTGAAATCAATGAGCAGGAGCTTGCGGAAAGAACCAAAAACGGTGGTGCAGAAATTATCGGATTAAAAGGAGCTACATTCTATGGTATTGCTATGGCGGTATCAAATATTGTGGAAACCATTGTCAAGGATGACAGTGCTATTATTCCGGTAGCACATGTGTTGGATGAAAGTTTTGGGCCATGGGCAGGAGTTGCGATTTCTCTGCCATGTCGAATTGGCTGGGACGGAATTAACCAGACACTTCGTATACCAATGGATTATTTTGAAAAAACCAGAATGGATGATTCTGTGAATACATTAAAAGAGTTTGCAAAGGAACTGGAATTGCTGTAAACTGTAATTTAGGAGGAAAATAAAGATGGATAAAAAAGAATTTGCATTGAAACAGCATGAAGAATGGAATGGAAAAATCGAAGTCGTAAGCAGAGCGAAGGTAGAAACACCAGAGGATTTGGCAGTTGCCTATACACCGGGAGTTGCAGAGCCATGTCTTGAAATTTCAAAGGATGTGGATCTATCTTATACATACACCCGTCGTGGAAATATGGTTGCCGTTGTAACGGATGGTACAGCCGTTTTAGGTCTTGGAGATATTGGTCCGGAAGCAGGTATGCCAGTTATGGAAGGAAAGTGTGTGCTTTTCAAAGAATTTGGTGGTGTAGATGCTTTCCCTCTATGTGTACGCAGTAAAAGTGTAGATGATATTGTTCGTACAGTAGAGCTTTTAGCAGGAAGCTTTGGTGGAGTAAACTTAGAAGATATTTCTGCACCAAGATGTTTTGAAATTGAGCGACAGTTAAAAGAAAAATGTGATATTCCAATTTTCCATGATGATCAGCATGGTACAGCAGTTGTTACCGCAGCTGCAATGTTAAACGCATTAAAGGTAACAGGCAAAAAACTCTCAGAAATCAAAGTTGTTACCTCCGGTGCAGGTGCAGCAGGTATTGCTATTATCAAGTTATTAATTAGCCTTGGTCTTAAGAATGTCATTATGTGTGACCGTACAGGTGCAATTTATGAGGGTCGTGAAGGCTTAAATGAAGAAAAGCAGGAAATGGCTAAAATTTCCAATAGAAATATGGAAAAGGGAACATTAGAAGAAGTGATTAAGGGAGCAGATGTATTTATTGGTGTTTCTGCGCCGGGAACTGTTACTGAGGACATGGTAAAATCCATGGCAGAGAATCCAATTCTTTTCCCAATGGCAAATCCGGTTCCTGAAATTATGCCTGAATTAGCAAAAAGTGCAGGTGCTACAGTTGTAGGAACAGGAAGAAGTGATTTCCCAAATCAGATTAATAATGTTCTTGCATTCCCTGGTATTTTCAGAGGTGCATTAGATGTCAGAGCTTCTGATATCAATGCAGAAATGAAAGTAGCAGCTGCTTATGCTATTGCAAATCTGATTACTGATGATGAATTAAATGCGGATTACATTATTCCAAATCCGTTTGACAAGAGAGTAGCAAAAGCTGTTGCAGAGGCTGTTTCTAAAGCGGCTATTGAAACAGGAGTTGCTCGTATTGAAAAATAATTAATTGTATATAGAATCGTTTAATCGTCTCATTCTTTCAAAGGATGAGGCGATTTTTGCTATAAAAAAAAGCTATAGCCAGCCATATATAAATGGAAGAATCCATTCTATTGACAAAAAAAGGAAAATCCGTTACCCTAAATACATACAAACCCTATCGAATTAATAGGAAATAAAAAAGAAAAGAGGAAAATATTATGAAAAAAATTTTTAATCGTTTGTTAGCAGCAGGAATTGTGCCGGTTTTTACTTTGGGAGTATTAGGATGCGGAGCAAAAGAAACCACAGCAGAAACAGCAGAGAAGAAGGATGGAGTGGAAACTATAATAGTGGCATACAGACAGGATTATGCTCCTTATGACTACATCGATGAAAATGGTAAAGAAGATGGCTATGAAGTGGCTGTTTTAAAGAAAATCGACGAACTTTTACCAGAGTATGAATTTGAATATGTAGGAACTACCGATGATGACATTTTAATCGGAGTGGAATCCGGTAAATACGATGTAGGAACAAAAGGAATTTGGTGGACAAAAGAAAGAGAAAGCTCTTATCTGTTCCCGGAACACTATATTGGAGCTAGTATTGTAGGAATTACATTTAGAACAGAGGATGCAGATAAGATTACGGATTTAAAATCCTTTGCAGAGAATAGTGGAAAGCTAGTACCCATCGCACCGCAGAATGCACAGTATAACATTATTCAGAATTTTAACGAACAAAATCCAGATACACCAATTGAGTTAGTAGCAGCAGATCAGTTCAATAACGCAGATTCCTATCAGTGGGTATTAGAGGGCAGATATGATGCATTCTTTGATATAAAAACAGTATACGATACCAATATAGCAGACAAGGATGGTGAATACCATGAGTTTGCTGACAAATTATCTTATGTAGCTTATGAAGGAATTCCTATCTGGCCTTTAATCAATAAAGACAATCAGGCGTTTGCAGATGCTTACGATAAGGTATGGGATGAACTAGAGGCAAATGGAACTTTCGAAGAATTATCACAGGAGTATTTCGGATTTAACATATTTGATTATGTTCCGGAAGGCTATAAAAAAGGTGACCAGTTGTAAAAAAGTAGTTAGGAGGTGGGACTATGAGACCTTTTCATCCGACATATATTTTTGAGGTACTGCCTCAGTTATTTCCTTATATAGGTGTTACCATTGCAGTAACATTTGGAACGGTTCTTGGAGGAGGGCTTATAGGACTTCTCCTTGCAGCTGCTAAAATCAAGCGGGGCAGAATCGCAAAGGTATTGGTCAATACTTATGTTTATCTGACCAGATGTATACCATCCATCGTGATGTTGTTTATCGTATATTATGGGCTGCCGGAGCTTTTGATGGTATTTGGCATAGATATTAATAACATTCACAAGGCTTTTTTTGTGATTACTACATTTTCCATTTTATTTGCGGCCAATATGTCAGAGGTATTTCGTTCCGCATATGAGGCTGTGAACAAGGGACAGCGGGAAGCTGCCGTAAGTATTGGAATGACCGAATTTCAGGCATTCAGAAGAATTTTATTGCCACAGTGTACCATATATGCGATTCCTAATTTTGCCAACGCTCTGGTAAACCTGATAAAAGAAGGTTCTTTAGCATATACCATTGGACTGATTGACATCATGGGAAAGGGACAGTTAATTATCGGACTAAACATGGGTTCCTATAGTTTAGAAACTTATCTGGCATTATTCATTTTATACTGGATACTTATCCTTTTGATTGAAAAATCCTTAAAGTTTTTGGAAAAAAGGTTGTTACAAGGAAGAAAGATTTTAAATACAGCTGGTTAGGAGGTGGAAAAGTTGACAATTAATACAGAATTTATGATACAGACTTTTTTCGATGTTTTAGCCGGAATTCCGGTAACATTAGAGCTTACATTTATTACCTTACTGCTGTCTTTTCCAATTGCCTTCTTCATGGCATTACAAAAACTTGAAAAGAAAAAGGTTTCGGGAAAAATTGTCAGTGGCTATGTTTCTTTTGTAAGAGGAACGCCAGTGGTTTTACAGATATTGTTTTTATACAGTTTATTACCGACGATTCTCAACTATCTGATAAAGGAAATACTAAAACTGGAATTTGATATTTTTTCCATAAATCCTATGATTTACGCATTTGTCGTATTTTCACTAAATACCGTTGCTGTACTAACAGAGGTGTTCCGCTCTGCATTGTTGACGGTGGAGCATGGACAGTTAGAAGCGGCGCTGGCCATTGGGTTGAATAAATGTCAGGCATATGTGCGGATTATCATTCCGCAGGCGATTGTTTCGGCACTTCCGAACCTTTGCAATGCCACCATCAATCTGATGAAAAGTACATCCTTAGCCTTTATGATGACGGTAAAGGATATTACAGCGATTGCGAAGGTAAATGCTGCATTTGGCTATAACTATATTGAAGCTTATCTGGTGATTTCTGTGATATACATTATCCTGTGTACCCTTGTTCAGTTGGGGTATGTGGCAGTGGAAAGATATTTTTCGTCGTATAAAAGATTCAGTACAAATTAGGAAAGGACGGAGAAAAGTATGTTGGAAATAAGAAATGTACACAAAGCATTTGGCTCTAATCAGGTGCTTAAAGGTGTTAATTTAAAGGTAAACAAAGGTGATATCATTGTCATTTTAGGCCCTAGCGGTTCCGGTAAAACGACATTTTTACGAACAATCAATTTTTTAGAAAAAGCAGATAAAGGAACCATCGATTTTGATGATATACATACAGAATTACATAGTGCATCCAATAAAACCATAAATAGAATCCGAAAGAAAACCGCATTTGTTTTTCAGAATTACAATCTGTTTGCAAACAAGACAGCTTTAGAAAATGTGACAGAAGGCTTGATTGTGGCAAGAAAGGTTCCCAAAGAAGAAGCCATAAAATGTGCAAAGGACGCTTTGGATAAAGTTGGCTTATCGGAACGCTATGATTATTATCCTTCCCAGTTATCCGGTGGACAGCAGCAGCGCGTGGGAATTGCAAGAGCAATCGCAGTAAATCCGGATGTACTGTTGTTTGACGAACCTACATCTGCATTAGATCCGGAATTAATTGGTGAAGTACTAAGTGTAATGAAGAAACTGGCAAAGGAAGGTGCGACCATGATTGTGGTTACCCATGAAATGAGTTTTGCCCAGGAGGTTGCCAGCCGGGTGGTCTTTATGGACGGTGGCGTTGTGGTAGAAGAAGGAACTGCCAAACAGATTTTTACAGCACCAAAAGAAAAGCGGACAGAACAGTTCTTACGGCGAATTGTACGGGATTATGATTATGTCATCTAAGGGGTGGTGAAGTTATGGAATTGTATGTAAAGGGAAAGAAAGTGGTTGTAACCGGTGGCAGCAAAGGGATTGGCTATGCTATTGCAGAAGAATTTTTAAAAGAAGGTGCTAAGGTTACCATTACAGGCAGAAACCAGCAGGATTTACTTACAGCCATGCAGAATTTATCTGAAATTGGGGAAATTGAAGGAAGGGTTGTCGATAGTACCGATGAAAAGGCTGTATACCAACTGGCAGAAAAAGTCGCCGGAAAAGAAAAAAGAATTGATGTCTGGGTAAACAATGTGGGCACCAATAAGGCAAGAAACGGAGAACTTTATACAGAAGCAGAAATGGATTATCTGATTGCCACCTGTTTTAAATCGGCAGTATTTGGTAGTCAGGCAGCATATCTGCATATGAAAGAATCTGGTGGAAGTATTATCAATGTCGCATCTCTTGCAGCACGATGTGCTACCACAGGCAGGTCAACCATCTATGCTGCAATGAAGTCTGCCATTGTAAATTTAAGTACTACATTAGCCGGTGAATATGCAGCATACGGAATCCGTGTAAATGCGGTACTTCCCGGTTATACCAGAACACCGCTGGTAGAAAGCACATTTACAAAGGAAAAACTTGAGAAATTGTTGCAAAATAATTTGCTTAGAAGAATGGCAGACCCAAAGGAAATTGCAAAACCGGTGGTATTTTTAGCCAGTGATGCAGCAAGTTATATTACCGCATCAAGTCTTGAAATCTCCGGTGGACACAATACCGTATTGAATCCGGAATATTCTTATGAATTACATCAGAAAAAAGAAATTTTTAAAATTGGAGGAAAAGAATATGTCAAATTTATGTGAAAAAATATCAAAAGAAGCACAGGGATTAAAAGCAGGAATTACAGATCGTGCAATTTGGTTTCACTTATTGGTGGAAGCAGCAGAGAAGCAGGGAGTAGATATTGAAAAATTAACCGATGATGCAATATTTACATTTGGTGTCAATTTATATAAGGACAAAAAAGTAGAAAATGCGGCTGATTTTGTGGCATTAATGACAGAAGAAGGTCCTGGAAGAGAAGCCTTTGCGCAGGAAGTGATATCCTTAGATAAAGACCATGCTGTTGCACATTTTCATAAATGTCCATTGGTAGAAGCATGGAAGAATTATGGATTAAGTGATGAGAGAGTAGCCTATTTATGTCGTTTGGCAAGTAAAGGAGATTTTGGAAGAGCAAGCAATTTTGATAATATAAAAATCTCTTTCCCAAAAAAAATTGCAAATGGAGATGCGGTATGTGAGTTGGATGTGGTAACATTATAAGGATTATAGTACATAACAGAGGAAAAATACATGACACTATCACAATTAAAATATGCAATTGCAATTTCAGATGCAAAATCCATGAATGAAGCAGCTAAAAGTCTTTTTATATCACAGCCGAGTCTTTCATCGGCAATAAAAGAGTTAGAAGAAGAAATAGGGATTGAGATTTTTAAAAGGAGTAATCGAGGTATACAGATTACTCCCGATGGAAAGGAATTTATCGGATATGCCAGACAGGTAGTGATGCAGTATGAATTAATTGAATCAAAATATATTGCAAAGGAAAACACGAAAAAGAAATTTGGTATATCCTTGCAGCATTATACCTTTGCAGTAAATGCATTTGTAGAGATGGTAAAGCAGTTTGGCATGGATGAATATGAATTTTCTATCACAGAGACCAAAACCAATGAAATTATTGAGGATGTAAAAAGCTTTAAAAGTGAAATTGGGATACTTTATATCAATGATTTTAATCGAAAGGTGCTTACGAAACTATTTGCGGAAAATGAATTGGAATTTCATGATTTATTACATTGTCATACCTATGTATATTTATGGAAAGGACATCCGCTTGCAGCACAAAAAGAAATTACTCTGGAAGAATTAGAAGAATATCCATGTCTTTCCTTTGATCAGGGAGACTATAATTCCTTTTATTTTGCTGAAGAGGTGTTTAGTACCTATCAGTACAAAAGATTGATTAAAGCAAATGACAGAGCCACTCTTTTAAATCTTATGAAAGGTTTAAACGGTTATACCTTGTGCTGCGGTATTATTTGTGAAGAATTAAATGGTTTAGAGTATTGTGCTGTAAAATTAAAAGCAGATGTGGATGATAGGATGACTATTGGATATATTAAAAGAAAAGGAATCCCATTAAGTGCACTTGGTGAAAAATATTTAGAAGAAATTCAAAAGTACGAAGAGTATATGTGTTAAGATGAAAAATGTCTGTCTGCCGAAAATGGTGTGACGGACATTTTTTCTTTGTAGCTTTTGCATAAAAATTTTAGTTCACATTTGGGGGAAACGCGAATTGAAATTCTGGTTTCCTAATGCTACAATCTAGGAAACTCAAAAATAAAAATGAGTTTCCTGAAGAGAAAGGAAGATTGCATGGAACAGAAAATGAAAGTATTACATGCTACCATTGAGGTGTTTAATGAAAAAGGGCTGAAATTTACTATGGATGACATTGCTGTCAGACTTGGTATGAGTAAGAAAACAATATATACCATTTTTAAAGATAAAGAAGCTCTTTTTTTTGAAATGGTAGGATATCTTTTCGGCTCAGTAAAAGAAGGGGAGAAAAGGATATTAGAAGATAAAAATTTGACAACTGTAGAAAAGATAAAAGCTGTTTTAGGTGTTTTGCCGGATAAATACCAGAATATTGATTTTGGAAAGCTATATCAGTTAAGAGAAAAGCATCCTAAAATCTATGCA
Organism: Lachnospiraceae bacterium; assembly: GCA_017625255.1. Classification (GTDB taxonomy): domain Bacteria; phylum Bacillota; class Clostridia; order Lachnospirales; family Lachnospiraceae; genus Roseburia_B. The sequence goes on from JAGALK010000034.1 coordinate 68,168, forward strand.
GAGGTAGAAAAACAGTTAGAAAACGGATGGGAAAATACGATTGCGCTATTAGAACAGGGAATGGAAGAAGGCGTCATTCGTCCAATTAAAATTCCAATTTTAAAAACTATGTTTGAAGCTGTTCTAGAGCAATTTTTCAGCAGAGATGTGTTAGTTTGCAATGGAATTACCTATCAGCAGGCATTAGAGGAAGTCGTAAATATATTAATAGACGGAATAACCGTCAGATAAAGGAGAGTAAGATGGAGCCAAGAATTTATTTAAACAATCACTGGTATTTTACACCAAAATTTGATGAGACATGGTTAAAAGCAGAAGCGGATTTTCATGAGGGAGAAGAGATTCGGATTCCACACACCTGCAAGGAAACCCCGTTACATTATTTTGACGAATCCGAATATCAGATGGTATGCGGATATGGTTACAAGCTTTATGCAAAACCGGAGTGGAAAGGCAAAGTATTGCTGATGACCTTTGAAGGAGCAGGTCATGTATCAGAAGTATATGTAAATGGAAAAAAAGCAGCAGAGCATCGTTGTGGATATACCGCATTTACTGTGGATTTAAGTGATAAAGTAGTCTTTGGCAAAGAAAATTCTATCGTGGTGAAGTTAAATACCAAAGAAGATTCTAATATCCCGCCTTTTGGATTCGTCATTGACTATATGACCTATGGCGGTATTTACCGTAATGTGTATTTAGAGATAAAAAATCCGGATTATATTGAAGATGTTTTTGTAAAACCATCCTATATGCAGGAAAGTGCAAAAACATATACAGGAAAAGGTATTTTAGGTGCTAATCTGACATTTTCTCAGGCAAAAGCAGAAAGAACACTTCGTATTTCTGTAAAGGAAGATGGCAGCGAAGGCTATAACAGATTAAAAGAGTTAGCATGTCCAAATAAAGATGTCAGTTTAGAAATTCCATTGGAACAGGTAAAAGGCTGGTATTTAGATAAACCAAATCTGTATAGAGTGAAATTTGAAGTATTAGAAGCAGGAACAGTTGTTACGGATGTAAAAGAAGTCCGCTGCGGTTTTAGAAAAGCAGAATTTTTGACAGATGGTTTTTATTTAAATGGAGAAAAAATAAAAATTCGCGGTTTAAACCGTCATCAGAGCTTTCCATATGTGGGTTATGCCATGCCAAAGAGTATGCAGGTTTTAGATGCCGATATTTTGAAAAATGAGCTTGGGGTGAATGCAGTAAGAACCTCGCATTATCCACAGTCACAGGATTTCATTGACCGCTGTGATGAGCTTGGACTTTTAGTATTTACCGAGTTTGTGGGCTGGCAGCATATCGGAAATGAAGAATGGAAAGAACAGGCGCTTATCAATGTAAAAGACATGATTTGTCAATACAGAAATCATGCATCCATTATTTTATGGGGTGTGCGAATTAATGAATCTGTAGACGATGATGCTTTTTATGAAAAGACCAATGCCTTAGCGCACGAGTTAGACAGTACCCGTCAGACTGGTGGTGTGCGAGCCTTAAAAAAGAGTCATCTATTAGAAGATGTGTATACATACAATGATTTTTCACATACGGGAGATAATCCGGGTGTAGAGCCAAAAACAGCGATTACTCCGAATCCGGATAAGCCATATCTTGTCAGTGAATATAATGGTCACATGTTTCCGACTAAAATGTTTGACTGCGAGGAGCATCGGGTAGAACATGCCATTCGTCATGCAAATGTCATAGATGCTATTGCAGGAGAAGAGGGAATTGCCGGTGGCTTTGGCTGGTGTATGTTTGACTACAATACCCATAAGGATTTTGGCAGCGGAGATAGAATCTGCTATCACGGTGTCATGGATATGTTTAGAAATCCAAAGCTTGCGGCAGCGGTATATGCAAGCCAGTCTGAAGAAAAGGATGTACTTGAAATCAGTTCCAGCATGGATATCGGTGAGCATCCGGCTTGTAATCGTGGAAAAACCTATATTTTTACCAATGCTGATTCTGTACGGATGTACAAAAACGATATCTTGCTTCACGAATATACCAGTGCAGATTCTAAGTATAAGAACATGAAAAATGGTCCGATTGAAATTACAGATTTTATGGGAAATCAGTTAGAGGATAATGAGAATTTTAAGCCAAAGCAGGCAAAATTGATTAAAACTTTGATGAATTATGTGGCATTGCATGGTATGGAGCATTTACCATTGTCGATGAAGCTTTTAGCGGCAAAATTAATATTAGTATATCGTATGAGAATGGAAGATGCCATTGCATTATACACCAAATATGTAGGCGACTGGGGCGGTATGGCAAAGGTTTACAGATTTGATGCCATTAAAGAGGGAAAAGTGGTTAAATCCATTACCAAAGCGGTTATGCAAAAGGTAAAACTTTCTGCCACAGCAGATCATACAACTTTAAAAGAAACAGAAGCCTACGATGTAGCAGCTATTCGTATCAAAGCAACAGACGAATATGGTAATTGTCTGCCATTCTTTATGGAGCCTGTAAAAATTACTGTAGAAGGAGCAGCAAAGCTTATTGGACCGGATGTAGTTTCATTACATGGCGGTATGGGTGGAGCTTATATTAAGACAACAGGTGAAAGTGGAAAGATTAAAGTAACCATTACCAATAATCAGGCAGGTTCTGTTCAGTTAGAAATGCAGGCAGAAGGAAATTTAAATAAAAATATGTAAGATAAAAGAAAGGGGAAAAATAATGAAATTATCAACAGGAGAAAAAGTTTCATATGGTTTAGGTGCGGTAGGAAAAGATATGGTCTATATGCTTTCTGCCAGCTATGTGTTATATTATTATCAGGATATTCTTGGAGTAAGTGCGATTGCCATGGGAATTATTTTAATGGCTGCCAGAGTATTTGATGCATTTAATGATCCGATTATGGGGGTTATTGTAGCAAAAACCAAAACCCGCTGGGGAAAATTCCGTCCGTGGCTTTTAGTTGGAACCTTGCTTAATGCCGTAATACTATATTTTATGTTTGCAGCACCACCATCCTTAGATGGAAAAGGCTTAGTAGCTTATGCGGCAGTCATTTATATTATTTGGGGTGTGACTTATACGATGATGGATATTCCCTATTGGTCTATGATTCCGGCATTTACTGAGGGCGGAAAGGAAAGAGAAAGCTTATCTACATTGGCTCGTTCCTGCGCAGGTGTTGGTTCTGCGATTATTACCATTATTACTATGCAGTGTGTGTATATGCTGGGTGGTGGTGATGAAAGAGTAGGCTTCCGTTGGTTTGGTCTTGCAGTAGCAGTTGTTTTTGTGGTGTGTATTGTATTAACCTGTGTAAATATCAAAGAAAAATCAACAGTAGATGTAGATTCTCCATCAGTTGGGCAGATGTTTAAAGCCTTGCTGCAGAATGATCAGGCAATGACAGTAGTGCTTACAATTGTATTAATCAACTGTTCCATTTATATTACTTCCAATCTGGTGATTTATTTCTTTAAGTACGATTTTGGCGGTAATGACTGGTACAATGCCTATACGGTATTTAATACCTTTGGAGGGGCAATTCAGATTTTATCCATGATGCTGTTTTTCCCTGTGCTTCGCAAATTTTTTACTGCAATAAAAGTATTTTATATCAGTTTTGCCATGGCAATTATTGGTTATGCAGCGCTTTTAGTTTTAGCGTTTACCAATATGTCAAATGTGTTTTTGCTGTTCATTCCGGGATTTTTTATCTTTGCTGCAAACGGAATGCTTTCCGTATTGACAACGGTTTTTCTTGCCAATACAGTGGATTATGGAGAACTGAAAAATAATCGAAGGGATGAAAGTGTGATTTTTTCCATGCAGACCTTTGTAGTAAAGCTTGCATCCGGTGTAGCGGCATTTATTGCATCCCTTTGCCTTACAGTTTTCAATCTCAGTGATGATACGACAGCAGCAGTAGCAGATGCAGCAGGAAGCTCTGTTGTAGGACTTCGTATGACCATGACAGTACTTCCGATTGCAGGACTTTTAGTAGCCGTATTCTTATTCCATAAAAAATATATTCTGACAGAGGAAAAGGTAGCAGAAATTACAGAAAAAGTAAAAGAAAAGAGGAATTAGGATGATAAAAGAGCAAAATCAGGTTTTTGAATTACAGACCAAGGACACCAGTTATATTTTTCGTGTAATGGAAACCGGACATTTAGAGCATTTATACTATGGAAAAAAAATCTATCTGACAAATCCGGCATGTTTTACGCAAAAGCATGTGTGCGGACCGGGAAATTCGGTTGCTTATGACAGAGAGCATGCAGAGCTTTGTTTAAATGATGTGTGTTTAGAGGTTTCATCCAGAGGAAAAGGAGATATAAGAGAGCCGATGGTTGAAATTGTGCAGGCAGATGGAAGTCTGACTGGAGATTTTGTATATGAAAGCCATTCGATTCGTAAGGGTAAGACAGAGTCAAAGATATTGCCTGGTGCTTATGGAAGTGAAACAGAAGTAGAAGAATTGTGCATAGTTTTAAAAAACAAGGAATATCCACAGACATTGGAATTAAGATACGGTGTTTTTGCAGAATGTAATGTAATTACACGAAGCGCCAAATTATTACATGAAGGTGATGAGGCGGTCACTTTGCGACGGTTTTTAAGCGCATGTCTGGATTTTTCAGAAAAGGATTATCGAATTACCAGTTTTCATGGAGCATGGGCAAGAGAAATGAACAAAACGGACAGAGTTCTTTCAGCAGGAAAATTTGTGTCCGGCTCTGTGTGTGGTGCTTCTTCAAACCGCGCCAATCCATTTGTTATGTTAAGCCGGCTAGAAACGACAGAAGATGCAGGGGATTGTTTTGGCTGTAATCTGATTTATAGTGGAAATCATTATGAAGCATTAGAAGTCAGTGAATTTGGAAAAACAAGATTTGTAACAGGTATTCACCCGGATTATTTTACTTTTCATATGGAAAAGGGCGAAGAATTTGAAGCTCCAGAGGCAGTATTTACCTATTCCAAGAATGGTTTTAACGGCATGAGCCAAAATATGCATAAATTTGTCCGACATCATATTGTTCGTGGCACCTGGCAGTTTAAAGAACGACCGGTATTATTAAATAGTTGGGAAGCGGCTTATTTTGATATTAATGAGTCTAAATTGCTTTCACTTGCAAAAGCAGCAAAAAAAGCCGGTATGGAGCTTTTCGTTATGGATGATGGCTGGTTTGGAAAAAGAGATAATGACAACAGTTCCTTAGGTGACTGGTATCCAAATAACAAAAAGCTTCCGGGCGGAATCAAAGGAATCTGTGATAAAATTCGTAAAGAGGGCTTGATGTTTGGTATCTGGGTAGAACCGGAGATGGTAAATGTAGATAGTGATTTATATAGAAATCATCCGGATTGGGTAATGGAAGTTCCGGGAAAATCCCATTCCGAAGGCAGAAACCAGAGAATCTTAGATGTGGCAAATCCGGCAGTACAGGAGTATATGATTTCTTCTATGACAGAGGTATTTTCCTCAGCAGAAATCAGTTATGTGAAATGGGATATGAATCGTATTTTTTCAGATGTATATTCGCAGTATCTGCCAAAAGATCGTCAGTTAGAAACCTCCCATCGGTATATGCTTGGCTTATATCGTGTCATGAAGGAATTGACAAAACGCTTTCCTGATATCTTATTTGAAGGCTGTGCAGCAGGTGGCAACCGTTTTGACTTAGGTATTTTGTGTTATTTCCCACAGATCTGGGCAAGTGATAATACAGATGCCCTTTGTCGTGTGCGGATGCAGACCAATTATAGCTATGGCTATCCTGCATCCGTAGTATCAGCCCATGTTTCCGGCTGCCCAAACCATCAGACATTGCGAAAAACACCGTTAGATACCCGTTTCCATGTGGCTGCATTTGGTGTATTAGGCTATGAATTTAATCTAAAGGATTTACCGGATGAAGAATTTGAAATGATTAAAGAACAGGTGGAATTGTACAAAAAGTGGAGAAAAACCTTACAGTTTGGCGAGTTTTACCGAGGCAGAAACGGCAATATCCATGAATGGACCTGTGTATCTGAGGATAAAACGAAGGCAGTTGGCATGCTGATGCAGGAATTGGTAGAAGCTAATCATCAGACAGAAAACTATTATGCTAAGGGATTAGAAGAAGATATGGTATATCATTTTGTAAATCGCAGAATGAAGCATAATATTAAAGAATTTGGTGATTTAATTAATACCATAGCGCCGGTACATATTCGTCAGGATTCTGCTTTGCATAATGTGGTGGCAAAATTTGTGACCTTAGATGGAGAAGTAGAAGATATGACAGCTTCAGGAAGTGAAATTATGTATGCCGGAGCTGCGTTGTCAGAGGCTTTTGCAGGATGTGGATACAATGACAGAGTAAGACATTTTCCGGATTTTGGGTCTAGGATGTATTTGATGGAAAATTCCGGTTTGAGGGGATAAATGGTATTCCGATATTATTTTGAAGGACGGACGACATAACATTTTATTTTTGTGAAATGTATCATTTTTGGTTTTGTGGTGGCATATAGGGTAGGTATAGGTGTGTTCAGATTCCGTTGTACGGGTGTAAGATTTGCTAAATATTCTTATAAATGATATTGGCAACGGACGCGTCGGCTCAAACCGCCCTCCATGGCGGTTTCGCCTAAAATTGCCATCCGTGGCAATTTTCCGCTGACACTCTCAAGAATATTAAGCAAATCTAACACCCTCCCAAAGTCATCTGCCCACACC
>JAGALK010000004.1 GCA_017625255.1 Lachnospiraceae bacterium
TTTATAAGAATATTTAGCAAATCTTACACCCGTACAACGGAATCTGGACACACCTATACCTACCCTATATGCCCACCACAAAGCAAAAAATGATACATTTCATAAAAATAAAATGTTATGTCGTCCGTTATTGGTGAAGTTAACCCACAGTGCGCACCTCCATTCCGCTTCGCTTCATGTCGGTCGCGGCATTCGCCGCATCAATCCATAGCAAACGCATAAATCGAAATTTTGCATAAATTTCAAAAAATCCCACATACTATCTCCAAAAAACATTAGGAGAGACACAAAATGTCAGGAAAAGAAACATATTATATAGGTGAACAAAGTCTTATTTTTCCAAAGGATGTATATATCATATCCAGTGCATCTGTGGTAGGTAAAAAAGAAGGCGAAGGACCATTAAAGGATGCTTTTGACATGATTTGCGATGATGATAAATTTGGAGCAGATACATGGGAAATGGCAGAAAGTACGCTGCAAAAAGAAGCTCTGGCTCTTGCTATGGGTAAAGCTAAGCTAGAGCCTGAGGATATTCGTTATCTCTTTGCAGGAGATTTATTGGGACAAAATATGGCAACCTCGTTTGGGTTAATGCATTATGAAATTCCTTTGTTTGGATTATATGGCGCATGTTCTACTGCGGGAGAATCCTTATCTTTAGCAGCGATGTGTGTGGGAGCGGGCTATGCACCGAAGGTGGCGGCAGTTACATCCAGCCATTTTGCAAGTGCTGAAAAACAGTTTCGTTATCCCTTGGAGTATGCCAATCAAAGACCGGTATCAGCTACCTGGACAGTTACAGGAAGCGGCGCCTTTATATTGTCCGGCACAAAAGGAAAGGTCCGGATTTCTGGAATTACAACAGGAAAAATCGTAGATATGGGAATAAAAGATTCTATGAATATGGGAGCTGCAATGGCACCGGCAGCGGTGGATTTAATTGCACAGAATTTAGAAGATTTTAAACGCACACCAGAGGATTACGACAAAATTGTTACAGGAGATTTAGGATATATTGGACAGGAAATTATTATTGATTTGCTAAAAAAGCAAAAAATAGATATATCCGGTGTGCATGAGGATTGCGGAATTAAAATATTTGATAAGGAAAAACAGGGAACAGGTTCAGGTGGTTCAGGCTGTGGCTGTTCTGCGGTTACTCTTAGTGCACATTATTTGCCGATGTTAGAAGAAGGTATTTTAAAGAGAATTTTATTTGTGCCTACAGGAGCGTTACTGTCTACCGTAAGCTTTAATGAAGGACAGTCTGTACCGGGAATCGCTCACGGAATTGTATTAGAACATGTAGAAGACTAAATCTAGGAAGGAAATGATATGGATTATATTAATGCATTCTGGGTAGGTGGTTTGATTTGTGCGCTGACTCAGATTTTAATGGAAAAAACAAAGCTGCTGCCGGGAAGAATTATGGTACTTTTAGTATGCAGCGGAGCAGTTTTAGGAGCAATTGGTATTTATCAGCCAATTATTGATTATGCAGGTGCAGGTGCATCTGTACCATTACTTGGATTTGGAAATACCCTATGGAAAGGTGTAAAAGAAGCCGTAGATACACAGGGACTTCTAGGTATATTTGCGGGCGGTTTTAAGGCAAGTGCCGCAGGAATCTGTGCTGCATTAGTATTTGGATATATTGCTAGTCTTATCTTTGAACCTAAAATGAAATCTTAAAATATGAATAGAAACAGGAAATATGCGCACACTATATTCTGAAATACCAAGTGATATTTCACGCAAGTAGGAAAGGAGGACTCATTTCTATGAAAATGCTTAAAAAATTAGTATTATGCGGTATCATGGTAATGTCCTTAAGCGCTTTAACAGCCTGCGGTTGCGGTACAACTGCAAACGATGAAACAGACAATGCGACTGATCTGACTACAGAATCTACAACAGACAGAACAGATAATGGTGTTGTGGATGATGCAGCAAATGCGGTAGAGGATACAGGCGATGCTATCATGGACGGCGCAGAGGATATCGGAAATGACATTAAAGATGGTGTAGAGGATGTGACAGGCACCGATAACGATGTGGTAAATGACAATACAGTTGACAATACCACTGACGATGCAGCTGACACAACAACTGATACAACAGATACTACAACCGATACAACAACAGATAAAACAACTAATAAAACAACCGAGGATACAACTGAAAAATCAACACAGCAGTAATTAAGACGGCAGAAATGGAAAAAACCATTTCTGCTGTTTTTAGGTTTTATGTAGTTTTCTGTATTTTTGTGGTGTGACACCATTTTCCTTACGAAATTGCTGTGAAAAGTAGGATTGGGATGAAAATCCGGTACTTTCTGCAATTTCAGCAATAGAATGGTCTGTATTTAAAAGTAAATCCCTGCTTATCTGCATTCTTTTTTCCAGAAGATAACGAATAGGGGATATGCCAATATAGTTGGTAAAGGAATGTGCCAGATAATATTTATTGGTGTGTGTCAGCTCTGAAAGAATATCTAGGGTGATATTTCTGGAATAGTGCGTATCCATATATCGTTTGGCAATGGCGCATTCTTTTGATAAAAGAAAGGCATCTGTAGAGTGAAGGGAGATTTGCTGTTCCCTTGAAATATACATAAAAAGTACCTGTAAAATATTCTGGCAAATCACATCAAACCCTGGTTTTTTATCTAAAAATTCCTGCATCATCAGCCGACAAAGATAAATCAAACGGTTTTGAACAGAAGAATAGCTATAATGTCCAAAATTTTCTGTGTTATCAAAAGTACAGATTAGCCCGTCTACACCAAAGACAATATATTCCATTGGGGCATTTGTCTTAGTTTTTTCTGTATGCTCAACATTTGGATTAACAATAATCAAATCATTAGAAGAAACCTGAATGGTTTTATCATCCACCAAAAATTCGCCTTGTCCATGAATGATATAGAATAATTCTGTAAAGGGATGGGAATGTGGCATACTTGGCCAGTCGCCCTCGTATTTGGAAAAGGAAATATACCGAAGATGAAATTCCGGTTGATTGGATTGTTCGGTATTTAGCTGTATACTTTCGTTGCTCATAACAAACTCCTCCAAAAGCAAAGTGTGTACTTAATTATAGCATACTTTTTGAAATTTGTTGATATTTTCAAAGCAAGATGTATAAAAAACAGAGCAACAAAGAAATTGCAATAGGATGAGTATGACGATATACTAAAGATACAAAAGAGTCCTAAATTGGGGGGACAAAATTACTTAAAAGCATGTCGGTATTTGCGACAGAATAGGAGGAAAATATGGAGCAGAAAGGTAGATTGACTTTACCAACAGATGTGGATATGGTGGATGAAACCATACGGTTAAAGGAATTATTAGGTGCAGATGCATTACGAGATTGTGATGGAACAACTATGCCGGAAGCATTACTTTCACAGGATGCAAAAAAATATGCAACTTATTATACAACCAGAAAAGATAATGAATGGGCCAAGGCAAACCCGGAAGAAATTCAGCAGGAATACTTGATTAGTGATCGTATTACAGCCCGAGGAACAACACTTCGTATTGAATTGATGAAAGGTTTTCATACAGAACAGTTAAAGGTCAATACGATTGATGACCCGAAGCGTTGGTGGGAGGTTATTGACCGTACAACAGGAGAAATTGTGCCAACGGATAAATGGGAATACGATGAAAATACCGGAGAGGTAGAGATTCAGACCATTCCATATCATCAGTATACGGTAAGTTTTCTGGCATTTTTAATATGGGATCCTGTACATATGTATAATTTTATTACAAATGACTGGAAAGATGCGCCACATCAGCTAACCTTTGATGTGCGTCAGCCAAAGACTCAGAAATATGTAAAAGAAAAGTTAAGCCGCTGGTGTGAGGAACATCCGGAAATTGATGTTGTCAGATTTACAACATTTTTCCACCAGTTTACATTGACCTTTGATGATAAAAAACGAGAAAAATATGTAGAATGGTTTGGTTATAGTGCCAGTGTAAGTCCATATATCTTAGAGCAGTTTGAAAAATGGGCAGGGTATAAATTCCGTCCTGAATTTATTGTAGATCAGGGATATCACAATTCTATGTTCCGTGTACCGAGCAAGGAATTTAAGGATTATATTGAATTCCAAATGATTGAAGTAAGCAAATTGGCAAAAGAAATGGTGGACATTGTACATTCCTATGGAAAAGAAGCTATGATGTTCTTAGGTGATCATTGGATTGGAACAGAGCCATTTGGAAAGTATTTTGCAAATATTGGTTTGGATGCAGTAGTAGGTTCTGTTGGAGATGGTGTTACCTTACGAATGATTTCTGATATCAAGGGTGTAAACTATACAGAGGGCAGACTTTTACCATATTTCTTCCCTGATGTATTCTGTGAAGGTGGGGCACCAATTAAGGAAGCACAGGAGAACTGGCTAAAAGCCAGAAGAGCCATTTTGCGTTCTCCATTAGATCGTATCGGATATGGCGGATATTTAAAGCTGGCCGCAGAATGGCCGGGATTCATTAAAGAAATCGAGCATGTTGTCAGTGAATTCCGTACAATCCATGAAAATATGAAGGGAACAAAGTCCTATGTGGCACCATTTAAGGTGGCTGTCTTAAACTGCTGGGGCAATTTAAGACGATGGATGGCAAATCAGGTACATCATGCAATCTGGCACAGAGAGATTTATTCCTATGTAGGAGTTTTAGAGTGTTTAAGTGGTATGCCATTTGATGTTGAATTTATTACTTTTGATGAGGTCAAAGAGGGCATTTTAGATAAGGGCGATATTAAGGTTGTTATCAATTCCGGTGATGCCGGAACTTCCTTTAGCGGAGATAAGAACTGGGTGGATGAGCAGGTTGTAACAGCGATTCGCAGGTTTGTAGATAATGGCGGTGGATTTATCGGTGTTGGTGAGCCGAGTGCCTATCAGTTTGAAGGTCGCTACTTCCAGTTAAGTGATGTACTTGGTGTGGATAGAGAAATGAATTTCTCTCTTAGTACAGATAAATATAATGAAATGAATCCTGAGCACTTTATTTTAGAGGATATTGAAGGGGAAGTAGATTTTGGTGAAGGTATGAGCCGTATTTATGCACAGGGTGAAGAGTATCAGATTCTTTGTATGGATAAGGAATATTCACAGCTTGTCGTAAATACTTATGGAAAAGGGCATAGCGTGTATTTTGCAGGCTTGCCATATTCTCCGCAGAACTGTCGTATTTTACTTCGTGCGATTTATTACGCAGCAGGCATGGAAAATGAAATGAAGAAGTTCTATGTGACAAATGTGGATACAGAGGTTACTGTATTTGAAGAAACAAAGAAAATTGCTGTTATCAATAATGCGAGAGAAGCAAAACATACAGACCTGTATATCAACGGTGAATTAGCATATGAATTAGATTTAGATCCGATGGAAATGCGTTGGATTGATATGAAATAGGAAATTATATTGTGGGAGACGGAAATTATCCGCCTCCCACATTGTACTTATATCACAGTAATATTTACTGTAATAAGGAAAGAACACCCTGAGTAGCCTGATTTGCCTGTGCGAGCATAGACTGTCCGGCCTGTGCAAGAATGTTGTTCTTGGAGTATTCTACCATAGCATCAGCCATATCTGTATCACGGATACGAGATTCTGCTGCTGTGGTATTTTCAACTACATTGTCTAAGTTGTCAATGGTGTGTTCTAAGCGGTTCTGGATAGCACCAAGATCTGAACGCTGAGCAGAAACTTTAGCAATAGCATCAGCGATGGTATCAATAGCTGCTGTTGCCTGTAAATGTGTTTTTCCATTTACTTTTAAATCTGTAATTCCTAAATATCCGGAACTCATAGATTCAATAGATAGAGCAATTTTGTTATCTGCTGCAGAGTCTGCACCTACATGAAGGCTTAAAGATAGAGCTTCATAGTATTTGAAATCTGTACTGTTAGACTCAACTTCATTTTCTCCATTCTGTAAAGTTAAAGTAGTAATTCCCATTTCGTCAGCATAGGTGGTAATTACCTTATTTATAGCGGCAAGTTCTTGTGCTTTGGCATCAGCAACTGTAATCTGTCCTGCACCGGCATCAGCGTCAACAACTTCTTTTCCATTCCAGGTAGAGCCTGCTTTTAAACCGCTTGTAAAGGTATATTTAGTTTTTCCATCCTTATCCATAGTTCCTGCTGTAAGAGTAGAGCCTTCTGCCATAGCATCTTCAACTAATGACATCTGTGGAACTTTGTAAACTTTATTTGTAATTTCAGTTTTATTCGGATCACCTTTAAGCAGATAAGTCTCATTGAACTTGGTTGTTTCTGCAACACGGTCAATTTCTGTGATTAACTGATCAACTTCTGCCTGTATAGCATCACGATCAGATTCAGAGTTTGTTCCATTAGCAGACTGAACAGCTAATTCATTCATACGCTGTAACATGCTGTGAACCTCTGTCAATGCACCTTCTGCTGTCTGCACTGCAGATACACCATCCTGTGCATTTGTAGAAGCGCGGTCAAGACCACGAATCTGTTTACGCATTTTCTCAGAAATAGATAATCCTGCGGCATCATCTGCTGCGCGGTTAATTTTATAACCGGAAGATAATTTCTCAGAAGATTTTGCCTGCTGTCCTGTTGTAATGCCAAGCATTCTGCTTGCATTCATTGCTGTTAAATTGTGTTGTACGATCATTGCCATACTGTTTACCTCCGTGTGTAATAATTTTTTCAGCGGGAATCCGTTCCTGCTGTAGATAAATGGTTTCGGTATATACCGAAAAGTTTATTTATAATAAAATCAGACCCCTAGGTTAGTCTGATATTATTATCCCTAAGACTGTAATTTGCTTTTCTCCCGCATAATAATATTTGTGATTTCTCTTTGTGCTTCTGGAGAAATTGGTCTTTCCTTATAATATGGAGAGACTTTTTTTCCTTTCCCGGCAGAGCTTCTGGCAATCTTTATTTCCCGCGGGGCATCAATTAAAAGATGGATGTTGTTAGCAGAACCACCGGAAAAAATTACTTTGATATCATTGCCGATATCAATGAATTCACCGGGGCTTAGTGTGAGCTTTAGCATAAAGAACCTCCTTGTTTTTACATTCCTAGTAATTATTTGCAACAATTCTTATACTATTGTTGTAAAGTAACTGTTCAGTACAGGTCGAAAATGGATTTTGGCAATATAATTATGAAGATACTGAATAGTTATGCTGTAAAAGTATAATTAGAACAGGGAGGAAAACATGGGAACAACACAGCCGATTCGAAACAAGCAAGATTTAAACAAATTTACAGAGTATTACAGAAAAGAACAGGTCAATTCAAGAAACTATGCATTAATTGTGTTAGGATTGAACACTGCCTTGAGGATTAGCGATATACTGGATTTAAAATGGCAGGATGTGTATGATTTTGAAAATGACAGCTTTTGTATGCATATATGTGTACAGGAGAAAAAAACAGGAAAACAAAACCGAATTCCATTAAATGCACATGTCAAGGATGCGTTGTTTTTATATAAGAAAGAACGGAATCCAAAATCAGAGCATTATATATTTACAAAAAACACCAATTTTGATGTGCCCTTGAATCGGACACAGGCATATCGAATTATACGAAAAGCAGCGGAAATGACGATAAATGAGCCAAATATCAGTTGTCATTCTTTGCGGAAAACATTTGGATATCATGCATGGAAGCAGGGAACACCACCGGCATTATTGATGGATATTTACAATCATTCTTCCTACAGGATTACAAAACGGTATTTAGGTATTACGCAGGATGAGCGTGATGCTATTTATATGAAAATAAATTTATAAAAATTTGAAAATAACACTAAAGTTTTGAATTAAGTAGTCGATATATAGTATGTAAACAAAATGCAACATTCGTATAAGAAATGTTGCATTTTTTATGCAAAAAA
>JAGALK010000035.1 GCA_017625255.1 Lachnospiraceae bacterium
ATTAGTCAATGTGCAGGCGGAGCACAACCAAACATTTCGCAAGGTGTAATCAAACGCATGAAGATAATTGATGCTCCGTATGTGCTGCAAAAACAATTTTCGGATTTTGTAACCCAAGCCGACAAATTGAAATCTGAGATAAAGAGAATTATAATATAATTAAATATACAAAAGGGGTGAACTGATTTGGAAACTAATTTTGATTACCTATTAAGTAAAGAAGAATATGCAGATTTTGCTGCTCAAGCAGTTGAGGCAGAAAAGAGTATTGCAATATCGCCAGCAACCTGTGCAATATTATCACGAAGAGCATTGGAATTAGCCGTAAGATTTGTATTTTCCTACGATGCAGAGTTAGAACTTCCTTATCGAGATAATGTTTCAAGTTTGATACATGAGAGTACATTTCGTGGTATCATTGAGCCACGATTATTTCCTATGCTTAAATATACGATTCATTTAGGAAATGTAGCTGTTCATACAAATAGTAATATTAAGCGAGATGAAGCTGTTATTGCACTTAGAGATTTATTCGAGTTTTGTGATTGGATTGATTATTCCTATTCAAAAGAATATGAAGAAAGAATCTTTGATGAGTCATTACTTGCCTCAGGAGAAGAAAAACGAGTTAAGCCAGAAGAACTAAAAGCTCTTTATGATAGTTTAAGTAGTAAGGATAAAAAACTTACCCAGATATTACAAGAAAATGAAGAACTTCGTAAACAGATGGCTGAAGAGAGAAAACTTCATAATCAAACAAGAGAATTTCATATTGATACCATTAGTGAAAGTGAAACCAGAAAGAAGTATATTGATCTTGAATTGCAAGAGGCAGGATGGGTAATAGGTAGGAATTGTACAATTGAAGAGCCTGTAACAGGTATGCCAAATGCTGCAGGAATAGGGTATGTCGATTATGTATTGTGGGGAAAGGATAATCTTCCGTTAGCAGTAGTTGAAGCTAAAAAAGCATCGGTGGATACAATTGTAGGTAGTCAACAGGCAAAATTGTATGCGGATTGTTTGCAAAATAAGTATGGTCAGAGACCACTTATTTTTACTACTAATGGTTTTGAGTTTTACTATACAAATGATGTTTGTGGTTATCCAAGACGAGAAGTATCGGGATTCTTTACACAAGAAGAACTTCAATTAGAGGTAGATAGACGCAAGCAACGAATTCCGCTAGAAAATATAATTATTAGTGATAGAATTACAAATAGACCATATCAAAAGGAAGCTATTACAGCTGTATGCGATGCAGTAACGAAAAAGCAAAGAAAAATGCTTATTGTTCAGGCAACTGGCTCAGGAAAGACCAGAGTTAGTATTAGTATTGTAGATGTTTTAAGAAAACACAATTATGTGAAGAACATTTTATTTTTAGCGGATAGAACAGCATTAGTAAAACAGGCAAAGAATAATTATACAAGTCTGCTTGAAGATTTATCGTGTTGTAATCTGTGCGACAGTAAGGATGATCCGGAAAGTTCAAGAATGATATTTTCTACTTATCCGACAATGATGAATGCCATAGACGAAAAGAAGAACAAGTATGGAGAAAGATTGTTTTCACCAGCTCATTTTGATCTTATTATTTGTGACGAGGTGCATCGTTCTATCTATAGAAAGTATCAGGAAATTTTTGAATATTTTGATGCAATGCTTTTAGGAATGACTGCAACACCTAAAAATGAAATTGATAAAAATACATATGGTGTATTTGATCTTGAGAGAGGTGTTCCGACTTTTGCATATGAACTAGAGAAGGCTGTAGAAGAAGGATATCTTGTTAATTATTCGACTTTAGAATACAAAACAAAAATAATGGAAGATGGTATTCATTATAATGACTTATCAGAAGAAGAAAAGGAAGAGTTTGAAGAAACCTTCGAGAATGACGATATGATAGCGGATGATATTTCTAGTTCTGCAATTAATACATGGCTTTTTAATAAAGACACTATTGATAAGGTGTTAAAAGAACTCATGGAAAAGGGATTGAAAATCGAGGGTGGAGATAAGCTTGGAAAGACAATTATTTTTGCAAAGAATAGTTTGCATGCGCAGGCTATTGTAGAGCGATTTTATGTACTGTTTCCGGAATATGGTGGAGATTTTATCAAACAGATTGATTACAGTATTAAATACTGTGATTCATTAATTGATGATTTTAGTACAAAAAATAAGATGCCGCAGATTGCTGTATCAGTAGATATGCTTGATACAGGTATTGATATTCCGGAAATATTGAATTTAGTGTTCTTTAAAAAGGTAAGAAGTTATGCTAAATTTTGGCAGATGATAGGAAGAGGAACAAGGCTCTGTTCTGATTTGTTGGGAGAGGGTATTGATAAGGAAAAATTCTTGATATTTGATTTTTGTAATAACTTTGAATATTTTAGAGTGAATAAAAATGGCAGTGAGAATGGTATTCAGGAAACACTTTCAGAGAAGATTTATAATATTAAATCTATGATATGTAGGGAATTACAAGCGCCAGTATATATTGCAGATGAGACATATGTGTCTTATCGTACCGATTTAGTTGATGAATTGCATCATGCAGTAATTGAGTTGAATGACAAGAGCTTCATGGTGAAAAGACATTTAAGATATGTTGAATTGTTCCGTAATTTATCTGCATGGAATAATTTGGAAACGGCAGAGATTGCTGATATTAAGGAACATATTTCCCCGTTAATAAGACCAAAGAAAGAAGATGAACTTGTCAGAAGATTTGATTATCTTGTGTACAGTATTGTTTTAGGCTGCTTACAAAGTAAAAATGTGCAGACTCCAATTCGTATTGTAGTGCAGACGGCAGAGTTGTTGTCAGCGAAATATTCGATTCCACAAGTAGAGGCACAGAGGTCTGTTATTGAAAGTGTGCAAATGCAGGAGTTTTGGGATGATATAAATATTTTGGAATTGGAAACTGTACGATTGGCGATGAGGGATTTGTTACAGTATCTGGATAAAATTAGAAGAACAATATATTATACAGATTTTTCTGATACAATTATTGATGTTGCAGAAGGAACGCCAATTTATAATTCCAACGATTTAAAAAATTATCGTAAGAAAGTAGAGTTTTATTTGAAAGAGCATAGCAATAATTTGTCTGTATATAAGTTGCGAAACAACAAGCGATTATCAGAAAGTGATTTGAATGCGTTAGAAAAACTTTTGTGGGAGGAATTAGGTTCTAAGACAGACTACGAAAAAGAATATGGTGATACACCGATAGGGCGATTGGTTCGTAGAATAGTCGGAGTTGATAGAAATGCTGTAAATGAAGCATTTAGTGAATTTCTTACAGAAGAATGTTTGAATGTTAATCAAATTCGTTTTGTAAATCTTATTGTAGATTATATAGTTGCTAATGGAAACATTGATGATAATAAAGTTTTGATGGAAGAACCTTTCCGTTCAGTAGGGAGTATTACATTATTATTTAAAGATGATATGGGGATGGCAAAGCGTATTATGGATGTTGTAACAGATATCAAACGCAATTCTGAAGAGATTGCCTAAGATTTATAAGAATGAGAATATGAAGTACGAAATAATCTCATCATTACCTGTAATGTTTGCAGGTAATGATGAGATTTTTTTTACAAAAAATTTTGTAAAAAAACAAAATCTAATACCTTTTTGATTAATGATATAAGTAGAAAGCATTAAACGAAAAGGAGGCGCTTCTAATTTATGCAAATGCCAAGTGTGATGACAAATACAAACGGAAAAGATCATAGAATTCTTTTAACAGATTATTATTTCGATAAAAAAAGACAAATTTGGATTACAGGAGAAATCAATGACAGTGTTGCGCAGTGTGTGATTCAAAAACTTCAGTATCTGGATGCAAGAGGACAAAAGGATATTTATCTGTATATTAATAGTCCGGGTGGTTCGGTTAGTGCAGGGCTTGCTATTTACGATTGTATACAGTACTTGGAAAGCGATGTTGTAACCGTTGGAATTGGTGTAGCCGCAAGCATGGGAGCATTTTTATTAGCTTCGGGTAAAAGAGGTAAAAGATATGCAACATCATCCTGTGAAGTGATGATTCATCAGCCATTTGGGGGAGTTAGCGGACAGGCAACGGATATTTCACTGGTTGCAGAACATATTACTATTTTAAAGAAAAAATTGGCAGGAGTATTAGCTGAAAAAACGAAAAAATCATTTGCACAGATTACTTTAGATATGGAAAGAGATTATTGGTTAGATGCAGAATCGGCTAAAAATTATGGCTTGATTGACTATGTAGGCTTTCCGGAATAAAAAGAAGGTGAAAAATACGATGGATGAAAAGCTTATAGGATTAAGAAATTTAAAAAAGAGAATTGCAAAGATTTGCGAAAAGGCAGAAGTCTATCGCTTAGGTGGAAAGAAGCTTCCGCATATCATTATGGAACTGCCAAAAGGCAATGGACAAGGTGCTGTAAGCCGTTATATTGCAAATTGTTTTTATAATAATGAAATACTGGATTTTAGCAGTGGATTTGAGCGAGTTTTACTCTATACTATCGATGGTTCTATAGAACAGTTGAAAAAAATTTCCTATGAGATTTTAGGATATGCCGTATATAAAAATCATTTTGAGGGCGTTGTTTGTTTTGATATCAGTGAAATGACCTTATATTTGGATGAGATTCAGATGCACATTTTTTTAGATTTAATAGCAGATATTTCTAAGCATGCTGTTTGTATATTTTTTCTAAGAGAAGTTACATCAAAAAATAGTCAGAAATTGATAAAAAATTTAAAGGAGAATTTATACAATTTAGAGTTTATAGATAATACACCATATACAAATTTGGAATTAGCGGGAATTGCACTGAATTCAGTGAAAAGTCGTGGTATCGAGGTGAAAGAAGAGAGAAAAGTATTAAAAGAATTAGTGCAAATTATGAAAGAAAATGAAATAGGCATGGCATACAAAGCAATTTATGTTGCAGATAAGATAGTTGAATTTGCCGATTATACAGGATTTGTACCTGTTATTTCATATGAAAGCATAGAACAGGCTTTTTTAGAAAAAGAGAAAGAAGGTATTTTTTATGGCAAGAGGTGAAAGATTTAGTGAAAGAGAAGAGATTATCGCTGAATTAGAAAAGAGTATGAATGGGCAGACGGCAGGACCTATTTGCTTTGTAGATAAAAATCGTAATTACGCGTTTGCAAAAGAAGGTAATACCTGTATCTTAGGTGTTCCCGGAACAGGGAAATCCAGAAGGGTTATTATTCCGATGATTCTGGATTTTTGCCAGAAGAAAGAGAGCTTTATTGTCAGTGATCCGAAAGGAGAAATTTATCAGAAAACCATCTGTTATGCAGAAAGAACACATGATGCATATGTAATAAATTTCAGAAATTTGTTTCGCTCTAGACGATGGAATCCGTTGGAGGTTATTCGTAAATTTTATACATCAGGTGACCCTGAAAAAAAGCAGATAGGAGTGGATATGTTAGATGAGCTAAGCAGTGCATTGTTTACTGTGACAAGTGCAGAAGATCCATTTTGGCAGAATGCAGCCAAAGATGTGTTTCAAGGGTTGGTATTAATACTTTTGAATTATGCAAGGAAAGAGGAGGTGACAATGGATTCTGTATACCGCTTGTTAGTGGATGGTGATGAGGTATTTTGTTCAAGCACCTATTTAAAAGAGTTTTGTCTGCTTATGGGAAGAGATGCGATTGCTTCTAAGCTTTTGTCAACATTTGTAGAAGCTCCAAATGAGACTCGATTAAGCATAAAGTCTGTTCTTTTAAGAGGGTTAAGTATGTTTACTAAAAGTGAAGCACTGGCAAGTATGCTTGGTGAGGATGAATTGCATATAGAGCATTTTGATGGGATGTCAGAAAAGCCGGTTGCGATATATATTTGTATTCCGGATGAAAATTCCAATTACGATCGGTTATGCGGTATTTTGATAGGACAGCTTTTGAATCATTTTGTTCGGACGGCAACAGAAGATTGCGGCGGCTCTTTATACAGAAGAATGAATGTAGTATTAGAGGAGCTTGGAAATATTGGAGGATCCATTAAAGACCTTGATCATATTTTAAGTGCAGGAAGAAGCAGAAATATCAGATGCCATTTGGTATTACAAAGCTACAGTCAGTTAGAGGATATTTATGGCAAAGCAAAAGCTACGACAATTACATCAAATTGTGATGTTACTATTGCTTTTCGATGTACAAACTGGGATACGCTGCATGAATTGTCTAAAAAAGTAGGTAATAAAGAGGTGGAAATCAATGGTATGATAAAAGAAGAACCGGTTATCACAGAAACAAATCTTGCAGCTATGGAAGTGGGACAATGTCTTATTATTATAGAAGGGCGATTAAAATATATCACAGTACTTCCGGATTATACCAAAATATTTGATTGTTCTGATTGGGAAATTCCGCAAAAGAGACCAATCCGTTTAGAACCCTATGCAGCACATTTTGATATCGTAACAAGGGTACGAGAGTTAAAAAAGAAGAAGATTCAAGAGATAATGAGAAAAAAACAGGAAAATATTCAGGAAAATAAGAATACATCTGATGATTTAGACATTGAAAAGTGGTATGAAAGAAAACTTCGGGAATCGAATGGTGAGTAGGGAAAAATATCTGAGAGTAATGTTTAAATAATACATCTGCTATGCTATAATTTAGAATAGATATGAGCAAATACAATAAGAGGATCATTAGTTATGGAAGAATCCAGACAGGGATTAGAAAAAGAACATAGTATTCTTTTTGATACAGGTGAAATTATCATTAAGAAAGAACTGGTAAAAAGTGTTTCGGGTATTATATATCAAGCTCTTAAAATAGCAGACGATAAAGGGCTAAGTCAGCCGGAGAAAATATTGTATAAAGAATATTATGCATTTTATGATACGAATTTGCGGCGGGCATTGTCTGATAATAGTGTATTGTTAGCTCCCGGCAGTTCCGTAAACACATTTTGGGCAGATACATTAAATCAAAAATATAAGGAGCGAATAAAGACAGAAATCATGCTGCATGATAAAATTTTTGCGCATACCAATGGATATATGGGCAATATAGCAGAGATTGAGAGAGAAAATTCGGTTCGGAAAAATCCTAATAATGTAGTGAATGCTACATGGATGAAGCTAAATTCACAGAAAGAGGAAACCTTAGAATCCTGGATGTATAGAAATAAGCCAAATAGAGATACTCTTGCAATTTTATTAAGATACATAGAGCGATTATTAGAAGTGCTAAATCAAGTACACGAGCAAGGATATCTGCATTTGGATGTAAAGCCGGCGTCTGTTTTATTACTGGATGATGAGGCAGATAACCATTTGCTATTGTGTGATTATGGGGCTGCTTATGAAAAGAAAAATCTGCATCTGTTACCGGAAATTGTAAAGAATATCGGTTATTCTGCTCCGGAGTTGTATAGTATTTTTGGTGTAATCGGAGAAAAAAAGCTATATAATGGAGAAGGGAAGGACATTAATGAGTCTACGGATGCATTTGCTGTTGGAGGGATTTTATATACATTTATTACCGGCGAAGCATATAATACTACCAGAAAATATGCTCGAATAGACAGTTTAGTATCTGAAAAATTACAACTGCTTGGAATTAAGGACGGACAGATTCGTGAAATGGTTTCGCTGATAAAAATGCTGTTAGCCCCGGTAAGTAAACAGCGTTTGGCAGATGCACATGAGATTGCTGACTGTATAGAAGGATTAAAGTGGGAATTTTAAAGAGGGAAGAAAGGATTAGATATGAGAGAGATTTTAATGGTTATAGATATGCAAAATGACTTTGTAGATGGAGCACTTGGTACAAGCGAGGCCGTTCATATTGTAGATAAAGTAGTAGCTAAAATACAGGAATTTGATGGAGAAATTATTGTAACCTATGATTCGCACCTAGAGAATTATATGGAAACTCGTGAAGGAAAGTACCTGCCCATACCACATTGCATTAAAGGGACAAAAGGCTGGGAATTAAATGCTAAGGTGCAGGAGGCATTGGATAAAAAGGGTGAATACAAGACGATTCATAAGCCAACCTTCGGTTCTACAGAATTGATAAATCTGTTAAAGGGTTGTACAGAGACAGATACAAAGGCTATTTTGATAGGACTTTGTACAGATATTTGTGTAGTGTCTAATGCCATGCTTTTAAAAGCAAATTATCCTGAAATGGATATTGTTGTAGATGCTAAATGCTGTGCAGGTGTTACAGTGGAGAAGCATTTGGCAGCATTGGAAGTGATGAAAAGCTGTCAGATTGAGGTCATAAATGAATAAATAGTAAATTTGTGAAGTTGAGGAGACATAATTTTATGAAAAGAAAAGTAGTGGTATTAGGTGGAGGAACGGGTTCTTCTACATTGCTTCGTGGATTAAAAGAATTTCCATTGGATATAACAGCGATTGTATCTGTATGCGATGATGGCAGCAGTACAGGGGTGTTAAGAGAGGAGTTTAATATTCCTGCTGTTGGAGATATTCGAAGAGTTTTAGTAGCTTTATCAGAAACAGAACCTTTAGTAATGAAGCTGTTTAATTATCGTTTTCATACAACAAGTGATTTAGATGGGCATACAGTGGGAAATCTGTTGTTGACAGCATCTTCTGAAATTACGGGAAATTTATCCGATGGAATTGAGGCTTTAAGCAAAGTCTTTAACTTAAAGGGAAAAGTAGTCCCATTGACAGAGGATAATGTAGTTTTGATGGGTGAAATGACAGATGGAAGTATCATAGAAGGGGAACATCATATTACGCAAAATCGTAATAGCATTAAGCGTGTTTTTTATAAGGATAATCCGGTGCCAACAAAAGAAGCGATAAAAGCATTAGAAGAAGCTGATTTGATACTGCTTAGTATGGGAAGTGTTTTTACCAGTATCATTCCAAATCTGATTTGTGATGAGATATTAGATGCAATTGACAGAAGTAATGGCAAAATTATGTATGTCTGCAATATGGTAACGCAGCCCGGAGAAACCGAAGAATTCAAAGTATCAGATCATATCAAATTATTAAATCAATATCTTGGAAAGCGTAAGATAGATGTAGTAGTTGCCAATGATGGAGAAATTGACGAAGAAATGGCAAAGAGATATGAATCCTTAGAACAGAAAGATCCTGTGGAATTAGATATAGAAGAAACCAAAGCTTTGGTAGAGCGGGTAATTCGCGATGATTATGTCGCTGTAAAGAACAATTTGCTGCGGCATAATGTATTGAAGCTTGGTATGCATATATTTGGATATTTATTGGAGCAGAATTAAAATATGTTTTACGATACGCATGCACATTTTCATCATAAGCTTTTAAAGAATAAAACAGAAAGAATCGTATCCCAATTAAAGGAAACTAAGGTTAGCAAAATCATAGAAGTTCCTATTTCCTTTGATTCGAATTTTGAGATACGAGATATGCTTGCTGATTATGGAGAACTATTTTCCTATGCAGCAGGGGTACATCCGAATCAGATTCATTGGGAAGAAATCCTTGATAAGACCTATGAGCAGAAACTGCGTAATGTAATTGAGACAAAACCTACAATTGCGATTGGAGAAACCGGTTTGGACTTCTATCGCTGTGAGGATTTAGAGCAGCAAAAAAGACAGGAAGTGTGGTTTCGAAAGCAGATTGAATTTGCAATACAGTACAAATTACCGCTGATTATTCATGTACGACAGGCACATCATCAGGTAATAAGTATATTACAGGAATATCAGCATGCTTTGTCAAAGCAGATTTCAGGAGTCATACATTGCTTTGTAGGAGATATAGAGCTGGCGTTACAATATGAAGCATTAGGGTTTAAAATAGGAATAGGCGGCAGAGTAAGTCATACGGATGAGATGGCGCAGATTTTACGGGAGACAGTGAAACAGCTCTCCTTGGAGTCTATTGTATTAGAAACAGATGCACCTTACTTAAAACCGGAAGGATGTAAGGGAAAAGTCAATTCACCATTAAATTTGCCGGTTATATGCGATGTAATAGCAGAATTGAAGAATGTTTCAAGGGATGAGGTCGCAAAGGTTACTTTAAGGAATGCAAAAGAAGTCTTTGGTTGGCAAGGGTAAAGGAAGAATAGGGGGTTTTTATGGAGAGATGTTTAAATTGTATGGAATTGAAAGCGGTATGTACTTGTGAGAACACTGTGAAAAACAGTGAAAATCCTGCGCATACCCTAAAGAAGGGAACTGTTTTGTATGATAATATGCAAAATGCCAGATACCTTGTAGGCAGTGTTTTAGGACAAGGCGGTTTTGGTATTACCTACATAGGATTTGATTTTAAGCTTGAGAGGAAAGTGGTTGTAAAGGAGTGCTTTCCTTTAAAGGCTGCAAGCAGAGCTGCTTCTGGTAAAGAGGTTTTATTAGATTGTGAAGCCAAAGAAAAGGTCATTTGCCAGTTTGTGCGGGAGGGACAGATGCTTGCTAGATTTCGGCAGGAAAATATTGTGTCCGTACATGATGTAGTTGAGCAGAACAATACAGCATATTTGATTATCGATTTTATTGAGGGAATCACACTGAGGCAGTATTTGGATAAAATGGGCAAAGTATCTGTTTATGATGCATTAAAAATTATGCAGCCAATAGCAAAGGCACTTATAGATGTACATACGAACAAGAATCACGAGTTAGCAACGATGATACATAGAGATATTAAACCCTCTAATATCATGCTTTCTGATAAAGGTGCAGTTTTGATTGATTTTGGCTGTTCGAAATATTATCGTGAATTTACATCAAACCTTACAGGAATATTATCTATAAATTATAGTCCATTAGAAATGTGTACAAATGACCCTTTAACACCGGCAGTAGATGTGTATGCATTTTGTGCAACAATATATAGAATGATAACCGGTGTGGAGGTAAAAGGTGCGGATGCACGGTCTTATATAGAATTAAGAGAGAAAAAAGAAAGTGTAACAAAACCGAGTGAATTAGGTATTGAAATAGATACTGATATAGAAAAAGCACTTATATATGGATTGGCTTTACTGCCGGAAAATCGTTATAAATCTATGCAGGAATTATATAAGCACTTATATGCTTCCTACGAAAAAAAGCAGATTGAGGATAAATATGAAAAACAGATGGAGTTTGAGCGAATCGACGAACATCTGAAATTGAAGGTATTATATGAGGATGGGGGTGAAGTGGAATACAAAGCGGTGGTAGCATTTAAGTTTAAAGATACACAAAATGAATATGTAGTTTATGAAGACCCTATGGCACCTATGGATGGAGAGGGGAATTCAGAACTTTTGGTTAGTTTAATGAGAGAACAAGAAGGGGGAGAAGTTATTTTAGAAGATGTTCCCGACGAGGAATGGGAGCGTGTGCAAGAGGTTATAATGACATTGGGAAAATCGGATGATAAGGTTGCTATGGAAAATGAACCAGAAGAATATCAGCGTAAGAAAATGAGCGTAGTTGGAGCTGATGGCAGTGTTACAGAATACGAGGTAGTAGTTGCTTTTGAATTTAAAGATACGAAACAGGAATATGTGATATATCGTGATCCAAAAGAAAAGAAGGATAGTGAAGGGAATACGCATGTATATGCTACACGCATCGAAAGAGATGAAAATGGAAATCCTTCTACGATGGGAGTTACAGATGAGGAATTTAAGAGAGTATTAAATGTATTGCAGGAACTGTCAGAAAACAAAAATGGTATAGTGTATGATATAGATGGTGTACCGATTATATAGTATGTGTGAATATTAAAAGATAGAGGAGGATAAAAATTATGCCGTTTGTCGATGAATTAAGAAATATAAAGCCTAAAGAACTTAAATGATATTTTGAGTAATGTATGGTATTAAGGAAAATAACTATGAACAACCAATTTATCCAAAGTATATCCATCGACTGGAGCAAGATAGCCAGTTACAGTTACTTACGAAATATCAAAGCAATAAAAAATTTAGAAAAGTTAGAGTTTGAAAAACCGATTACCTTTTTTGTAGGTGAAAACGGAAGCGGAAAATCTACGCTTTTAGAAGCCATAGCCATATCCTATGGTTTTAATCCGGAAGGTGGGACAAAGAATTATAGTTTTTCGACATATGATTCCCATTCCGATTTATGTGAAGCCATGCGGATTTCTAAAGGCTATCGGAAAGCGAATTGGGGGTATTTTTTAAGAGCAGAAAGCTTTTATAATGTTGCCACAAAGGAAGAAGAGTATGCAGACATTACACATCCGTCGCAAAAATATCATGAGAAGTCTCATGGAGAAGGTTTTTTGGCTATTGCACAAAGTCAGTTAAAGCCGAATGGGATATACATATTTGATGAGCCGGAAGCTGCATTGTCACCGCAAAGGCAGTTGACCCTCTTGATGGAAATCTATGAATGTGTGAAAAATGGGTCGCAGTTTATCATAGCTACGCATTCACCGATTTTATTGGGAATACCGGATGCACAGATATTGACATTTGATGATAGTTATATACATACTTGCAAATATGAAGAAACGGATAGCTATCAGGTAACGGAAATGTTTATAAATAATAGAGAGCAGTTGTTGTATCGATTGCTTTCGAAAGAGATATAAATAATAGCAAAATAAAAGATTGACTAGGATAGGATTAGATCGTGGAGAAATCTGCGGTCTAATTTTTTTTCTAAAAAAACAAAATACATCACTTTTTTATATCACTATATAAGTATAAGACAAATAGAAGTTGTTAAAAGGAAAGGGGGATGTGGTAATACAGTTTGAAAATCAGACGATTCTACGAAGTCTTAAAAGAAAAATGCATTTAGGAGGAAAAAAATATGCGAGTAAAAAAAATGATACTTATAGTAGTGGTAGTTTGGATTGGTGTTGCAATGCTCCTTACAGGAGTCAAGAATAAAGCTAAAAAAGATAATACACCAGTAAGTGCAGCAAATGTGAATTTAAATGAAGAAAATTCATATGCAAATGACGATGAAGAGGAATATTTCGAAAAAGAACAGCCTGTCTATGAAGAGGCGGATGTAACAGATAATGGAAAAGTAAGTTTATTCGATACACCGGCGATTATTAATGAATGGAAAGATTTTGCAAGTTACTGGTCGGGTATGGAAGATAATCGGGGAAATACGCATGATAATTCTTATGTATTTACCGGTATACTAGTATTGAGTGACGAAGCGGATGAACGATACAATACATTGGTATGTGCATTAGATGGAAAATACACTACCTTGGATATTCCGGAAATGTACCTTACAGAGTCTACAAAGGATGAAGAAGCAGAAACCTACTTAGAGTTTTACAGTTACGACTCCGAAAAAGAAACGCGAACATTGATTGCAAAATCTCCGGGTCTTAAAAAAGGTTCTAAAACAGTGGCATATACAGTAGATGTTACAGGTGTCGAAGATATGATGATAAAGATTGTCGGAACTGGTTGCTTGGGTATGGACGAAGCATGGCTCTATTAAAAGGGGGTTCACTGGAATGAAATATTTGATGGTAACCGTTACAAGCTGCTGTTTGATTTCGGTATTCATGATATATATTGGTGCACCAATAGTCCTTACAGCATTATTTGTAGCTATTCCTGTTGGCATAGCAATTTTATTAGGTGAGACAGGACCCTACGCGGCAGGCGATTATTTAGAGTTATTAGACCAATGCTATGTGGAAAATGTACATGTGAATAAATTAGTAGACAAGGCAAAGCATCAGATTGCGTCCTTTAGAAGGTTATACAAAGCACTAGAGGAGATTAGTATGGTCAATTTTTATACATTTGCATTCCCAGAGTATAAAGAATTGCTAAAAATGGCTGAAGATTCTTTTGGGACATCTACAGGTAAAGTATATTCAAGAATAAAAGTGGTGAAGGCAAAAGGGTCTATGAATGAAGAGGACTACAAATACATATTAGAATATCTAAAGGTGAATCAGGAAATATTGAATCGAACAGCAGACTTTATTAATGAAGTTACAAATTCAAACAAGAGAACCGTAAGTGTAGATAAAATTGTTGATTTTACAAAGAGTTTGAAAAAATTAAATGAAATGTAGAGGAGAAAAAAATATGAGTATTGTAAAGAGATTTAGTGAGATTATGTCGGCCAATGTGAATGCGTTGTTGGATTTATGCGAGGATCCGGGCAAAATGGCAGACCAGACTATGCGAAGATTAGAAAGAGATTTGGCAAAGGTCAAAGCTGAGACTGCAGAAGTCATGGCAAATGCAAGGGTAGCAGAGCGCAAGTTACATGCATGCATGGAAGAAGCAGAAAGCTTAGAAGAAATTGCAAAAAAAGCATTGCTTGCAGGCAATGAAGAGGATGCCCGCAAGTTGATTTGTAAAAAAGAAGAGTTAAAAGTAAAAATACAAAGTTTGGAGAAGTGCTGCGAAGCGGCGAAGGCAAATGCAGAGCAGATGCGACAGATGCATGATAAGATAAGTGCAGACATTTCTATTTTGAATGAACGACGAGATTTGATAAAAGCAAAAAATGCTATTGCAAAATCACAGGAGCATTTCAACAAAATGACCAGCAATACATATAGTATTACGGGTTCAATGTCTGCATTCGATAAATGGGAGAATAAAACAAACAGACGATTAGATGCAGCGGAAGCAATGGCTGAATTAAATTCACAGAAGGATGAGGTTGGAGAATTGAAAGCGAAGTATACATTGCCTGAGGTGACCGGCGTAAAGGTAGAGGAAGAAATTGCTAAGTTAAAGCAGGAGCTTGGATTATAAAGCTGCATGAATCATGATGACAAAAGCACATGGCAACATGTGCTTTTGTTATGCGTAAAATTATAAGCATAGAGTATAAAAAATGCGTTTATTATGGTATAATCCAAAGGAAATTTAAAGTAGGGAGGGATTTTTACGATGGATTACTACATGGAAGAGGAGTATAAGGATTTTGATAAGGTTGTGGATGCCAATATGGATGATTCTTGTAAGTTGTATCTTCGGGAAATTCAAAGATATCCACTGCTAGATAGTGAAACAGAGATTGCGCTTGCGAAAAGAATTGAAAAAGGGGATGTGGAGGCAAAAAACATATTCATTAATGCAAATCTTCGGCTGGTTGTATATATAGCTATGAAATACAGAAAAGCGAGTGTACAAGTGATGGATCTTATTCAAGAAGGTAACATGGCATTAATGAATGCAGTGGATAAGTTTGATTATACCAAAGGATATAGATTTAGTACTTATGCAGTTAAATGGATAAAAAGTGCAGTGGTAAAAAATTATCAAGAGCAAAATAGCGGTGTAATTAAAATACCGCATCATACGCAGGTTGTATTATATAAATATAAACGGATGTGTGAAAATTTTGTAATGACACATGGATATGAACCTTCTGATGAGGAGGCTGCTTCTAATCTGAACATCTCCATTGAAGGTATTCAGAAATTAAAAGAATATGAAAAATACATGAGTCCGATTTCAGGAGAACAAACACAAGATGCAGAAGGTACAGCTACGATTTGGGATATCGTTTCAGATAAGGATCAGATGATTACTACGGAAGATAAACTGTATATACAGAATCTCAAAATGTGTATGGATAATGCAAATTTAGATGCTGTAGAAAAGTTTGTTATTTCCAGTAAAATTTCCAATACAAGCGATGCTGATTTAAAGATTGGTGTAGAGAATACCTATGCAATTGTTATGCAGCTTATTTCTGATATGGAAAATGTTGAAGAAAATACACTTTATCAAAAGGTCATAAAAAAAGAGAATCACTTGGAGTTTACGGCAAAAAAGGATACCATTAATTTGATTTTTGAAAAGGCTGTCAGAAAAATAGGACCGCAAAATTTAAAAAACAGCTTAGGTGGTATTAATAACTGGTTGGATAAGTTGGAGATTAGCGGAAGTAGAGAAAAAGCTAATCCTAAGGATTTACAAAGCAGATATAAAATGATGAAAGAGGCATTAGAGAAAAAAGCGGGATTAGAAGCGACAAATGCCAAGTTGAAAATGGCTGGATATAGAGAAGTATATCCTCGAAATTTTGATGAACTGGGTTTGTATTGCTGCCTGAAATTAAATGATATGCTTACAGAAACTAAGCAGGAGGCATTAAGTCTTAAAGAGTACGAGCAGTTTATTAAGTTAGAATGTGATTTGCATTATATTCAGATTGCAAATGCTATTATAGACAAGAGGGATGATGCTGATTATGTATTTCCAGCAGCAAATAAAGAAACACTTGCGGATTACAGAGCATGTCTTAAGCTTTATCTGGATGACAATTCCAAAGCTAAAAAAGATGGAGAAATGCAGTATGTTACAGAAACAATTACCGATGCCATGAAATATCATATTTCTGAGAGTGCAAATAAATTGTTGAAAATAGAGCATTACTCATCCAGAGAAGAACTGTATAAAAGTGTCATTTCCATGATTAATACAGCAGCGGATAAGTTTGTCAAGGATTTGACATTTAGAGCTGAAAAGACCAGATATTATGTTGTGAAATGGTTTATCAAATATATAGATTTTTGCATGGAAAGAAAGGATAAATTTTCTTTGCGTGGAGCCTATAAAGATATATTTCTTGATGCATATGAAATAAAAGAAATTGAACCTAGCAGCGGATCTTTAGAGGAGATTATTGAAGGAAAAAGCGATATAAAGCGAAATACATTTATTATGTTTTTGCTTGGTATTGATAAGCTTATAGGAGAGGAAGAGATAGATATGTCTCTTATGAATGAGATACTTTCGAAATCCGGATATAGTAATTTAGATAGTGAAAATGCATGGGATCAGTATTTTATTGCTATCTTAAATGGAGAAGAGAGTGGATTTAGTGAGTATGGAAAGGCTGTATATGATAAAGTTACATCTATGCGAAAGGATAAAGGTACGGCTAAAAACAGATACAAAAATGCTATGAAGGATTTTTTGTTTGGCGCAGATGGAAAAACAAAATCTGTAAAAATCGATATGGATGTAATTAAGAAAGCATATATCAATAAAATGTATGTTAAACTTAAAGCAATACCTGAAAATAATTTAGAAAAGCTGCTTGAAACGGATAAGTGGGATGCAGTTCGAGTTTATTTTATGTTAAATAATGAGCTTAGAAAGGAATACTACAGAATAGAGCCAGAGGTTATTCGTGAAATTATAAATGAAAATTATGCCAGCAATTCATCTGTTGCTTCGAGTCCTGTATTTACATATACCATTAGAAATATAGTGCATTCCATTGGGGCATATAAGGATTATTTAAAATTATAAATTTTCAAAAAAACAAAATGCAGAGTATTTTTATTCCATTTTATAAGTGTAAGCAAAAAACATTTTAAAATGGAGGAAGCAATTATGGCTAAAGAAAATGAATACGCAATGCAGGTCAAAGATGTATTAGAAGATTACATGCAGAAAAAGGAGTTATCGTATACTTTTTCAGAAGAATACGGGTTGTTTTATTTTTATGTGTCCTTATCAGAAAATGCAATAAAAAAAATAGATTATTTTCTATATATTACAGAGAGTGATTTTATTGTATATGCTATTATGCCAATTGGTGTGGATGCAAGCGATGCACAAGCAATGCATAAAGCGGCAGAATTTATTTGCAGGGCAAATCATGGATTGATTTTCGGCAATTTTGAATTGGATTATGATAAAGGAGAAATCCGTTATAAATATCCGGTGGAGTGCTTCGGAAAAATGCCATCCCTAAGTACATTTGAGAGAAGTATTGTCATACCTTTAAAGATGGTAGACGGATATTCAGTGGAATTACTTAAGGTAATATACTTAAACAAATCCATAAAAGAAGCATTAGAAGATTGTAAAAATCGAACGATACAGGAAGAGTTTTGAATGTGTAACTTTTAACATTTCGTAAACATTTCCCGAACATTTCTCAAACAATAGAAAGATATCATACACTCAACAAATAAAACAAAGCCAAAGAAAAAGGAGATTTGAAAAATGGAGAAGAAAAATTTTATTACTTTAGTGATGAGTGTTGTTGGAGGGATGTTATTTTCATTGGGAATGTGTATGTGCTTAGTTTCTGAGTGGAATATGTTTAATTCAGGTGTTGTAGTAGGTGCAATAGGAGCGGTTGAATTATTAATCACTTGGATGGTATATCGCAAGATGTCTGGAAAACAGGCAGTAAAATTAAATGCAAAAACTGTAGGAAAAGTAATTTATGGTATTTTTTCGGCATTGGTATTTGGTGTTGGAATGTGTATGGTAATGGCATTTGAAGGAATGATGATTCAGGGAATTATCGTTGGAATCGTAGGTATTGTGTTACTTCTTTGCCTTGTTCCTATGTGCGTAGGTTTAAAAGACAGCAGCAAAGAAGTAACAGAATAAGAAAAATTATTTTCCGAGCTGCCAGAATGCAACAGCAGAGGCAGCAGCAACATTTAAAGAATCTACACCATGTGACATCGGAATGCATACGGTATAATCACAGTCTGTAATTGTAGAGGAAGCCAATCCATCCCCTTCAGTCCCCAGTATAATGGCAAGTTTTTCTTCTGCCATAAGCTGGGGATTATCTATGTTTACGGCATTATCACTTAATGCCATCGCAGCAGTTTTAAATCCCATTTTATGTAAAAAAGAAATATCATCAATATAAGTCCAGGGAATTTGAAAAACAGTTCCCATGCTGACTCTGATTGCACGGCGGTAAAGAGGATTGCTGCAGGCAGGAGTAAGTAATACAGCATCCATATTTAAAGCAGCCGCGGAACGGAAAATAGCACCGATATTTGTAGGGTTGACTACATTTTCCAATACGGCAATTCGGCGGGCATTTCTACAGACTTCTTCTACAGATGGTAATTTAGGACGGCGCATAGCACACAGCATACCGCGGGTAAGTGCAAATCCGGTAAGCTGTGTAAGTACATCAAATTCGGCGGTAAAAACCGGAATATCGCCGCAGCGGCGGATGATGTTCGAAGCCTCACCGAGGATATGTTTTCTTTCAACTAAAATTGAAACAGGAATGTATTTAGCATCTAGTGCTCGTTCAATAACCTTAGGACTTTCTGCAATAAATAATCCTTTTTCCGGTTCATGCCGATTAATTAACTGATTTTCTGTAAGTCTTGCATAGATATCCAATTCCGGTGCTAAAAAATCTGTTATTTCAATGATGTTTGCCATAAATTTCTCCTTAAAGTACGATATAAATATCTATATTATAGTGTTGAAAAAAGCAGGTGTCAAACAAGAATACTATGTTGCGGCAGCAAGATAGTTTTTCTTTGCCTGTGTCCAGTTCACTACCTTAAACCAGTTCTCTATATAGTTTTTACGCAGATTGTAGTGCTTTAAATAATAGGCATGTTCCCAGACATCAATGGTAAGAATCGGATACATACAAAGTTCAAAAGGAGTATTCTGGTTAGCGGTTGTAATAATGGATAAACGGTTATTATCCAGTACCAGCCATGCATAGCCAGAGCCAAAAACTGATAAAGCTGCTTTGGTAAAGGCTGCTTTAAATAGCTCAAAACTGCCGAAGGTTTGGATGATTTTTGCTGCCAAAGGCCCGGTTGGCACATCTTCAGAAGGATTTGCCAGTAAATCAAAATAAAACCGATGATTAAATACACCGCCGGCATTATTGCGAAGCGGCTGTTGGATATCGGTTGGCAGAGTGTTTGCTGTTTGAATTAATTGTTGAAGTGACAGTTTTTGCAGGTTGGGATAATTTTTTAAAAGAGCATTTAGATTGTCAATATAGGTTTGTAAATGCTTATCGTGATGCAGGTGCATGGTTTTTGTATCGATAAACGGCTCAAGTGCATCATAATCATAGGGAAGAGGTAAGTTTATAAACGGATAATAGGTGTTTTCCATAGAAGTTCCATAAAATTTTTTATACTATATGCAAAAATTAGAAAATTGTGAAAAACAGATTATTTTGACAATCCTATATGGATATGTTAGACTTCTTTTCGGATGGTATTCGAAAGAAACTGTACCAAAAAGAAATATAGCCTTCTGGTGAAGAAGAGTATCACCTGATACATTGTATGTGCATCTGCACAACGAGAGTAAGGTGGGTGATGTGAGTTGAAGATCGGATTTATAGGAGCAGGTAAAGTAGGCTTTTCTTTAGGAAAGTACTTTACGGAGCACAAAGTGTGTGTATCCGGCTATTATAGTCAAAATAATAATTCTTCAAAAGAAGCAGCAGTATTTACAAAGACGAAGTATTACAACAAATTAGAAGAACTAATAAAAGCAAGTGATACTCTATTTCTTACAGTCCCCGATGGGAGTATAAGCAAGGTTTATTCTGAAATTATTCAATCAGACATAGAGGGAAAATGTCTGGTGCATTGTAGCGGTGCGCTGTCCTCTATGGTTTTTTCTGGTATCAGTGAAAAAGGAGCACGAGGCTGCTCTATCCATCCAATTTGTGCCGTGAGCGATAAGCTGACGGGCTATCTGGAGTTATCCAAAGCATATTTTACAATAGAAGGAGAAAATGTAGACGATTTGGCAGAAGTATTTCGCAGTTGTGGAAATTGTGTGGAGATACTTTCGGCAGAAAAAAAGGTGCAGTATCATGCAGCATCTGTTTTTGCCAGCAATCTGGTGGTAGGTATCTATGATTTGGCAGCAGAGCTTTTGCAGAAATGCGGATTGAGTGTAGAATTTGCCAGTCATGCATTACAGCCATTATTCATGGGCAATGCTGAAAGTATTGTACGAAATGGTGTAGTTTTGGCATTAACCGGACCGGTTGAAAGAGCAGATATTTTGACAGTTGAAAAACATCTTGCATCCTTAACCGGCAAAGAACGGGAAATCTATCGTCTAGTGTCCTGTCATTTAGTGGAATTGGCAAAACAGAAAAATCCGGGTAGAGACTATCGTGATTTACAGATGCTTTTAGAAACAGAAAGGAATGGAGAATGAAAAATACAGTTTTAACTTTTCGTGAAGCAAAGGAAAATGGAACAAAGCTTACAATGCTGACAGCTTATGATTATTCGACAGCAAAATTAATGGATGAAGCAGGTGTGAATTCTATTTTAGTAGGGGATTCATTGGGAAATGTGGTTTTAGGCTATGAAGATACGATTTCTGTTACCATGGAGGATATGATACATCATGGTGCAGCAGTTGCCAGAGGTGCTAAGAATGCATTAGTAGTTATAGATATGCCTTTTATGTCATATCAGACTAATGTCTATGATGCAGTGGTAAATGCCGGTCGGTTGATGAAAGAAGGTCGTGCAGGTGCAGTAAAATTAGAAGGTGGAAAAGAGGTTTGTCCGCAGATTAAGGCGATTACAACAGCAGGAATTCCGGTAGTGGCACATATTGGGCTTACACCTCAGTCCATTCATGCTTTTGGTGGATTTCGTGTTCAGGGAAAAAGCGAAGCGGCTGCTAAAAAGTTAGTTGAAGATGCAAAAGCAGTAGAAGAAGCAGGTGCATTTGCGGTCGTTTTAGAGTGTGTACCGGCAAAATTGGCAGAGCTTGTTACAAAGGAAATAAATATACCAACGATAGGTATTGGTGCAGGAAATGTCTGTGATGGTCAGGTGTTGGTATATCAGGATATGCTTGGTATGTTCTCTGATTTTAAACCTAAATTTGTAAAGCATTTTGCAAATGTGGGAGATATGATGAAAATGGCTTTTACAACCTACTGCAAAGAAGTGCAGGAAGGAATATTTCCGGCAAAAGAACATGAATATGCAATAGCAGATGATGTTTTAGAAAAACTTTATTAAAATAAAAAAGGAGAATGCAAATGCAGATTATAACAACAGTAAAAGAAATCCGAACTTTGGTTAAAGAATGGAAAAGACAGGGACAAACGATTGGATTTGTGCCGACAATGGGATATTTACATGAAGGACACGCAAGTCTTATGAAAGCAGCCAGAAAAGAATGCGACAAAGTGGTTGCCAGTATATTTGTAAATCCTATGCAGTTTGGAGTAAATGAAGACTTAGACAGCTATCCAAGAGATTTAGAGGCAGATGCAAAGCTATGTGAAGCCATTGGTGTAGATTTGATTTTTCATCCAGAGGTAGAAGAAATGTATGCAGAAGGCTTTTGCTCTTTTGTAGACATGAATGGATTGACAAAGGAGCTTTGTGGAAAGTCAAGACCTATACATTTTCGTGGAGTATGTACGGTTGTCAGCAAATTGTTTAACATCGTCACACCGGATAGAGCGTATTTTGGCCAGAAGGATGCACAGCAGTTAGCGGTTATCCGCCGCATGGTAAAAGACTTAAATATGGATATTGAGATTATTGGTTGTCCTATTATCAGAGAAGAAGATGGTCTTGCAAAAAGCTCGAGAAATACATATTTAAATGACGAAGAGAGAAAAGCAGCCCTAATTTTAAGCCAGACGATTCGTTTAGGTGAGCAGTTGATTAAAGATGGTGTTTTGAATACGAAAGAATTAATAACTGCTATGAAAGAAAATATTGCCAAAGAGCCAATGGCAAAAATTGACTATGTAGAAGCTGTCAGCATGGATACTATTGAAAAAGTAGATAAAATCGAAGGAATGGTACTTGTGGCAATGGCGGTATACATCGGAAAAACCCGTCTAATTGACAATTTTATCATAGAAGCGTAGAAAGGAAAAATAATATGCAGATACAGGCATTAAAAAGTAAAATACATCGTGCAACAGTAGTTCAGGCAGAATTGAACTATATTGGAAGTATTACTGTGGATGAAGCTCTTATGGAAAAAGCAGGAATTTTAGAATATGAGAAGGTTCAGATTGTAGATATTGATAATGGGGCTAGATTTGAAACCTATGTAATTAGTGGGCAAAGAGACAGCGGAATGATTTGTTTAAATGGTGCAGCCGCAAGAATGGTATCTGTTGGAGATAAAATTATTATCATGTCTTATGCTGCAATGACACCAGAAGAGCTGCAGGAAAATCCGCCCAAAGTAGTATTTGTGGATGAAAAAAATCAGATTACTCGTATAACCCGATATGAAAAACACGGCAGATTAGAAGATTTAAAATAAAATCATATAACCAAATGTTATAAACAACATGAAAAACTATAATAATAAACTATATTGAAATTTTAAATCCAATCCTCTATTATATATACTAATAGACAGAATCGACAAAATATACGAAAAATAGCTTTTGTCAGATTGAAAATAGGAAGGAAGTATAGATATGAGTTACCATGTAGGAGTAATTTCCGGTGACGGAATCGGACCGGAAGTGGTCGCTGAGGCTAGAAAAGTATTAGATGCTATCGGAGCAAAATACGGACATGAATTTGAATATGAGGAAATTTTAATGGGAGGCTGTTCGATTGATGCAACAGGGGTTCCATTGACAGACGAAGCAATTGCACAGGCAAAAGCATCTGATGCAGTACTTATGGGTTCCATTGGAGGCAATACAGCAACTTCTCCGTGGTACAAATTAGCACCGGAGCTTAGACCGGAAGCGGGTCTTTTAAAATTGAGAAAATCCTTAAATCTTTTCGCAAATTTAAGACCTGCATATTTATATGAAGAGTTAAAAGAAGCTTGTCCGCTTCGAGACGATATTATCGGAGATGGATTTGATATGATGATTATGCGTGAGCTTACCGGAGGACTTTACTTTGGTGCTCGCGAAACAAAGGAAGTAGACGGTGTGATGACAGCCGTAGATACCCTTACATATAATGAAGAGGAAATCAGAAGAATTGCAAAAAGAGGATTTGACATTGCCATGAAACGCCGCAAAAAAGTGACTAGCGTAGACAAGGCAAATGTTTTAGATTCCTCCAGACTTTGGAGAAAGGTAGTAGAAGAAGTAGCCAAGGATTATCCGGAAGTTTCTTATGAACATATGCTTGTCGATAACTGTGCTATGCAGTTAGTAAAAGATCCTAAGCAGTTTGATGTTATTTTGACAGAAAACATGTTTGGTGATATCTTATCAGATGAGGCAAGTATGGTGACAGGTTCCATCGGAATGTTATCCTCAGCCAGTTTAAATGATACCAAGTTTGGTCTATATGAGCCAAGCGGCGGTTCTGCACCGGATATTGCAGGCAAGGGTATTGCAAATCCAATTGCCACAATCTTAAGTGCAGCGATGATGCTTCGCTATACCTTTGATTTAGACAAAGAAGCAGATGCTATTGAAGCAGCGGTAAAACAGGTATTAAAAGATGGCTATCGTACAATTGATATTATGCCACAGGAAGAAAGCAAAAAATCCACAGTGACACAAGTTGGTACAGCACAGATGGGTGACTTGATCTGTGAGAGAATATAATGGAGGTTTGACATATGAGAAGTGATAATGTAAAAGCCGGCATGCAGCAGGCACCACATAGAAGTTTATTTAATGCATTAGGATTCACAGAAGAAGAAATGAAAAAACCAATGGTAGGTATCGTTAGCTCCTACAACGAAATTGTTCCGGGTCATATGAATCTGGATAAAATCGTAAATGCAGTAAAATTAGGCGTAGCAGAGGCTGGCGGTGTGCCTGTCGTATTCCCTGCAATCGCTGTTTGTGATGGTATTGCCATGGGACATACAGGAATGAAATATTCCCTTGTTACCAGAGATTTGATTGCAGATTCTACAGAATGTATGGCAATGGCGCATCAGTTTGACGCATTGGTTATGGTGCCAAACTGTGATAAAAATGTACCGGGACTTCTGATGGCAGCAGCCAGAATCAATGTGCCGACTGTATTTGTATCCGGTGGACCAATGCTTGCAGGTCGTATAAATGGCAAAAAGACCAGTTTATCTTCCATGTTTGAAGCAGTAGGTTCTTATGCAGCAGGTACAATGACAGAGGAAGAAGTAAGAGAATATGAAAATAAAGCCTGTCCGACCTGTGGTTCCTGTTCAGGTATGTATACAGCAAACTCTATGAACTGTTTAACAGAAGCACTTGGTATGGGACTTGGCGGAAATGGTACAATTCCTGCTGTATATTCTGATAGAATTAAGCTTGCAAAGCATGCAGGTATGGCAGTAATGGATATGTATAACAAAAATATTCGTCCAAGAGATATTATGACAAAAGAAGCAATTATCAATGCATTAACCGTAGATATGGCATTAGGATGTTCTACAAACAGTATGTTACATCTTCCGGCAATTGCCCATGAAATTGGATTTGACTTTGATATCAAATATGCAAACCCAATCAGTGAGAAAACACCAAACTTCTGCCACCTTGCACCGGCAGGTCCTACCTATATGGAAGACCTAAATGAAGCTGGTGGTGTATATGCGGTAATGAAGCAGTTAGCAGATTTGGGACTTTTGAATCTTGATTGTATGACTGTAACCGGAAAAACAGTCGGAGAAAATATTGCAAACGCAGTAAATAAGAATCCTGAGGTTATTCGTCCAATTGATAATCCATACAGCAAAACCGGCGGACTTGCTGTATTAAGCGGTAATCTTGCACCTGACGGAAGTGTTGTAAAACGCTCTGCTGTTGTAGATGAAATGCTGGTACATGAAGGCCCTGCAAGAGTATTTGAATGTGAAGAAGATGCTATTGCAGCTATTAAAGGCGGTAAAATCGTGGCTGGAGATGTTGTGGTTATTCGTAATGAAGGTCCAAAGGGTGGACCTGGTATGCGTGAAATGTTAAATCCAACCTCTGCCATCGCAGGTATGGGACTTGGTTCTTCTGTTGCATTAATTACAGACGGTCGTTTCTCAGGTGCAAGCCGCGGAGCTTCTATTGGTCATGTTTCACCGGAAGCAGCCGTAGGTGGTCCGATCGCATTAGTAGAAGAGGGCGATATTATTAAGATTAATATACCGAAAATGACATTAGATGTAGATATATCTGATGAAGAAATGGCAGCAAGAAGAGCAAAATGGCAGCCAAAAGAAAAGGAAGTAAGCGGATACTTAGACAGATATAGAAATATGGTAACTTCCGGTAATCGTGGAGCTATCTTAGAAAAGAAATAGTAACGAAAGAGAGGATTTTTCATGCAGTTGACAGGTGCAGAAATCATAATTGAATGTTTAAAAGAGCAGGGTGTAGATACCATTTTTGGTTATCCGGGCG
Source organism: Lachnospiraceae bacterium (assembly GCA_017625255.1). Classification (GTDB taxonomy): domain Bacteria; phylum Bacillota; class Clostridia; order Lachnospirales; family Lachnospiraceae; genus Roseburia_B. The sequence goes on from JAGALK010000035.1 coordinate 26,075, forward strand.
GTGCAATTTTAAATGTATATGATGAGCTGTATAAGCATAGAGATGAAATCAAGCATATTTTAACCTCCCATGAGCAGGGCGCGTCCCATGCGGCAGATGGATATGCCAGAAGTACGGGTAAGGTTGGTGTATGTATGGCAACTAGTGGTCCGGGAGCAACAAACCTAGTTACCGGTATTGCAACCGCCTATATGGATTCTGTTCCAATGGTGGCGATTACCTGTAATGTAGGTGTACCACTTTTAGGAAAAGACAGTTTTCAGGAGATTGATATTGCAGGTATTACAACTCCGATTACAAAGCACAACTTTATCGTAAAAGATATTACTAAATTAGCAGATACTATTCGCAGAGCCTTCAAGATTGCTGCAAAAGGCAGACCGGGTCCTGTATTAGTGGATATTCCAAAGGATGTTACAGCATTAAAATGCAGCTATACACCGGCGAAAGCAGAACGCTTAGGCCGTTATACAGATCAGATAACAGAAGAAGATTTAGAAAAAGCAGTACGCATGATTAAAAAATCCAAAAAACCGTATGTCTTTGTAGGCGGTGGAGCTGTGATTTCCGAAGCAAGTGAAGAACTAAAGGAATTTGTCGATAAGATTCAAGCTCCGGTATGTGATACTTTGATGGGAAAAGGTGCATTTGACGGTACCGATGAAAAATACACGGGAATGCTTGGTATGCATGGTACAAAAACTTCAAACTATGGTGTCAGCGAATGTGATCTTTTAATTGCTATTGGTGTTCGCTTCTCAGATCGAGTTACAGGAAATGCCAGCAAATTTGCGCATCATGCTAAGATTTTGCAGATTGATGTAGATCCGGCAGAAATCAATAAAAATATTATGGTAAATGCCAGCATCATCGGTGATGTAAAAGAAGTATTAAGTCGTTTGAACAGCCGTATTGAGCCAATGGAACATGGAAAATGGTTAGAACATATCAAAGAATATACGGATAAATATCCATTAAAATGCGAAGAAGAAGGCTTAAGTGGTCCTTATCTCATGAAGACAATTTATGAAAAGACAAAGGGCGATGCTATTATCGTAACCGAGGTTGGACAGCATCAGATGTGGGCAGCACAATTTTATAAATATTCTAAGCCTCGTACATTGATTACCTCCGGTGGTCTGGGTACTATGGGATATGGTCTTGGCGCAGCTATTGGTGCGCAGGTGGCAAATCCTGACAAGCAGGTTATCAATATTGCAGGTGACGGATGTTTCCGCATGAATATGAATGAAATTGCTACAGCAGTTCGTCAGAAGCTGCCAATGATTGAGATTGTAATGAACAATCATGTACTTGGTATGGTAAGACAATGGCAGAATCTGTTTTATGAAGAAAGATATTCAGCAACCATTTTAGACGATGGATTGGATTATGTGAAATTAGCAGAAGCTATGGGAGCTACAGGATATAGAGCAACAAATAGAGAGGAATTTGAACAGGCTTTTGCAGCAGCATTAGAATCCAAGACACCGGTCGTTATTGATTGTATTATTGACCGTAATGATAAAGTATGGCCAATGGTAGCACCGGGAGCTGCCATCAGTGAAGCATTCACCGATGAAGATATTGCAAATAAAAAATAACAAAAAGAATTGACAGTTTTGTCGAAACATATTACATTAATAAATAAGTTTGAATTATAAAAGGAGAAAGAATTATGAGCAGAGTTTATAACTTTTCCGCAGGACCAGCAGTTCTGCCAGAGGAAGTATTAAGAGAAGTAGCAGACGAAATGATGGATTACAAGGGAAGCGGAATGTCCGTTATGGAAATGAGCCACCGTTCCAAGGTATATGATACCATCATTAAAGAAGCAGAAGCTGATTTGAGAGATTTAATGAACATTCCTGACAACTATAAGGTATTATTCCTTCAGGGTGGAGCTTCACAGCAGTTTGCTATGATTCCAATGAACTTAATGAAAAATAAAAAGGCAGCTTACATTGTAACCGGACAGTGGGCAAAAAAAGCATGGAAAGAAGCTCAGATGTATGGTGAAGCTGTAGCAGTAGCTTCTTCAGAGGATAAGACATTCTCTTATATTCCAGACTGCTCAGATTTAGATATTCCAGAAGATGCAGACTATGTATATATCTGTGAAAATAATACTATTTATGGTACAAAATTCAAAGAATTACCAAATACCAAAGGTCATACATTAATAGCAGATGTATCCTCCTGTTTCTTATCAGAACCAGTAGATGTGACAAAATACGGCGTAATCTATGGTGGAGTTCAGAAAAATATCGGACCTGCAGGTGTAGTTATCGTTATCATCCGTGAAGATTTAATCACAGAAGATACATTACCGGGCACACCGACTATGTTAAAATACAAAATTCATGCAGATAATGAATCCTTATACAATACACCGCCAGCATATGGTATTTATGTATGTGGAAAAGTATTCAAATGGTTAAAGAAAATGGGTGGACTTTCTGCAATGAAGGAACATAATGAAAAGAAAGCTAAGATTTTATATGATTTCTTAGACGA
>JAGALK010000036.1 GCA_017625255.1 Lachnospiraceae bacterium
ACATTCGTATAACTATTATTATATTTAATCCTATTTGAATTGTAGACCAATCTGTATAAACCAATTTTGTCCCAGTTCAACTTAAAGCTACTGTACCATCATCATTTAATATACACTTAATATTTAAAGTATAATCACCTTTTTCTATTTGACTTGACCATGTTCCACCATCATACCAACCATCTTTGGATTTACAATTTGTGCTAGCTTCTCCAGACACACTACTCCAACTACCTGTAAGTGATACCCAATCAATATTATTATTTAACTTTTCTAATAATGTTGAAACTTTTATCCCATCGTATTCATATTCTTGTGGCAATTTTTCCAGCTTTTTCTTAGCAGAATTCAATTTTCCTTCATCATAATCTGCTTTAGCATCCATAAATTCACATACTGTAACCATCTTTTCTGAATCTTCATAGTCTATAACATTTTTAAAATATTTCTTTGCAGCACTATATTTTTTTTCAGTCATAAGCTTTTTTGCATAGAGATAAGCAGATTCCGTGCATTTTTCTTCCACATCATATAAATCTTTTACTTTACAAAAACATTTATATGCCGATTCATAATCTGCTTCATTAAAATCTAACATTCCCTGAATATAATAGATATAGTTATCTTCTGAAACATATTCAAAGACTGTCTTTGCTTCTTCATAGTTTTCAGTTTCAATACAAGTTTTCCCTATTTCAATAATCTTTTCTTTAGAATCCTGATATTCTACAACTTTATTAAATGTTTCTGCCGCTAATATATATTCACCTTTATCAAAATAAATTTGCCCCAAACCATAATCACATTGTTGAAGCAAATTTTCTGTATCTTTATAACCTATCGTAAATTCTAATTCTTTCTTAGCATTCTCAAAATCTTTGTTCACTATCATTTCTTCGGCAGTCACATAATGTAAAGCAATTTCTGCTTCTGCCATTTTTTCAACAGCATTCATATATTCTCCTGCCTGAACATAATAATTAATAGCTTTTTCATAATTCTCATTTGCAAAAGCTTTTTCAGCTTTCTTATATTTAGATTCGGGTGTTGAATTCACATATACGCACACTCCAAATATAATAATAACACATAATACAAAAACTACTGATATTATCATTTTCATATTGAGATGCTTATTTTTTTCATATTCTTTCTGAATGCTATCACCATCAACCACTTTATAACCACAAACAGAACAAAAAATACTTTCATCAAAAATTTCATTCTTACAATTAGGACATATCATATTGTTTTCTCCACTCATTTTTTAATCTCTATAGTTCTGTATTTTCTTCTACTCCAAGATTTTCCATTATATCTTGTGCCGCAAATAATTTATCAAAAAGTTCTAAGCCATTTTCTTTTTCATCTTCTGAAAAACTACTTTCTGAAAAATTTAACTCAACCAACATATCGTATCGCTTACAATATGAAATATATAACCCTTCTATCACATTTTTCACTTCTTGAATTTCGGCTTCGTTGCACTTTAGACTGTTTAATTCCGTATACAATCTATCTATTTCATCTTTTCGAATTTTTTCTTCTGACCTTTCTTCTTCACTTGAATCTGTATAATCAAATATTGACATAACAGAACCACCTAAAAGTTCATTATATGTATCTCTAAGATAACAACTGGATATAAGTTTACTACTAATACTATCCAAATTAGACTTTGCCTTGTTAATCTTAGTATATATTTCATATGCTATTGTTTTATATGATAAAATCAATTCCTGACGTTGTTGCTCTGCCAATAATTCTGCTTCTCGAATGGCTTTTTGTTCTGCTTCATATGCTTCTTGCGCTGCTTTCTGTTGAAGATAATACACCGTTCCACCACATACGCCACCGATACACAACACAAAAATAATAATAAGCCAAATCTTTGGTTTCTTACTTTTTTTCATTTCTTCCTTACCATCAAGACGAAAGCCACAGTGTAAACAATAACTTGCATCTGTAGATATACTCTTACCACATTTTGAACAATACTTCATCGTATTACTCATTTTTTCAATTTCTGAATTATTATTAACTTCCATATTCCTCTCCTCCATTGTTTTTTCTTATTATATTCGTTTTTACGAAGATATTCAAGTAAAAGAATATATTTTATGATACTTCCATACAATATCTATGGAGGTAAAAAGCGTGATTGATTATTCCCCATTCTGGAATACATTAGAAAAATCAACAGAAAATTGGTATACACTTACTAATAAACATAATCTTTCACATAGCACACTCCATCGTTTAAAACACAACAAAGATGTATCTACAAAAACTCTAAATGACTTATGCAGGATTTTAAATTGTAATATATCCGATATAATCCAATACATCCCCTCCGAATCAGACCAGCCCCTATAGGGATACAGTAAACATTTCCACATATTTAAGTCCCTTGTGCAGTAAACGCTCCATAGCGAGTACCTAGTGCAGAGGGATAGCCTTAAAAAAAAATCGAAAAAAATAAGGCACACCAAATATTTCTATCCAGTATGCCTTATAAATATATCACTTACATTTCTAATAAATCTTCTTCACCGTTTATCCACTGATATATTGCATCCACCCAAATTTCCGGGTCATCATGAAGAGCCATATAATTACAAGACTTAAGAACACCATTAAAATCATATTCTCTAATCCATTTTCTTGCTTCAAATTCAAGTATCCCATATTTTATTTCAAAAATATTTATCATTGCATTTTTATAATCATTAACTCTGCTTTTCATGATTCTCACCTCTTTTCATCGTTTATAATATCACATTTTATATATTCTATGCAAGACAAAGCTTCTTCTGTGCAAAATACAATTTGAGTACCATATGAACTTGCATCTTCTTTCAGAAAATCCGATAATTTTAATTTATAGTTTTCTGGTTGCATTCTTCCATATCTCAAATCCGATGCAATATTCGCTATTGCACCATCAGCAGTACCACCTATTATAATATCATACCTAAAATCCCTATTGTTATCCATTAAACCAAGTTCATATGCAATCTTATCGGATACTCTATTTGCCATAATAAACTTAGCCCATTCAACATCTTCATATTCAAATTTTCTATAATTTAACTCTAAATTTTCTTTATATTCAAAAGATACTATTGCCGGAAAAATATTTTTTGCCTGTTTTTTCCGTGCCCAAACACGGTATGCCATATTCTTTGCCATTTTAATGTCAGGGGTAACATAAAACCCTCTACCAAAATCTAAATACATATTACTTTTGTTTAAATCTATACCGTCATTGCATATACTAACAGCATAATTTAATATTGTCCCATGATACACCTTCACTATACCAACTCCACTTATAAGATTCCGTTATATTATCACATATTTCGACACACTTCAACAAACATTTAAGATAATTACTGTCATACAGCAAAAAATAAAGGCATATCCGATACATTTTATACCAGATATGCCATATCCCATCAACTAAAAAACTCTTATCTCGTTCCGTAACTCCACCATTAGAAGCTAACTTCCTTGCTTCTCTGCCTACTCTGTTTCTGTAGCACCTTATGTAAAAAATTCGACATCGTTAAATCCTCCTCTAAGCTGCAATTTCAACAACCCAATTCATCATTGCTTCATAGGTCTTATGCGGAACTTTACCCTTGCACTTCTTTGCATAATTCCAAATATAGTCCTGCTTATAATCAATATATCCTTGTCTTGCTTCTTCCTCAGTATCAAATGTGCCGACATCCTCATTCTTTCCAAGAATAGACATAGTAACACCGTACTTACCAGTAGTATTATTTAATACAATGTTTGTATCTGCTTCCACATTCTTCAAACAGTGTATTCGTAAAATGTGGAATCAGCGTACAAGTTCCCGAACCATACACAGTATTGCCTTGTACTAATACATCCTTATCTAAATCTACTTTTCCATCACCATCATATTATCTTTGTGCCACTCTCTATAGTTAGAGAAATTAAGCCATTCAATTTCTGCCGTACATAATGCATAATACGGCTTTAGTTTATGTGTTTCTTCGTCATAGCATCTCTGCATCATATTTGCCCACTTGGAATATATGTAATTATCCCTCGTAGCATCTGCATCATTACAGCCTAAATATCCAATACCAAATACTGTTTTCTTCCATTTATTAGCATACCAATCATCAGCTTTATACAGAATGTCATTAACAATATCGGTTATCACTTCATCCGTAATATTTGCTCCATCGGTATATCTTTCCAATATAGCATTGTACTGTTTATCATTCACTGGAAAGATATGTTTATAATAATTATCAGCCTTGTTATTATCCTTATGCCAACAATGAATATTACCAACCATATCAAAATTTACAATAAATGCACCGACAACCAATTTCCAAACTTCGATTGTTTGTCTCTGCCAAATCCATTTTTCGCTATGGTATACATTCTTCTGTAAAGTACAGATTTTCTCACCCACTTCATTATCTTTTGTATGTTTAAATATATATTTGCCATTATTATATTCTAATACTCTGCCATAATTAGAAATCCAAGCATTTTTATAATTAATAAGACGCACAAATCATTCATCAGTACCAACTAATTCAATATTCACATTTGTTGCATCAAGTATTCTTTGTGGGATTGGCTCTTTATAAATTCTTTCAATCTTATCAATATTTTCTTCCGTTACTGCAAATCCATTTAATTCAGACATATATGTGCTATAACAACTTTTGCACACTGTTCTTTTGCTTCTAAATCTCTCTAATGGTAATTCTCTACCACATCTGCTACATATTTTTGTTTCATATTCTTTAATCTCATTAAACATTGAACCTCCTTTTTTATAACCAGAGATTCAGAAAAATTGCATAGCAAATAGCCCAAGGGAAAATTCCCTTCAGCTTATAAATCCACTAATCCTATTGAATTTTCAAAGTATCTTTATCATAAATTGGAAATTTGTGCAGAATAGCACTATAGAAATAATCTGATTTACTTCTGAATCTTGGTATCGGAAACTTTATTTTACTTCGTGCCGACTGCGAAATTCACTACATAGGTTGTAGTCTGACCTTATCTTCTTTTTATATCTGGTACTTCAATAACGCTCACATTCTTAGCGTTATAATCGCTCCTATCGTCTGCATATGGCTTGAAAAATACATAATATCCTCTGTCCAAATACTCACCATACAATTTAGAAGCATGAATAAAATATGAATTTCCATCTTCACCACGAATAAAGCCATAACCCCTATCGTGGAAATATTTGGTTACTCTTCCGTACATTAATCGTCCTCCTCTTCTTCTGTTTTTGTCAATAGAATTACTCTTTCAAAGCATCACCTATATAGGTGGCTCTAAAGCGTTGTGTGGCTCATTTAGCCACTTTAATATTGTTAGTGTGAATTTGTGTGTCTAATGGATTTAGGCATTAAGAAAGTCCACTATCAATCATATTTCTATAACTGATAATGGACTTTATTTAATGTCCAAATATGTCGTGTTACACTTTTATTACACTTTTTCGATGATGTGCTCAACCTCCTTATTTTACTAGGGTTTCAGAACTTGGTAGAGTGTTCGATTCCCGTTAGCAGCTTGTCTAAAAGGCTAAAATCATGATTTTCTTGATTTTCAGCCTTTTTTGTTATTTAAATATGTAATTACTGTATATTTTTCATTACATTGTGCATTCTATTTTTGAAAGGATGGTGCGCAATATGGATTTTGATAAAGTCGTATGCAACTGCATGAGCATTACAAATGGTGAAATTAAGGAAGCAGTAGATTCCGGTGCAGATACATTAGAAAAGGTTCAGGAAATGACTGGAGCAGGAACTGTCTGTGGTGTCTGCTGCGATAATATTCAGCATCTGATTGACCAGTTTGTAGCCGAGCGAAACCAGTAAAAAACAGAGGGCATCTCTCAAATCTTTTCATGATTTAAGAGATACCCTCTATTTTTGGATTATATACTACTTTTCTTCTGTTTTCATGTATTTTATCCGCATACGCTGGATTGCATTGTCAATAGACTTTGGTGTTTTACCGATTAGCTCTGCTATCTGGCGATAATTTAAGCCTTCTAACATATAGTTCAATACTTTCTTTTCCATTTTACTCAATCCTTGAGAAAAATCCTCCAATTTCTGTGAAATATTTTCTCTGTCAATGAACATATGCTCTGGATTTTTTTGTTCTCCGGTAAGCACATTCGCTAAAACCACACCATCTTCCTGGGAATCATCATATATTGAAATATAAGAATTTAACGGTGCATGTTTTTTTCTCTGAGAGGCTTCTATCGCTGTATACATCTGTCTTTTTATGCACATTTCAGCAAAATGATAAAAAGATGCTTCTTTATCTGTCTGATAATCACGGATTGCTTTAAATAGTCCAATCATCCCCTCCTGAATCAAATCATCGGTATCACCACCAATCAAATATAAAGCATTGGCATGTTTTCGAACCAACGGTTTGTACTTATTCAGAATGTAGTCCATGATTCCTTCTTCTTTTTGATTAATTCGTGCAATTAGTTCTTCATCCGAATAGCCTTTATAATCTGCCATTCATACCCTCCATACATTTCCCTTGTCAGTTTGCTGTTTATCCTTTAAACTCCTCGCTGACGCAAAATTTCATATGCCAAAACACCTGTCGCTACAGAGGCATTTAAAGAATCAATGTCTCCCTTCATAGGAATAGATGCGACAAAATCACAGTTTTCCTTTACCAATTTAGAAACTCCTTCACCCTCATTTCCAACTACGAGTCCGATTGGTCCTTTTAAATCCAGATCATACATGGTAGTTCCACCCATATCTGCACAAACAAACCAAAGACCTTCTTCTTTTAATTCTTTGATGGTATTAGTCAGATTAGTAACTTTCGCTACTGGTGTATAGTTGATTGCTCCTGCGGAGGTTCTTGCAACAGTTCCCGTCAAGCCAACAGCTCTACGCTTAGGGATAATGACTCCATGAGCGCCTGCAAGATTAGCAGTACGGATAATTGCACCTAAATTGTGCGGGTCCTCAATATTATCCAACAAAATAATAAATGGCGGTTCTCCTTTGTCCTTTGCATTTTGCAAAATGTCTTCTACCGCAGCATACTCATAGGCTGCTGCCATGGCGATTACACCCTGATGCTTCTTTGTCTCAGAAAGCTGATCTAATCGTTCTTTAGCCACAAAACTTACTATCGTATCATGCTTTTTTGCTTCACGCATAATAGTCTGTATCGGACCATCTTTACAGCCATCTAATACGAAAAGTTTATCAATCGTTTTACCGGAACGAAATGCTTCTAAAACGGCATTTCTTCCCTCTATTTTTAATTCTTCGTAATTCATATTTTCCTCCTACGCAAAATATACAGCATTTTTATGCACACTTTATAACAGAATAAGGAACATTTTGCATATTATACTTTTACATTTACTTCCTTAAGTCCTTCTTTTACCAGAAAAAGAATTCGTTCAAACTGGTCGGACAAATATAAATACCCCATCAATGCTTCAAAACCCGTAGCCTTGCGGTAATCTGCCATGGTCGCATTTTTTGCCATGGTTGGTGACTTGGCATTTCTGCCCCTGCGATAGATGTCAATTTCTTCTTCGGTCAACAGTGGCAGTAATTTTTCAATTATTTCTGCCTGCGTATGGGCTTTTACAATACGGCTTGTCTTACGATGCAGTTCGTTCGCTCTGGTATTCCCCTGTCCTACAACAATAGAACGGATAACCAGATCAAAAATCCCATCCCCGATATACGCAAGGGTAAGAGGTGAATATGTGCGAATATCCACCTCTTTAATCTCAAACTGCTCACGAATATATGAATCTATGCCCTTTTCCATTGTACACCTTCTCTAGTATCCTTTAAAATAATACCTTTTTCTAAAAGTATATCACGAATTTCATCGGCTCTAGCAAAGTTTTTCTCTTTTCTTGCAGCCTGTCGTTCTTCGATTAATGCTTCAATTTCTGCATCTAAAATTTCTTCTTCCTTTTCAATAATGATACCTAATACATCACACAACAGTTTCATATTTGTATATAATCCATCTAAATATGCACTGCTGTTTTCTGCCGATGTATTCGTATTGATGAATTTTACCAATTCAAATACTGCTGAAATAGCATCAGCGGTATTGAAATCATCATCCATAGCT
>JAGALK010000037.1 GCA_017625255.1 Lachnospiraceae bacterium
ACATCCCGGTGTACTATCCTTTGGATAAAAATATAAAATAACCTTTTTTCCAATATAATCATTTAATTTATGCAATTTTCCATCTTGGTCAAACAGCTCAAAATCTGGTGCCTTGGTTCCTACTTCTAACATACTTTACTCTTTTCTTAACGATGCGTAAAATTCAAATTTTCATGTGTTCGACAAACTGAAGTTGTCATGCTAATATCTTATCAAGTTCCTTAACCATTTCCATAGGTTCAAACAAAGTAGTTTCACAGTGTCCTTTTCCATTAAGACATATGATACTAGAACCCGGATAATGCTTTTTTAAATACTTAGCCGATTTCCTTGCTAACATTTCATTGGACTTTGTACCATGAAAGAAATACACCATCGTATTTGGCGTATCAATATTGCCTGGCAATTTATAGTTGCTCCATGCTTCAATGTACTTTCTGATGTTGTCATCAGACATATGATCTAATACATTTAAGAAATCCTCCAAATATTCTTCCGGACAAATACCGGTTGTAGCTTGGATAAGTGTTTTTTGATCTCTTTTCTGGCTTTTATGTGTTACTTGTAAGTAAAAATTAGTCAAATATGACTTTAATAACTTAGGATACGAGGTGACCGGAGAGCCGTCAAAAATCAATTTTGAAACATTTAATCTTTTATTCTGCCATATGTTTGCAGCTATGATTCCACCATAGGAAATTGCAAATATTGCATATACATCCTTTCCGTAGTTCGAAATATAATAGTCCTCTATTTCCTTTGCGGTTTGTTGCAATGAAATAAAAGTTTCTTTCTTTTTAGGATTATGCCCTTCAAATATCGGAACGACGATATGATATTTGTCCTTATAGTACTCTATGTACTTATTCCATATCTGATAGGGACACTGAAATCCATGCATAAGAATAATGCTCTTATTTTCCTTATTACCAAATTCTAAAATTTCCACCAACATTCTCCTCTCTCAAACCTATTAACTTTGGTATCATATCATAGTATTTTGGACCCATTGGCAGTCAGTTTAAATTTTACACCAAGTAGTTCTGCCGCACCACGACACATCATCATTCTGTTAAGGAAAATCTCAAAATACTCATACATGGTGCAAATATCGGTATCGAGTTTCAAATCAAGTGTAAATGCTTTATTCTCACTACTGTAAATAAGGTTTGACTTTGTAACTGCATAATTAACTCTATCATGAATATCGAAAGTTGATTTCTGCTGTTCCCTTACTCTACTTCTTCTAACATCTGTTTTGTCCGCAATAATCAACGCTGCCGATACCGAATCCATTGCTCCCCCCGTAGACTCATCGTGATTTCCTATTGCTGACATAATTGTTATTCTGTCTTCCAAGCTGATATCTGTTTTTTCCAGAATCGAATTTGCTAGAAGCGCACCATACTCTGCGTGATGACTACGGTTAATTGCATTCCCAATATCATGCATGTATCCGGCAATTCTTGCCAGTTCCCTATCATGCTCTGAAAATCCGAGTTGTTCCAAGACATATGCTGCCCTCTGCGCGACAAGCGTTCCGTGTGCCTTTCCATGCTCTGTATAGCCAAGATTTCCAAGGTTATTATTGCCCTTATTGATTAATGCTTCAATTTCCGCATTCGTTCTGATTTCTTCGTATGTCATAAATCGATTCCCCACTATTCCTTCTGATTCTGCAATTTCTACTCGAAAATCCCCATACTGTTGTTATAAGCTTTTATAGCTTTATTCATTAAGCTTTGTCGATTTTCTCCATGATTTTGGGAACTGAGATACGATAATTCTTCCACAGCAAAAACCACAGGGAACTTATCTGCTTTTTTTAATCCAAGCGATATCTCAGCTTCGGATAAGAAATAATCCATAGGCTTAGTATGTTCCACATCGGTATCCATCTTTGACATTTCATCAGATAATTCATCAATAACCTCCGAAAAGGATTCATTATTATCAGCGACGCTGGTGTTTGCATCAATTGTAAAGCTTTGCATATTCATTCCGATTGATTCTATGCGCATATTAAAATCTCCTTTTCTTCATATACATTCCCAAAAGAACTCATTTTTCAAGCTCATATAATCGATAAATCTTTCTGTATATCCGCTCTGAAAACACAGTTCTAAAGAAAAATTGTTCAAACGGCTTCAGTTCCTTAACCAGATAATCAGGTGTGAGAGAGTGTTCTTCTTTGCATACAACTTCTGTGCCTGCAAGAATCTTCTGAATATCATCTATCCCCCATACCATTGTAACTCCCACATCATTGATAGGATTTTTGTATTTAGAAGCCTTTGCTCCCCAGACCGTATAAACATCCATAAGAATACTAAGCGATGTGTATTTCTCTGATAATGCTTTCAAAAAAGCATTAAGCTGTTCGTTTTTTAGATACATGCTTATTCCTTCCAGTATCACAATAGCTCTGTTACTGTCCGGGAGATTTCTGACTTGCTCGCTTTCGCAAGCGTCAAAATAAATCATGTGGTAGTTTGCGGATTCTTTATAGTATTTTTTTCGTATTTCTATAACATTCGGAAAATCTCCGTCAATCCAGTTTTTGAACGGTTCGTTTATACGAATACATCTGCTGTCAAGTCCACAACCTATATGCAAAACAAGTGATTCTTTATCTTGATGGAGTATAGCTCTTGTCCAATCATCGAAAAGTCTTGCTCTCATAGCCATATTATAAGACAGCCATTTCGATTTTGATTTTCCTTTCATCTTAAAGGATTCCAATTCCCATATTTTTTCTGCCATAGAATCTTTTAAAATGATTCCTTGCTTGCTGACTTTCGATTTACCATAGAGAGGGATATATAATGTTTTGTTTACATTGTTCATTTCGATAACTGCCTCCTCCAAAAATTTCGATTTGTAAAACACATAAAAACCCTTAACAACATTTTACCACACATATAGGGAACTGCATATTTATTTTATTCCCCACACAACCGTAACATTGTCTGTCACATCTATATCATCCGGGTTAATGTCAATATCATAAGCTTCATCCGGCTCACAGCTCCTGACACAACATTCCTCCAGCATCAGTTTGTCCATTGGTCTTGATACAAAATCTATTTCTGCCCAAGAATAATCTATTGTAATAATCTCTCCCAGACTTACTCCTGATGCTTTTGAAAGAACATCTGCCTTTGCTTTTGCGTCTGTTACCGCATTTGCCAACAACTCGTTTTTGCATTTCTCCGGCTCCGCTACCGTATATTCTATACGAAACTCCGGTCTTACCGGAGAATGTCCAAGTTTATATAGTACCTTACCCAGCCTCTTATTATCAGCAGGAAATTCAATCTTCATTCGATGCACATATTTATATCCTTCAAATCTTCTTTTCCAGCTTTTGTCCTTTGCCTGATAACTCTCATACTCAGCACTTACATTAAAGTTCAAGGTCTTAATATCTTCACGATCAAATCCTAAATCAGAAAACATTTGCTTCAGATACTCTGTCATATGAGCGGACTCTTCCAATGCCGCATCATACTCTTCCTTCATTCCTTCCATCGTCATAACCAGTCTGACCGTATCCGGCTTAACTGACAAATTCCCTTTACCTGTTACTCTGATTGTTCGTTCCATAGCAATTCCTCCTAATCTTCTTGCCAATTTTCTGTAAATTCCTTTAATATAAAACCTAAAAGCTCCTTCGTTAATCGCACATATTTTCCAAATGGATTAATAACCAATCCCTGTACCTTATCACTTTTGTACGCAATCTCCATCATGTCATATAAAGGAATTGACATGATGACATTTCCACACTGTTTGCGCCTTGATTCCTCTTCCCCTGTAAAAAAATAAAACCATTCTTCATCCTTTCCTTCTGTCACGGTATCCATGTGTAGTCTGACATCGTGATCCAGTGTAAGGGTATCTCCTTCCTTGAGATGATACACATCCAAATCAGAAAACATGTCTTCCCCCACCGTTACAAAAGGCACCAGTACATGACCTTTACTTTTCATCCTCCCACAAAGCATTGTCAAAAGAAATAAAAGGCTATTCTTGTCATCTTTCGCATACATCTGATGTATGGCTGTCTCAATGGCAGCATTTCCGGATAAATCTTCATATTCATCTGAGTTATAAACTCTCCTGCCAATGGTTTCATCAAATAACTGCATCACATGTAAGATATCCTCACTTACCCGGTTTCTGCATTCTGCCCGTAAAATCGCTGACATATCATAAAATGCTTCTGCTATACTTCCAGTGATAGCTGCTAGGGTATCCGTATCACCACCAAGTGAGACTGCATTTCTTACTGCGTCCTCGTAATTTTCAGACTCCAGAAACGCAATGATTGCTTCCGGAACTGTTTGCTGGCAGCTTTCCACATGATGATAAGTCGGTCTTATTTCATCCAATGTACGATTCAAATCATATCCGAACTCATTGACCACATACTCTCTGATGCCATCCTTATTCACCCCATGCCTTGCCAAAAAGATACAGCTTGCCGTAGCTTCTGCACCTTTGATACCCTCAGGATGGTTGTGTGTTACTTCCGCTGTATAAACTGCAACCTCTCTGGTTCTCTCTAAAGTAGGATAAAGCCAGCCAACAGCAGACACCCGCATTGCAGAACCATTTCCATAACTGTTATATGGCTTCGGGTTTCGAGCTGAGAGCCAATAGCGAAATCTTCCGCCATATCCGGCATGAGGATATCGCTTTCCCCAGTCCTGCATATTTGCTATCACAGCCTCCTCAATTTCTTCCTTTGTAGCATCCGGACCAACAGCAATTAAAGCCTCTGCGATTGCAGCTGTCATTACAGAATCATCCGTAAACTGACAACCTTTTGTAAACAGTTCAAAATCCTTTGTCTTAGCTCCTCTATCAAACTCAAATGGACTTCCAATAATATCACCTAATATTGCTCCGTACATAGCTCCTCCTATCCCCGGTCTGTTCCGGCTCATTGCATCTTTTTCTTTATTACAATTACATTATATATTTGCACCTTATTTATTTGGTCGCTGAACGGGCGACACTTTCATGCAAAAGAAAAACGCCAGTATATAAGATACTGACGCATTCATTCTTCCTACAATCTATCTCTCTTTTTTCTTCCGTCTCCGAACTTCTTCCCTCAAAAGTGCATACTCAATGAAACTGTATATCAGTACAGAAACATCTTTATCATCAAGGTACAATAATTTATTTATATCTATTGTTCCTAATTCGATTCCTGCTGAACCAACCCTGATTCCATCGCCATGTTGTGAAACCATAGCAACAATCTCATCACTTTTCATACTGCTTATCTGACCATTATGTAAAAAAGCAGCTTTACCATCCGGCAACAGTTTTACAAATCTGTCAACATTATACTGAAGCGAATTATGGCTGGTCTTAAATCGGTCTATGGCTACTGTCATAGAGGTGTAACTGTTTCGCTTTTCACCTCGAAACCCTGCATCTGTACCAAATATAGAAAGTGATACAACCTGTGTTTCACCAAATCTATCATTTACCAAGAATGCTCTATACACACCATTATAGTGTCCACCTCCGGCATTTCCATAATCCATATATCTCTGTCCAAGGTCTTCAAGAAGTTCAAAATTCTTGCGTTTCACTGTTGGTAGCTTATGCCCTGTATCAAGTAATGCCTGATACAGATTTACTGCAAGTGACCTAAGTGCTTCAGGTGTGTCTTCTCCAAAGATCCAGTTCCCCGAGTCATTATAATCCCAAATCACTTCCTGATTTTGTAATTCTTCCAATGTAAACCGGATTTCCTTTTCTTCTTTGTATTCCGGTAATGTATATTCTTTATGTATCATCTGCCCGTATGTAAGTATCTTATCCAAAAAAACATATTGATCTGTATCTTCGTCATACGCAGCAATTCTTAAATCAATACCATTTGTAACAACTATATATTTTGCACCTATCGTATCAGAATATCTGATAGCCTGTTCAGACACATTATCTGTGAGAAACACCTTCTCATTCTTACATTCAATCACGGTAACAGGATAGAGACACTGCTCCTCTTCATCATACATATGAATAACAATATCCGCTCTTCCGGAAGCTCCTTCCACATAGTAAGACATCGGTACTTCCAATAAAATCATATCTTTAGGGACTCCATATTGATGTTCAAATAAAGCTGCCACCTTTTGTCTGATGGTTTCCTCCGGAGTGATTTCTATGAGTTTCTTACGATAAGTGTCATAATAACAGTCTTTACCTTCTCGTTTATAAATCGCAGGTAATTCGACATGCTTTAGTAAGTTTTCAATTACCAATCCCGGCACTCCTTTCTGTCAGCATAGAATTACACTCCAAGTATCTCATTGGTGTATTGAAACAGCACCAAATTAAGCTGATAAATATCATACTGCTTATCAATGATTGCCTTCTGTACAATCAAATCAACCTTACTGCTTGGACTAAACGCCCAGTCCGCCCTAGACAGCAAATCCTTTGCCTGTTCCAAATCTAATTCCAGCGCAATACAAAGAGCCATCACCGTCTTTTTCTTAGGATGATACTTTTCATCACACTGTATCTTTGAAAAATGCTTTCTATCCAGATTCGCCCGTTTCCAGACATCCTTATTGTCCATTCCTGACTCGCCAATCAGTTCAAACAGTTTATCATGAAAAGACATTCCTACATTTTCCAATTCCTCTTCCAGAGACATAGCCTTCTGTGGCATTGGAACAGACATAAGCAGTTCTGTTTCACTCTCTTCTGCCTCCGTATATCGACTACATTCTTCATATACTTCTGAATCGTATGTTATATTAGATTCTATTCTACTGTGCCTGAATGGTCTCCTCGAATATTCGGTTATACGCTTTTGTCTGATATAATTTGCATCAATAAATGAATCAATTTCTCCAACCAGCTGTCCGGAAAGCTGAAATGATTTCTTGTCAAAGACTACCAGAATAATCTGCATTTCATTTTGCAAGAGAAATCTACTGAACACAGACACAGCAATCTGCAAGGCTTTATCTTTCGGGAATTCATAAACACCAGTTGAAATAAGTGGAAATGCAATACTATCACATCCAAGCTCCAATGCTTTCTGTAATGATTTTTCATAACAGCTTTCGAGTGTTTCAAATTCTTTATGCATTCCATCAACCCATACCGGTCCGACTGTATGAATAATATATTTTGCATTCAGAGCATATGCACCTGTTACTGCAATATCGCCTCGTTCAATACATCCTATCTTTTTTCGTTCCGCCAGAAGCTCATCAGCTCCAGCCGCCTGATAAACCGCCAGATCTGTGCCACTTGCGTATATTGGTTTTGGATTTGCAGTATTTACAATCACATCTGCTTTGACATGAGTTATGTCATTGCGTACTATCTTAAATGGCATCTGGCACCTCCTTACTGCTCAAGATACTTTTCAGCACGGTATTTCTCTAATAAAGGCAAATTCTTAATAGCACAACTAATTCCCCATTCCGGTTTATTGGATTGCCCCGGCTTATCATATTTTCTATATATCAAAGCTTCGTTCAGATTCTGCCATGCTGTTGCAGGTATTACATATACATCCGGCAAGCGACCATCCACAAACTTCAGGAAACATACAATTCTTTTACTATCGTTGCAATCCATTAGCTTTTCTGGAATAAATGCATAATTCCCTTTTCGCAGGCTCTTTACCTGTATCTCATAGAAAATATCCGTTTTCACATCTCTTGCCACAAAATCAACGCCATGGTCATCTACTTCCGATGTATATACATCATATCCATACGAAGTAAACTCCATTTTTGCATAATACTCCGCATACCGCCCTATCTGCATGGGACTTAATTCTGACCATTTCATTTTTGGCATATAAATCACACTCCAATCTATGAATACAACTTATCCACTTCTTTTTCATACACTGATTCTGTCGCAGAATCAAACAAAACCCATTCTACAAGGTCAAAGCTATTCTCATTATTCTCCAAAAATCTGCTTACTGTCTTTACTGCTATCTTTGCTGCAAGTTCTACCGGAAAGCTATATACTCCGGTTGATATAGAAGGAAATGCGATACTTCTTATCCCATGCTCAAGTGCCACCTGCATTGAATGAAAGTAGCAACTTGCAAGAAGTTCCTCTTCCTTACTTCTGCCGCCATTCCAAATCGGACCCACAGTATGTATCACATAATCGCATGGCAGATTATATGCTTTTGTAATCTTTGCCTGACCTGTCTCGCAACCATGAAGAGTCCTACACTCTGCCAGAAGTTCCGGTCCTGCTGCCCTGTGAATGGCACCATCAACTCCACCGCCTCCTAAAAGAGAGTTGTTTGCAGCGTTAACGATTGCCTTAACATCTGTAATTTTCGTAATATCACCTTTTACCGTCTTTATTAAATACATTTTACCACCTGCCTGATTCTTATATTACTATTCCATTGCAATGGTCAATCTCATGCTGAATAATCTGTGCTGTCCACCCTGAATACTTTCCATGCTGTTTCTTAAAGTTCTGATCAAGATAGTCCACTTCTATTTCCTGATATCGCGTGCATGGTCTTACGCCTTTCAGAGAAAGACATCCTTCCTCAGTCTGATACACTCCGGATTTCTTTGTAATTATCGGATTTATCATTGCAAATTGAAATGGTCCGGCTGCTATTACAATGATATTCTTTTTTACACCAATCATATTGGCAGCCATACCAACACAGTGTTCTAAATTTGTCCTAAGTGTATCAAGCAAGTCAGTCACAATCTGTTTATCTGCCTCTGTTGCATCCACTGACTTCTGTGCCAGAAACAACGGATCATGCATTATCTTCTTTACCATTAATTCCATCCCTTCCATACTTCAGGCTGATATCCAATTGTAGATTGCTTTCCATTTCTAACTACTGGTGTTTTAATAACCTGTGGATTCTCAAGTACCTTTTCCAGTTTATCTTCATCTGCAATATACTTAATAAGAGCAAGAGTATCCTGGTCTTTTCCAGCCCAGTTAATCATATTTTCCAGACCACCATTAGCCTGCGCAACAGAAGTAAACTCTCCCTTACTCATGCCTTTTTCTTTCATATCAATAAACTGATATTTAATGCCACGCTCCTTGAAGAAGCGTTCTGCTTTCTTTGTATCATTACATTTCTTAGTTCCAAAAATCTGGATATTCATCTGCTTCACCTACCACAAATCATAAAGTTTCATTTTCTCTGTATTTCTATATTCATGCTTCTCATAGTACCCAATCAGCTTTCCTTCATCTCGAAGAGCAACCATATATACATCCTTATTTTGTTTTTCATTGTGAAAAGTATATACAATATTGTGGTTATTATCTTCAATAAACCAATCAACCACTTGCTGTATCTTTTCTCTAGACGCTTGGTTATGACATTCCATGAGGCTTCTTCCAATCAACTTTTCTCCGCCCCATTTCTCATAGTTAAGTACAGCCGCCGGATTCATATAAATAATTTCATGATTCAAATTGCATATTACTACTGCACATCTATCCTGATCCACGATACTCTTATAAAAACTCACATACGACTTGAACTTTATGTTTTTCTCATTATCCAGTCGTTTCTTCAAATGTGGTTTAGGTCAGTTTACAAGGAACTACACGCAGACCGTGAAACGGGCTGCTGACAACAAACGGCGCTATGCTCCCGGCTGGGTGCATAGCACCTGTTTGTTGCGGGGGTTTCCAATGGGGGCAGCGCCCCTTTTGGCACACGACTTTGCGGAGCAAAGTGTAGTGTGTTATACGCTCTGTCGGCGTTGCCCTGAAAATACCGTTGCCGCCGGGGAGGGCAAGGGCATTTGACGCGGCAGGAAAGCAGGGCTTTGTTTGGGGCTGGTAAGCC
>JAGALK010000038.1 GCA_017625255.1 Lachnospiraceae bacterium
CAGGGGCTGTGGGTAGGCGGAATTGGTAGGGAAAGGAAGCGTTTCTTAGTATTTTCTGCAACACTCAACTATGCACCGACATGGATGTCGGTGCAAACTGTCACCACGGCAGGGACGCCGTGTTGACAGTGGTAGTGTGCGTTACCATAACTGATATGAAAATGCTTAGAAACTCTCCTTTCCCGGACACTTCGCCTACCCACAGCCCCTGCTCGTTCTGACATCACCACACAATATAATAAAAACCGGACGGAAACCTCACACAAAGCACATCTGTCGTCCGTTTCACGACGACATTCTGGGATATCATTCAATCGCACAACCGGAATTTCTTCAAAAAGTAAAATAAACCATTGAAAACCCCTCTCAACTCATTTATAATAGATACATTGATACTGTTCTTTGCTACAGTGTTGAATTATGAAAATACCGAATATATGGAGGAGAAACAGCAATGTACACATTAGAAGATATTCAGGCAGTTGACCGTGAAGTTGCAGATGCGATTACCGCGGAATTTGAAAGACAGAGCAGCCATATTGAATTGATTGCTTCTGAAAATTGGGTAAGCCCGGCAGTTATGTCCGCTATGGGCAGCGTAATGACCAATAAATATGCAGAAGGTTATCCTGCAAAAAGATATTATGGCGGATGCGAATGCGTAGATGTTGTAGAAGAATTAGCAAGAGAAAGAGCTAAAAAATTATTTGGATGTGATTATGTTAATGTACAGCCACATTCAGGTGCACAGGCAAATATGGCAGTTCAGTTTGCTATCTTAAAACCGGGTGATACTGTTATGGGTATGAATTTAGATCATGGCGGACATTTAACACACGGAAGTCCTGTAAATTTCTCCGGTACATATTTTAATATCGTACCTTACGGCGTAAATGACGAAGGTTTTATTGATTACGATAAAGTAATGGAAATTGCAATGGAATGTAAGCCAAAAATGATTATTGCAGGAGCAAGTGCATATGCAAGAACCATTGATTTTAAGAAATTCCGTGAAATCGCAGATGCCTGCGGAGCAGTTTTAATGGTAGATATGGCACATATCGCAGGTCTTGTAGCTGCCGGTGAGCATCCAAGTCCAATTCCATATGCAGATGTTGTTACCACAACTACACACAAGACACTTCGTGGACCAAGAGGCGGTATGATTTTATGCAATCAGGAAGCTGCTGATAAATATAACTTTAACAAGGCAATTTTCCCAGGTATTCAGGGTGGTCCTTTAATGCATGTAATCGCAGCAAAAGCAGTATGCTTTGAAGAAGCATTACAGCCGGCATTTAAAGAATATGCAAAGAATGTAGTAGCAAATGCACAGGCATTATGTAAAGGCTTACAGGACAGAGGAATCAAGATTGTATCCGATGGAACAGACAATCACTTAATGTTAGTAGATCTTACTCCATTTGATTTAACAGGTAAAGAAGTAGAGAAATTGTTAGATTCTGTAAATATTACCTGTAATAAGAATACAATTCCAAATGATCCAAAATCTCCATTTGTAACTAGCGGTATTCGTATTGGTACACCAGCGATTACATCTAGAGGTTTAAATACAGAGGATATGGATAAAATCGCAGAAGCTATTGCCATGATGATTAAGGAAGGCGAAGCAAAAGCAGCAGAAGCAAAAGCAATTGTTAAGGAATTAACAGAGAAATATCCATTGAAATAATGAAGATTTAATGAATCTTAAGAAAATAAGTTTGTATTTATAAAGAGTTAATGTTAAGATGGTTACGGTATTGAGTTATCGTAGCCATCTTTTATTCTGACTTTTAATCTGATTTAAAAATAAGATATATAGAGTATAAGAGGCTTTACAGATAAATAGTAGGAGGCTTAGGATGAGTAAGAAAAAAGTTGGAATGTTTCTCGGAGCAGTGCTGCTTGTAGCAGCTACAGCAGCAGGAATCTGGTATTATACAGAGAATGTGATGAAGGACAGCAAGGACAGAGTATATGTAGAAAAAGTATCTACAATTATGGGCTCGGCAACAGGAGTATGGAATCGATTCTCCGGTGTGGTAGAGCCACAAAAAATGGTAGAGGTTAATGCGGATGCGGAACGCACAGTCAGTGAGGTTTTGGTAGAGGTTGGCGATAAGGTCAAAAAGGGTGAACCTTTATTCCATTATGATGCCGAAGATATTGCCATGGATTTAGAACAGGCAAAATTAGAAATTGAAAATATAGATATTGAAATCAGTGGATACAAAAAACAGATTTCTGAATTGGAAACAGAAAAAAAATCCGCGGCAGAAGCGGACAAGTTTGAATATACGACACAGATACAGTCTGTAGAAATGCAGGTAAAGCAGGCAGAATATGATAAATCCAACAAACAATTAGAAATTGAAAAGCTAGAGAAAAAAATCGAAGAATCAGAGGTATTAAGTCCTTCTAAAGGTGTAGTAAAGAGCATTAATGACCCGGAAGGCTATGATGATATGGGAGATTCTTCTGCATTTATTACGATACTTTCTACAGGAGATTATAAAGTCAAGGGTTCTGTAAATGAGCAAAATATAGATATGATTTATGAGGAAGCACCTGTAATTGTTCGTTCTAGAGTAGACGAAGAGATTATCTGGAATGGTACGATTGAAAGCATTGATGTAGGTGCACCGAGTGAATCATCGAATAATGAATACATGGACTATGAAGGAGAGAGTACGGCTTCTTCTACAGATTATCCATTCTATGTTACTTTGGAAGATGCGGATGGATTGATGTTAGGACAACATGTGTTAATTGAGTTAGATCAGGGGCAGACAGAGGAAAAAGAAGGCTTATGGTTATATAGCAGTTATATTATTCAGGATGGAGAATTAATCTATGTCTGGGCAGACGATGGAAACAATCATTTGATAAAGAAAAACATTGAACTGGGTGAATATGATGAAGAATTAGATCAGTATGAAATCAAGTCCGGACTTACAGAGGACGACAAAATTGCCTGGCCAATGGATGGTTTGTATGAAGGTGTAGTTACAGTTACCGATATGGAAGAAATTGATTATACCTCTGACTTATATAATCAGGGAGGAACAGAGATTTCCTTTGGTGGAACTGAATTTATGGGAGAAGAGTATTTAAATGAAATGGAATACTTTGAAGGAACAGAGTATTGGGATGAAGAAGAATACTTAGAAGATACCGAATATGAGGAAGAAGAGGAAGTAGAAGAAACAGAAACTGAGGACGAAACAGAAACTGAAGAAGAGACAGAAACTGAGACAGAATCAGAAGAAACAGGCTTGAATCTGGATGAACCGTATGAAGTCAGATATGTACTGGATGCGGAGGTGTCTGAATGATACTGGATTTACAACATATTTATAAGGACTATAATCAGGATAAATTGGTAGTTCCGGTGCTAAAGGATATTACGCTTCAAATAGCAGAGGGAGAATATGTAGCAATTATGGGACCTTCCGGCTCAGGAAAAACTACATTGATGAATATTATTGGCTGTCTGGATAAACCAACCTCCGGAGAATTTTATCTGGAGGATATGGATATTTTGAAGTTGAAGGACAAAGAATTATCAAGTGTGCGTTTAAACAGCATCGGCTTTGTATTTCAGAGCTTTCATTTGATGCCAAGAGAGACGGCATTAGAGAATGTATCCCTGCCTTTAAGCTATGCAGGAGTAAAGAAAAAAGAAAGAAAAGAACGGGCACTAAAAGCACTAGAACGAGTTGGATTAGAGGATCGTGCTACATTTATGCCCACCCAGCTTTCCGGTGGACAAAAGCAGAGAGTAGCTATAGCAAGGGCAATGGTTAATAATCCTAAGATTTTACTGGCGGATGAGCCTACGGGTGCATTGGATTCTAAATCTGGTGCACAGATTATGGAATTATTCCAGAAACTAAATGATGAGGGTGTTACTATTGTTATGATTACCCATGATCAGAATATTGCCAGACATGCAAAGCGGATTTACAACATTATTGATGGTGAAATCTCCGAAGAAATAAGAGAGGAGGAGCATCGTGAAGAAGTTTAAAAAAATGTTGCTTATATTGCTGGTATTGCTGCTTGTGACCGGTGCAGCCGGAGGCGGAATTTATGCATATCGGAATTATCAGCAGGAAAAATTACAGGCAGAAGTGGTATATGTATCAGATTTGAACTGGGGATATTATGGAGATGAGGTTACAAGCTCCGGTTATATATCAAATGATTATGTTCAGAATGTATATGTAGAGGATAAGACCATTGCTGAAGTCATGGTAGAAGAAGGAGACGAGGTTAAAGCAGGAGATACGCTTTTAGTCTATGATACTACAGATACACAGATGCAGATTGAGCTAAAAGAATTAGAACTGCAGGGTGTAGAGAATGAAATCACCTCAGCCAAAAGGGAAATTGAAAAATTAAAGAAAATTACCCCGGCGTCTGAAACAAAAAAAGAGGAAGAAAAGGAAGAGGACACTGAAAAAGAAGAGGATACAGAGGATGATAATAGCAGTGTTGTAATTCTTATGCAGCCGCAGAAAAAAAATGGTGACGCATTTAATTATATTGATAAAAAAGCAAAGCCTTATGCAGGAAAAGGTACAACAGCAAATCCATATCGTTTTTTGTGTACACAGGAATGCTATGTTTTAGGTGAATATTTGAATCAGCTAATCGCCAAAGAAAAGGTGGCAGCTTTTGAAATCTGGACCGGAAACAGTACAGAAGAAGGTACATTGGTAAGCTGTTGGACATTTGATGGAAATACGAAATCAAAGGTGGAAGAGGATTCTAAATGGCTGGTGGCGACACAAGAGCAGATGGATGATGAAGTAATCATCGAGGAAGAAACGGAAGAGGAAGAAGAAACCGAAGAGGAAGACAGCGAAGAAGAGACAGAAGAGGAAGATACATATACAAAAGAAGAGTTAAAGGATGCCATTGACGAAGAAGAGGATAATCTTACAGAGTTGGATGTTGAAAAGAGAGAATTAGAGGCTGAGTTAGAAGAACTTAAGAAAACGAAAGAAAAAGCCTCTGTTAAGGCAACAATTGATGGTGTGGTAAAAAAGGTTGGAGATCCTGAAAATGTGTCCGCAGATGGCAGTTCATTTATTGAAATTACAGATGCGAAGGGATTATATGTTACCGGAGAAATCAGCGAACTGATGTTGGATGAGATTGCGGTAGGACAGGAAATCTATGTCAATTCATGGAGTAATGGGGAAGTGTATACAGCAGAGATTAAAGAAATTTCCAAGTATCCGTCAGATGGCAGTGATATGTACGATGGAGAAGGAAATCCAAATGTTTCCTACTATCCATTTACCGCATATATTGAAGAGTCTGATGGGTTATCTAATGGTGATTATGTGGACTTGTCTATGACACCTATGTCTATGGAAGAGGATATGGATGCAATTTATATAGAAAAAGCCTATGTCAGAGAAGAAAATGGTCAGTCCTATGTGTTAAAAGCCGGTGAGGATGAAAGACT
Source organism: Lachnospiraceae bacterium (assembly GCA_017625255.1). Classification (GTDB taxonomy): domain Bacteria; phylum Bacillota; class Clostridia; order Lachnospirales; family Lachnospiraceae; genus Roseburia_B. Next base: position 5,483 of record JAGALK010000038.1, read on the forward strand.
GGTAAAACAATATGTACAGACTGGAAGAACCCTGTATGGTTCTGCAATAGAAATTAAAGCAGGACTAAGCAGTGAGGACAGAATCACCTTCCCATATGGAAAAACAGCAAAAGAAGGAGTCAAGGTTGTTGATTCCGCAGAAATGTATTAACAGAGGGGGAAAAGTATGTTAGAGAATATACGGTTATCATTTAAAGGTATCTGGTCTCATAAGATGCGTTCCTTTCTGACTATGCTGGGTATTATTATTGGTATTGCAGCAATTATTGCAATTGTATCTACAATTGAAGGAACAAATGAGCAGATTAAAGAAAATATTATAGGTTCAGGAGATAATACGGTGGATATATCCCTTTATCAGGGTGACTGGATTTATGAAATGGGCTATGAAGGCATTCCGGCAGGTGTGCCTGTGATTAATGAGGATATTTTAGAAGAAATCAAGGATATTCCTCATGTAGTGGAAGCTTCTGTATATTTATCCAGACAGGATTACGAAGGGGTATATTATCTGAATACTTCTTTGTCCGGCGGATATATTATGGGTGTGGATGAGAACTATTTTTCCACCTGTAACTATATTATCCAAAAGGGAAGAGGATTTACAGAAAAGGATTATACAGAGTTTCATAAGGTTGCTATTTTAGACAGAGATTCCGCAGAAGCATTATTCCAAGGTGAAGAGCCTATTGGAAAAACAGTTGAAATCAAAAAAGAGCCTTATATTGTTATTGGCGTAGTAACAGAAGCACAGGAATTTGAACCGGTTATTAATAGTATCGATGATTATTATACATATGCAGAGGATTCAGCAGGACGAGTCTATATACCAGATAGTACATGGCCGATTATCTATCAGTTTGATGAACCTCAGAATCTGGTGCTTCAGGTAGAAAGTACGGATGATATGACGGATGTGGGAAAAGAAGGAGCATCCATACTGAATGCCTACTTGAATGTCAGTGACGATACGATAAAATATCGGGCAGAGGATTTATTGGAGCAGGCAAAACAGATTCAGCAGTTAAGTGAATCTACAAACAGTATGTTAATCTGGATTGCTGGAATATCCTTAATTGTTGGTGGTATAGGTGTTATGAATATTATGCTGGTATCCGTAACAGAACGAACACAGGAAATTGGTTTGAAAAAAGCGATTGGAGCCAGAAAGTCCAATATTTTAGGGCAGTTTTTGACAGAAGCAGCAGTACTTACCAGTTTAGGTGGAATTATTGGTGTGGCTACGGGAATTGCATTGGCAGAGGTGATTTCAAAGGTTACAGAAATGCCAGTGGCAATCAGTATTCCGGCAGCAGTGGCATCGGTAGTCTTTTCCATGATCATTGGTTTGATTTTTGGTATGCTGCCGTCCTATAAAGCAGCAAACCTTGACCCTATTGAGGCATTGCGTCGTGAATAACAGAAATAGAGGATAAAAAAATGCGGATACTTGTGGTAGAAGACGAAAAGGATATGAATCGAATTATAACTAAGGTTTTAGAAGAAGAAGGCTATTGTATAGACAGTTGCTTTGATGGAGAAAGTGCGTATGATTATCTGTCTTTAGCATCCTATGATGCCGTCATTTTGGATGTTATGCTTCCTAAAATGAATGGATTCGAGGTATTAAAAAAGATTCGCAGTGAAGGAAATGGGACACCGGTATTGTTTTTAACAGCAAGAGGCGAAGTGGATGATATTGTCTTAGGCCTAGACACCGGCGCAGACGATTATATGGTAAAGCCCTTTGAATTTAAAGAATTACTCGCAAGAATCCGTATGATTATCCGAAAAAAAGCAGATGTGCATGAAAATATATATACCTGTGGAAATCTTGTGGTAGATTATACGAGCAGAAGTGTACAGCGAAATGGTAAAGAAATAGAATTGTCTCCCAAAGAGTTTTCTGTGCTTTTGTATCTGATACGAAACCAGAATATTGTAGTAAGCAGAGAACAGATAGAAGAAAATATCTGGGATTTTGACAGAACAGGCAGTTCGAATCTGATAGATGTATATATACGATATCTGCGAAAAAAAATTGATGATGGTTTTGAAGATAAAATGATTCATACAATCAGAGGGGTGGGATACATATTAAAAGCAGAAGAATAAAGCAGGTATCCATAAACCGATATGTAGTAGTTTTTCCAGCGATTGCCATGGTGATAATGGCATTTATTATGCTGATTATGATAAGATTCTTATCTAATGCGGCAGTAGAGTATGATATCAAGCAGGATTTGAAGCGCAGTGTAGAAAAAAATCTTCATCATGTGAGTATTGAATATGGTCAATTGAATATTTCAGAGGATTTTTTGTATCAGGATGATTATATACATTTTGTGATTGTTAGGAGAAATGGAAAGGTCTGGGCAGGAGCATATCCGGAAGAAATTGCAGAGGATTTGATAAATTATCGGGCAAGACATAGTCATAGTCGAAGTATTATATGCAATGATGAAAAATACTATGTAAGAGATATGAAAATAGGAAGAATTGAAAAAATCGGAAAGGACGGAAAATATAAAGCAAGAAACCTATTCGTGAGGGGAATTTTACGAAAAGAAGATGCTTATAGTCTGTATCGTACGATTGAGATAGTTGCCTATTTGAGTATTATTGGTATATTTTTAGTGATATTTTTGTGTGAAATGCTTTTGACGAAAAAGATTTCTAAGGAATTGCAAAATATGCGTGAAACAGCAGAAAATATTGGCTTGGACTTAGATATGTCGAAACGAATGGAGTATACCGGACGATTTCAGGAGATAGCGGTTTTAGCACAGGCGAATAACCGCATGCTAGATCGTATGGAACAGGTGTTTTTGCAGCAAGAGCAGTTTAATTCGGATGTTTCCCATGAGCTGAGAACTCCGGTAGCGGTGGTTATGGCAGAGTGTCAAAGTATAAAAGGAAAGGATAAAAGCAAAGAGGAGCTTAAAGAAGTATTAGATGTAGTATACAGACAATCCTTAAAAATCAATACGATTATCAAGCAGCTTTTACATTTGTCACGGTTAGAACAGGGAAGAGAGCAGATTCGTGAAGAAGATATAGATTTGCTTGAAATCGTGGAAAGTATATGTGAAGAGATTCAGGATAAATCTGAGGCAGAGATTTTGATAAATCTGAATTTGCAGGAGGTACATACAATCGGAGATATTCAACTGATTATGATGGTTGTTGATAATCTCATCCGAAATGCACTCAAATTTGGACCGTCTAATGGACCGATTGATATATCTACCGGAGAAGAAAACGGACAGATATTTGTATCAGTAAGAGATTATGGCAGTGGAATACCAAAAGAAGAACAGGAGAATATTTTTAAAAGGTTTTATAAGAGCGATAAATCCCGAAATCGGGAAGGCTTTGGACTTGGACTGGCACTTTCTATGAAAATTGCAGAAACGCATGGTGGAACGATTACTTTAGAAAGTGAAGAAGGAAAAGGAAGCGAGTTTAAATTTTTATTGAATAAGATTTAGAAGAAAGCTGTTGCACAAACATATAGTGCACAGCTTTTTTTGTATAAAATAAAGTTTAATTTGATTTTAATCTGTCTATCCTAAAATAGGATTCGATTCGTAATGTAAGGAGGCAGAAATGGCAAAAAAATTATATGTTCATGTTGGAACACCAAAGACAGGAACCAGTGCTATACAGCAATTTTGTGCAACAAATAAAGAAGCATTTGAAAAGAGAGGATATTGTTATCCAATAATGCCTTACAGATATCCTCATAAAGCAATTGTTCGTAATGGTCATTTCCTAACCGGACAGATTAAAGATGAAAATGGAAATAGATGTATAGAAGAAGAGAGACGAATTTTTTTAGAAGGAATGGAGACTGTAAAGGAATTATTTATAACTTATAACTGTGTCATTCTTTCGGATGAAACCTTATGGCGTTCAACTACCCATTGGCGACCGGAATTATGGAAAGAATTAAATAAAATGGGAGAAGAAGTCGGTTTTGAGGTAGTAATCATTGTATATTTGCGAAGACAGGATGAATACCTGACTTCATTATGGAGTCAGGATGTCAAGGCGGGATATTTTAAATCCTCTGTCAAATCATGGGAAGATTGGTATGAAATCATGGCAAAGGATAAGCTGATTGATTATAAAGCAAAGGTGGATGAGTTTATTAATGCCGTAGGAAAAGAAAATGTAGTAGTTAGAAGATATGACAGAAATGGATTTTTTGGTGGTTCTATTTATTCAGATTTCTTACAGGCGGTTGGTCTTGAAATGACAGCGGATTTTGTAGTGGAAGAAAGTGAAAGAAATCTTGGTTTAAAAGGAAATACAAACGAAATTAAGCGAATTATCAATACCATTCCTGATATCAGTCACAAAGACCATTTATTTTTTAGAAATATATTATTAGGATTGTCTGATATATCTGCGCAGAACTATAAATGCTCTGTGATGTCCAAAGAAGAAAAAGAGGAGTTGCTTGCTGATTGTAAAGAGGGAAATAGAGAAGTTGCCAAGCTTATATTTGAGGAAGATGGAGAGTTGTTTAAAAATGATGATAAGGAGCTTCCAAAATGGGAAAAGGACAACCCTTATATGATGGATGATGTTATCAGGCTTGTGGCAACTACAGCCTTAGAGCTAAGAAAAGAAAATCAAAAACTAGAAGAGAAGATTCATCGCTTAGAGGCTGAGATAAGAGAAATGAAAAATCCCGTTACTTATTATCCGAAGAAGCTTTATCGAAAAATAAAACGAAGTATGAATAATGAATAGAAAAGACAGGAGAAAATCACATGGATCATTTAGATGCACTTGAGGCAGAAGCCATATATATCATGCGGGAAGTAGCAGCGGAATGTGAAAAACCGGTAATGCTATATTCTATCGGTAAGGATTCATCCGTAATGCTGCATTTAGCCATGAAAGCCTTTTACCCGGAGAAACCGCCATTTCCGTTTTTGCATGTAAACACCACATGGAAATTTAGAGAAATGATTGAATTTCGTGAAAAAATGGCAAAAGAATTAGGAATTGAAATGTTAGAATATATCAATCCTGACGGGATAGAGCAGGGGATTAATCCATTTGACCACGGTTCTGCCTATACGGATATCATGAAAACGCAGGCACTGAAACAGGCATTAGATAAGTATGGATTTACAGCAGCCTTTGGCGGCGGCAGAAGGGACGAAGAAAAATCCAGAGCAAAGGAGAGAATTTTCTCTTTTCGTGATGAACATCATGCCTGGGACCCTAAGAACCAAAGACCGGAAATGTGGAAATTATTCAATACTAAAATTAAACAGGGAGAAAGTATTCGTGTATTTCCGCTTTCTAACTGGACAGAAAAAGATATCTGGCAGTATATCAAACGGGAAAATATTCCAATTGTATCCTTATATTTTGCAAAAGAAAGACCTGTGGTATATCGGAATGGAAATATTATCATGGTGGATGATGAAAGACTTCCGTTAGAGCCTGATGAAAAGCCGGAAATGAAAAAGGTTCGTTTCCGTACCTTAGGCTGTTATCCGCTGACGGGCGGTGTAGAGTCTGATGCTACAACTTTAGATGAAATTATTGAGGAAACATTAGCTGCGGTAGAATCAGAGAGAACAAGCCGTGTGATTGATTCCGACGGCGGAGCTGCCAGCATGGAAAAAAGAAAGCGTGAGGGGTATTTTTAAATGAAAAATGATTTATTAAAATTTATCACCTGCGGAAGCGTTGATGATGGAAAATCCACATTAATCGGGCATATGCTATACGATGCAAAATTATTATTTGCAGATCAAAAGAAGGCATTAGAATTAGATTCAAAGGTTGGTTCGGCAGATGGTGAAATCGACTATTCACTTTTGCTGGATGGTCTGATGGCAGAAAGAGAGCAGGGAATTACGATTGATGTGGCATATCGTTATTTTACAACTGATAACAGAAGCTTTATCGTAGCAGATACCCCCGGACATGAAGAATACACCAGAAATATGGCAGTAGGAGCGTCCTTTGCTTCTTTAAGTGTAATTTTAGTAGATGCAAGTCAGGGCGTTTTAGTACAGACAAGACGCCATGCCAGAATCTGTAACCTCATGGGTATTGAGCATTTTGTATTTGCTGTAAATAAAATGGATTTGGTAAATTACAGCGAAGCTTCGTTCAAAAAAATCAAAAAAGACATCAAAATTTTAATGGCAGAATTTGAGTATAAGAGCATGAGAATTATTCCGCTGTCTGCGACAAAGGGGGATAATGTAACTATAAAATCAGAGCATATGCCATGGTACAAAAAAGAAACATTATTAGAGTATTTAGAAAATGTGGATGTATCAGAAGAAAATTGTAATGAAAATTTCTCCATGCCCGTACAAAGAGTTTGTCGGCCCAATCATGAGTTTCGAGGATTTCAGGGACAGATTTCTTCCGGAAGTATTTCTGTAGGAGATACGATTACTGTATTGCCGAGTAAAGAGCAGGCAAAGGTCACAGAGATTTTACAGGGAGATAAAAGGGTTGAACATAGTGGTAAAGGTCGTGCAGTTACAATTTGTCTGGATACAGAAATCGATATATCCCGTGGATGTGTGTTAGAAAAGGATTATCCGCTTAGAATAGGTTCTTTGTTTGCAGCGTCTATTCTGTGGATGGATGATAAGAGTCTTGTGGCAGGAAGAAACTTTATGTTAAAAATCGGAACACAGCAGGTGCCGGCTACAATTATGAATATCAAATACAAAATAGATGTAAATTCCGGTGAAGAAGTTTATGCAGAGACTATTTTCAAAAATGAAATTGCATTTTGTGAGATTTCCGTAGGAAGCAGAATTGTATTTGACCAGTTTAAGAATAATAGAGAACTTGGCTCACTATTATTGATTGACCGTATTACCAATATGACCTCTGCCTGTGGTGTGGTAGAGCATGAACTGGCAAGGGACAATAATCTCCTATGGCATGACATGGATATCACAAAAGAGCTAAGAGAGCAGCATTTGAATCAGAAAGCATGTACACTCTGGCTGACAGGCTTATCCGGTTCGGGTAAGTCTACGATTGCAAATGAGCTGGAAAAACGACTTTTTGCGATGGGTAAGCATACGATGCTATTAGATGGTGATAATGTTCGTATGGGATTAAACAAAAATCTTGGATTTGGGGAAAAGGATCGTATAGAAAATATCCGCAGGATTGCAGAAGTATCTAAGCTTATGAATGATGCAGGTTTAATAGTACTTACCTCCTTTATTTCTCCCTATTGCTTAGACCGCAGAAATGCAAAGGAGATTATTGGAGATGGATTTGTCGAAATATATGTAAGTACACCGCTGAAAGAATGTGAAAGAAGAGATGTCAAGGGGCTGTATAAGGCTGCAAGAGAAGGAAAAATCCCTGATTTTACAGGTATATCCAGTCCGTATGAAGAACCAGAAAATCCGGATATTATCGTGGATACAAGTAAGAACAGCGTAGAAGAATGTGTAGAGATTATTTTAGCAAAAATGTACAATATACAAAAATAAAGCCAGATGTTAAGATAAAGATAAGAGGCAGAAAATGCCTTTTATCTTTTTTTGTGTTTTGGGAGGAATTTATGAACCGTACATTTAAGATGCATACCAAGATACTGCTATTGTGTCTGGGAGTGACTTTTTTTGCATTGATTTTTCAAATGATTTTGTTTCAGCAAAGCTCATCGAGAATGATTTATGAGCAGGCAAAAAACGAAAGCTTTCATTCCTTGCAGAATATGCAGGAGGATGTATATAATCTGATAAAGGGTATCGAGAAGGTTTTAATTGAAAGCTATAACGAGCGGGAATTTATTCAGGATTTAAAAAATGAAAAAAGTATAAAGCAGATGCGAAATACCTATTCGAGAGAGGCGTATAATATTGCCACGAATAATTTTGAAACCACAGATGGTGTGGTGGCATTGTATCTGTACAATGTAAATAATGAGATTATCAGTACCTATCGTCGTGCGGTAACGCCTCGTCATAAATATCCTACAGATATCTATGCTGAGGAAAGTACTTATAATTCTGCTATTGTGAAGGAGTATGTGCAGTCAGATAATACCCGTATGCTGATATCTAGTTATTATAATACAGCAAGAGAAAAAGAAATTATCCGTTATGTATTAAAGCTATACAATAATGGAAATGCCAAGGATATTATCGGTTATGTGGTATGCGATGTAGACAGTAAAAATCTGACGGCTATTATAGAAAAATACAGCAACAATGAAAATATGTATTTGTGGTTTCAGCCAACAGGAGACCGACCGGCAGCCTGTGTAGGCACTTTAAATGCGGATGAAGTGTCAGCTTTAGAAGATTTTCAAAAGAGCATTCAGTCCGGTAAGGAAGGCGATAAAACCACAATCGAATCAGGAAATCGTGTGTTTTTTCATTTAGAACAGGACAAATATAATTTTGGTGCTTACTCTTTGATGCCGCAGGAGATGTTTTATGCAAATCAAAGAATTTTAGCCCATAACCTGATATTGATTTTAGTTGCTATGTTTGCGGTAGCAGTGGTAGTAACCTATGTGGTGACTAAGACACTGACAAAGCCTTTGGAAAATATGACAGTCACAGCTAAAAAAATCAAAGAAGGGGATACAAAGCTTCGTATGGAGGTATTAGAACAGGATGAAATTGGTATTTTAGGTCAGAACTTTAATGATTTATTAGATACCATTGAGGATTTAATCAGCGAAGAATACAAAACAAAGCTGCTGTTAAACCGGGCGGAATATAATGCCCTGCAGGCGCAGATTAATCCGCATTTTTTGTATAATACCTTGGATACCATGGGAAGCATTGCGGAAATGCAGGAATGCAGGCAGGTCAGTGCACTTTGCCAGTCACTATCAAATATTTTCCGATATAGTCTGGATATGAAGCATCCATTTTCGACTGTTGCCAAGGAAATGGTACATTTAAAGAATTATATCTATGTAATGGATGTGCGTATGAGAGATCACATCAACTATCAGTTTGATATTGAGGAAGAAGTCCTAAAGGCAGAAATTCCAAGACTTTCCATTCAGCCGATTGTAGAAAACGCCCTAAATCATGGACTTAGAAACAGCAGAAAAGCTAAAGAGGTCTGTATCAGTGCCAAGGCAGAGGGCGAACTGATGGAAATTATCGTAAAGGATAATGGCGTAGGTATGTCGGAAGAGAAAATAAAGAGTCTTTTTGATACAGAGGGCGCAGAAAATACAGGTGAAACAGAAGGTAAAAAATCTATTGGTATTCAAAATATCCATATGCGTATGAAGATGTTTTATGGAGAAGAGTATGGAATAGAAATTGAAAGTAAAGAGGGAGAAGGAACCTGTGTAAAACTAAGAATTCCACAAAAAGCACAGGAACGGTAAAGGCAGCGTTGGAGGAAAATATGGAAAAGTTTAAAATTCTAATCGCAGATGATGAATATTGGACAAGAGAAAAGCTAAGAAGGATGATTGACTGGGAAAGCTATGGATTAACCCTGTTAGAGCCGGCTGAGGATGGGGAAGAGGTTCTTGAAAGAATGGAGGCAGAAAAGCCGGATATTCTCATTACGGATATCAATATGCCGTTTTTAAATGGTGTGGATTTACTTCGCGAGGTACAAAGCAAATATCCGGATACAATTCCCTTTGTCATTAGTGGATATGATGATTTTTCATATGTGAAGGAATCTTTTATGGCAGGTTCTGTTAATTATTTAGTAAAGCCGGTTAGTCGTATTGATTTAGTCAACGCATTAATCAAGGCATTAGATATAGTTGCAAAACGAAACAGTGAAAAGGAAGAATTTTTAAAGGCATCTTCCCTGATACAGGATAGAGAATTTTCTCAGCTTTTAGAGCAGAGAGATATGGCATTGACACCGGATATTACCATGAACAGTAAGGTGGATTTCACCGGAGCGAAGCTGATGCTGATAAAAATTCATGATATGGCAGAAATTGCCGCAAGCTATGGTTATGATATGAACCTGCTCTCGTTTCAGTTAAAGGAAAAGATTCGAAAGCTGGCAAAAATCGAAGATATGGTAATATTTAATCATATATATCGTTCCAATGAATTTATTCTCATATCTGAAGCAGAAGCTAAGCTGTTAGAAAACCGGGCACAGCAAATCAAAACAGAGCTTGGTAAAATTACAATTTCTCCGGTTTCTATTGTGTTAAATGAAAACACCTGTTCTATGGATAATATCTATCAGGCGTATGTGCAGGCAGTAGCCTTGCTGATGACAAGGAGTTATACAAAGGAAAGTGTAGTTATCTGTGCAAAAAATACAGAGACAGGGGAAGAAAAAGTACATAACCGGATTGCAGAAGCCCAGATGCAGGAATTGCGGACACTTTGGAAATCGGGAAACAGCAAGGCAATTCGACGGATGCTGTTTGAACAAATTGGTATGGCGTATTGTGATAGTCAAAACTGGCAGTATTTAGAAGTGAAGCAGACACTGCGAAGAATTGTCAATACATGGGAGGAATGTATTTCCGGCAGCAAAGAGTCCTATAAATCACTGGAATATGAAGGTATGGTAGAAGCAGCGGATGAAGTCGTGGAAAAACTAGATGGTAAGTATCTGTGTGAAATATTGGATGAAATGATTGAATTAGCAGCAGATGCCGCAACAGATAATTCCGTAGAAAACACCGGACAGATTATCAGACAGGCGGCAGCCTATGTGGATAAATACTATTATGAGCCATTGACATTATCTGGTTTAGCAGAGAAGTATCATATGGAAAATTCCTATTTTTCCAGATGTTTTAGAAAGGAAATGGGTGAAAATCTTATCCATTATCTTTCTAGAACAAGAATTGAAAAAGCAAAAGAGCATATGCGAACAGGAAATACTAATCTGGCAGAAATTGCTTTTATGGTAGGTTATGATGATTATACTTACTTTAATAAAGTATTCCGAAAGATGGTTGGTGTCGGTCCAAGGGAATATCGTTCGCATATCGAAGAGGCATAAGAGAGACATAAATATGGTGCGTAAAATGAGAAAAAGAATATTTTTAGTTGGAATGCTAATGACTTCGTTTGGAATAACAGGCTGTCAGCAGACAGCAGATGCTGTTGCAAATGAAGAGGAAATGATTTATTTGTCTGTGTTGGCGGGACAATCTACGCCGGATGCAGGTATTGAGGATATGATTGATGAAAAAGTGGCAGAGATTTTGCCCAATGTCCGGTTAGAATGGGAATGTGTAGATTGGGGAGAGAACTTTGATGCGGAGGTAAATGCCCGATTTGCAGCAGGAGATATTCCGGATATCTTAATTGGAAAAGCGCAGGATGCCAGACATTATTATGCAACGGGAAATCTTGCAGAAATTGAACCTATGCTTTTAGAAGAGATTGAGGATTCGGCGAAAAATACGGTAATGGTGGATGGCATAGCCTATGGAATTCCCTATAATTCATGGTATCAGGGTGTGATTTATAACAAGAAGATATTTGAGAAATACAAGCTAGATGTTCCAAAGAGCAGATTGGAATTAGAGCAGGTTGTAGATACATTAGAAAAAAATGGAGTTGTTCCTTTTGCAGGACATTTTCAGGAAAACTGGTCTGTGGGAAATACAACGATGCAGTTTATGTTAAATAATATTTTTGCAAAAAATCCTCTTTGGGGAGATGCATTCAGAGATGGTAAGGAAAGCTATTCTGATAATGCAGTGATTCAAGACTGTATGGAATGCAATCAGTATATTTTAGAGCATACATGGGAGGATGCCTTGTCTGTAGATCAGGCAGCCTGTGATAACCGTTTTGATAATGGAGAAGCAGCCATGTATCTTACAGGAACATGGTCTTTGCAGTTTTCCAATCAAAATCAGCAGTCAGAGGAATATGGAATTTTTCCGTATCCAAATCTTACCGGAGATTCTAAGCTGATTCGGGAAACCAATATGACATTTATGAAAAGTGCTACAACGGAATATTCTGATGAAGTGGATAAGATTTTTGAGATACTCATATCGGATGAAGAGCTGATGGGGGAAATTTTAAATTATACCCAGACATTTAGCGTCAAAAAGGAGTATAAGAAGGAGTTTGAAAGCTGTCTGCAGGATGAAATCAATATCTATGAAAAGTCTGGGCAGATTATTGAAGCTACGGTGGGGAATACCCAGTTGATCTGGTTTTTTCAAAATGATGTGGCAGCGCAGGAACTTATGTGGCTGCAGGGGAAAAAAGAATTAGACGAAGTACTTATGTATGCGGATTTGCATCGTTTAGAAAGTATTATACAGTGAAAAGTTGGTCAAAAATGACCAACTTTTTTTTGCAATAAAGTCCTAATTGTCTTTTAGGGTCACAGGATATAATAAACTCACCTAATAAAGGACAGAGAAAAAGGAGGAAGTTTTATAATGAGAAGGAAAGTTGTGTGTGCGTTGTTGACATTGTCAATGGTAGCAGGAATGTTCGCAGGATGCGGCGGTTCAGGAAGTGAAAGTACAGATGCAGCAGCAGATGCAAAAACAGAAGAAAGTGCAGATGCGGCAAAAGAAGAAGCGCCTGCAGAAGAAGCAGGAGATGAAGAGGTTACGCTTACTATTTTAGCAGGACAGTCTACAACAGATGCAGGTATTGAGGATATGATTGATGAAGCATTAGCAGAGAAATATCCAAATATCACTTTAGAATGGGAATGTGTTGACTGGGGTAATGATTTCCAGCCAAAAATGCAGCAGTATTTACAGTCTGGTCTTCCGGATATCATGATTGGAAAAGCACAGGATGTGGCAACCTATGCACCATTAGGAGTTCTTGGAACTATCGATGATACATATCTTGACAGAGGATTAGATGCTGCAAGAGAAAATGTAACTATTGATGGAAATACCTATGGTTTGGTATACAACGCTTTATATCAGGGTGTTTACTACAACAGAGCTATGTTTGAAGAAAATGGTTGGGAAATTCCTGATACACAGGAGCAATTACAGGCAATTATTGATGATTGTAAAGCAAAAGGAATTACACCATTTGCAAGTCATATGGTAGATACATGGTCTATCGGAAATGTTACCATGCAGTTTATGATGAATGATGTGTTTAACAATACACCTGACTGGGGTGATCAGTTCCGTGAAGGAAAAGTAAAATTTGAAACAGACAAAGCAGCTCAGACTGCATATCAGTACAACAAATTGATTTTTGATAATACATATCCGGAAACCTTCTCCTTAGAGCAGACAGAATGTGATGCGAAGATGGTACAGGGTGAAGCTGCTATGAAAGTATCTGGTTCATGGTCTATTCAGAACTTCTTAGGTATTGATGAAAACTTTGATTTTGGTATTTTCCCATTCCCTAACCAGACAGGAGATTCCAAATTGATTTTTGAGCCAAACATTACAATTATGACAAGTGCTGAATCAGAAAATCAGGAAGCAATCAACGCTGTATTAGATGTGCTTACAGGTGACAAAGAGCTTGCTACTGAAATTTATGATTACACAATGACAGCTTCCATGTTAAAGGATGTAACACCTACATTTGCGAATCCAAGCCAGACTGATATTGACAAATATGCAGCAGAAGGCCGTATTGTAGATGTAACACTTGGAAATAACCAGTTAGTATGGGGTGGATTCCAGGAAGAAAATGCAAAAGATATTGCATCATGGCTCTTAGACGAGGCAACATTTGAAGATGCATTAAAAGCATCTGATATCCGTGTTGAGGCAAGCTCAGCAAACTAATTGAAATAAAAATAAGGCTGTCGTGTGTGAGAAATCCAGGCGGCAGCCTTTATGATGTATAGTAATGATAAGTATCAGTACCTGATAAGGAGGAAAAGTAAAATGAATAGGAGAAAAAGTTCCGGGATGGAAAGGAAAATGTCTCGCCAGTATCTGGTGCTGGTATTACCCGGATTCCTTATTTTTACCATAGGTTTAATCGTACCGCTGTTTTTATCATTCCGTTATTCACTGACAGATTGGGATGGTATGTCTGCGGAAATGAAATTTGTAGGTTTACAGAATTATATAAAGCTATTTGGGGATAAAGAATTTTTAGAATCCTTTTGGTTTACAGTGAAATTTACCATTGGAAATACGATTATACAGAATATATGTGCATTGCTGTTTGCATTAGCATTAGACAGTGGTATCAAAGCACAAAAATTTTATCGTGCAGCATTTTTTATTCCATGTCTGATTAGTGCAGTTATCGTAGGTTTTGTGTGGTTAAAATTATATTCTAATGTATTGCCGGAAATTAACACTTGGTTGGGCACAAATATTAATTTCTTGCTGTTTGGTGATGCAGATACTGTATTGGGAGGTTTGCTGATTGCAAATAACTGGCAGTGGATTGGTTATTGGATGCTGATTTATTTAGCAGGCTTACAGTCTGTTCCGGCAGAGCTTTATGAAGCTGCAAGAGTAGATGGGGCAGGACCAATTAAACGATTTTTTAATGTGACAATTCCAATGTTAGCACCAGCAATCACCATTTGTGTAGTAGGAATTACTACAGGTTCTTTAAAGGTTTATGACTTGTTGATTTCTTCTACAAAAGGCGGACCGGGAAGAGCTTCCACATCCATGATTTATCAGACTTATACAACTGCCATTAATGGCAGACAGTATGGATATGGCTCGGCTATGACGGTAACACTGGTAATTATGCTGCTGCTAGTAGCATTGATTCAGGTAAAAGGTTTGAAGAAGAAGGAGGTACAGGCATAATGACAGCATTTAAAAGAAAAAAGACAAGCGAAGAGATTCCATCTACGCCATATACGAAAGCCACCTTGGTTACACAGATTATAATGACTGTTTTTGCATTGTTATTTTTATCTCCGTTGGCGATAATTTTAAACTATTCTTTTAAGACCAAAAAAGAATTATATCTAAATAGTCCGCTGGCATTGCCGGAGGCGCTTCAGTTTGATAATTATATAAAAGCTTTTGATAAGCTGAACATGCAGACTACATTTGTGAATACATTGTTTTATACAGCAGCGAGTGTATTGATTTTGGCACTTTTATGTGGTACGACAGCATGGGCAATTGCCAGAGGAAAAGGAAAGTTTTTTAAGTTTTCTTATATTTACTTTATTATAGGAATTTTAATTCCTTATCAGGCGCTGTTTTTGCCGATTTATACGATTGGATATAAGCTGAATCTGACAAATACAAGACATGGTATTATTTTTATGTATGTGGCAACAGGAATTTCCTTTGGGGTATTTCTTATGAATAGTTTTATGAGTACTGTGCCGTTGGAGTTGGAGGAATCTGCCAGAATTGATGGATGCTCTGTGTTCCGTACATATTTTACCGTAGTTTTGCCTTTGTTAAAACCGGCAATGGCTACCTTGATTATCATGCAGTCTTTCCAGATTTGGAATGATTATCTGTTGGCGAGCTTATATGTCAGCAAAAAGCAGCTAAAGACGCTCACCGTAGCTATTCAATCTCTCTTTTCTGCCCAGACAAGTGATTATACAACAGCTATGGCAGCGATTGTAATTTCGGTGCTGCCGATTGCGGTATTGTTCCTGTCTTTACAGAAATATTTTATAAAGGGAATGACTGTTGGGGCGGTAAAAGGATAAAAATTCCGATTTGTGGGGATAAATGGTATTCCGATATTTTTTGGGGGACGGACGACATAACATATTTTTTTGTGAAATGTATTATTTTTTGGTTTGTGGTGGGCATATAGGGTAGGTATAGGTGTGTGCAGATTCCGTTGTACGGGTGTAAGATTTGCTAAATATTCTTATGATGGGTATTGGTAACGGACGCGTCGGCTCAAACCGCCCTCCATGGCGGTTTCGCCTAAAATTGCCATCCGTGGCAATTTTCCGCTGATACTCCCCAGAATATTAAGCAAATCTA
>JAGALK010000039.1 GCA_017625255.1 Lachnospiraceae bacterium
AATGTTGCTCCTGCCATTCCGAAAGCAAGGTTTCTGGACTCTTCATTATCCATAACATCTACGCTGATTTTTGTACCTCTGTCATAGTTGAATCCAACTGTTTTCCACTTCAAATCAACTGCCCCTGTGGTATATCCACTATTACGGTCATATTCTCCAAGACCTGTTACACTAATCTGTGGATAAATAATCTCATTCGCATTTGCTGCCGCTCTGGACATTGTTGGATCTGATGTTAAATCTGCTGTTACAGATGCCATTCTGTAAACTTCGTCTAAATTGCTAAGATAGTTTTTTGCTAATGCAATTGTGTTTGGCATTTAATCTTCCTCCTATTTCTGTTCTGTGACTGGCGGTAATCCCATAACTGCGCGCATAGCTGCATCACTGTCCTGATTACCACCTTTAGTTACTGTTCCAATCGGACTACCAATTCCTGCAATATTTGGCTCTGGTTCTCCAAAAAGCATCTTGCTGTCCTCTGCTTCTGTTAAGGCCTTTAATGCTGCTGCAACATCTTCTTTCTGGTTCTTGGATGCTTTTAATGCATCTGTATCCAGTAAAGCGGTGATGGCTTTTGCATTTCTGCCTTTTACTGCTGCAATGGATTCTTTTAACATATCATTGAAATCCCGGTCTGCAATTTTATCATCATATTCCTTTTTGATAGTCTCTTTTTCTGCTTCCAAATCAGTAATACGCTGATTTAATGCAGTAACATCTGCATCCTTGAAACTTTCCAATTCCTTTTGCAAATCTTGAATAGCTGTATCATTTGCCTTAATAGTGTCATTGGCTTTATTTAGTTTCTCAGTCTGTTTGTCATAATCCGTTACAGTCTTGTAATTCTCAAGTACCGCCTTTTCGAATTCTTTCTTGTTTTCCTCTGGCACTTCTAAGCCGTACTCTTTCATGATTTCAAAAATATTCTTCATAATACCTCCTAAAATGATTTATTGAATCGCGCTTTCTGCGATACGGGAAATTGCGGATAAAGGAATCGAACCAATTCTTCCGGCATAGGAAACCGCCGTGCTGCCTTTACACCAATCCGCCACAGTTGCTCCGGTGCAACCAGAGCTTAAAACACAAACAAAAAAGAGCCTTATAGCAAATCCTCATTCTTTAAGAATTTACTACTCGGCTCTTAGGCTCTAATGTTATCACTATTTCATTTTTGCATTTCTTACAGTATGCCGGAAACTTATATATTCTTGTTTCTGGCGATACTTTTATGAAGTGCTCATTGCCACACTTCGGGCATTTCTTCCATTTATAATTCATGCTATACACCCTCTCAAGCAGTATAACACAAACTTATGTCACTTTGCAATGGTATAATTTTACCTTATGCCATAGGAATTACATCTTTAATTCCCTTTGCAGCATTATACATTCGCTGCATAATAGAATTCTCCTGTAAGTACTCCAAACCCTTTAGTGTGATACGCATATCTTCGGCATCGATGTTCAGCTCTCCTGTAATATCTTCATACATTTCAATTCCTTTTATATAACCAACATCTGCCATCATTTCAATATATCGACACCAACGCTCCTGACTAACCCCTAATTTTTCTGCACTAATCAATTTTATATCAAATTCTGGTAAATCCATTGCTTTTTCAAGCGTAGATAAGATTTTATATACTGCTTTGAAATTATCCATTTACTTCTCCTTATAAATAGCCACCAGTATTTACACTTGTGGCAATAACTATTCAAAAATTATTTTTAAACCATTCTCATCTTTCCATCTTGCAAAACAAAAAAAATCAGACCAATCATCATCTTCTTTGTTTTTCTTCCAAACTTCTTCAAAATCCTTCGATTTTTCGACCGGAATTAACCAACCGGACAAATTGCAAGTTTCAATTCCATTAACATTACCATCGTTACCTTCCTCACAATCCAGAAAGAAAACTTTTTTGATTTTCTTAGCTTCTTCCTGTACTACTTCGAAGAATTTTATAAAATTATTGCTTTCCTGCGTTCTTAACCCCTGCACTATTTTTAACACCATCCTTTAAAACTGTAACAAACTCACCGTCTGTTTTAGTAATTACAACATCATTGCCTTTAATAAAGAAAAGTACATCGTGTTCCTGTCCTCTCCACGACCCGACTCGAATTTCGTCCTTATTACTTGTTATATCGGCAATAATCTCATGCATCTTCAGTCTATCTTCTTCTTTGCTTGCATCCAAACCAAAATCCTGCGCATGCTTACCTATCTTTTTTCCGTATTGCTTTTCTTTTGATGCAAAAAATTGAAGTTCTGTTTTTATTGTACTACCTTTATCAACATTTTCAAGTGGTGTTTTCTTGAAATACTTATCCACAACCTTTTGAATTTCCGTTGAATACGGTGAAGGATTTGACGATAATAATGCATCTGAAAATCCTTCTGCAAAAAATTCGTCAACTGACTTATTAGCATATTCTGATATAAATATCGCCTTTTTCTTTGTAACAGCTTCTTCGTATGTGATTGTTTTATTAACAATATTATCCTTATCAATCTTAGTTAATGCTCTATTGTAACGATTCTTTATGGATCTAATTTCTTTCCAAAAATCCTCATCCCCACCTTTAGAAGCTGTGATTGTATGTGCAAATTCATGTGTTAAATCTGCTATATTTGCATTTTTATCATCAACCTTAACAGTATATGACTTAAGTCTGTCAATCATTGACGGTTTAACAGTCTTTCCCGAAACCGTAATTGTTGCATCTTTATAATCAGGCGAAAAAAAGGTTTCTGCCGCCGCACTCCTGCCAAGCATTTTTCCTGTACCAAAAAAATGAACATTCGCTCTTTGCTTGTAATTCTTTACCAGCTTTTCATAGTGGCTAATTTGTTCCTTTGCATATTCAACCGTACAATCAGAAAAATTAACTTCAAATCCTAATTTTTCACTTGCAATCGAATTTACTTCGCTTAATGTAGATGCATTCTGGATGTCTCTCGTTCTTACATCTGCCTTTGATTTTCTTATAGTTCTCTCAACACTTCTATTTCTTTCATAAGGATTATTCTTTTTCTTAGAAATCGCTGTTCCGCCAACAATCCTCAATCGGTTATCCTTTGGCTTCAGCTTTGCCGCAGAACTAAAACTATAATAACTGTTCTTCTGCGCTTTCAACTTGCTCTCTAATTCAGTTGTATTGCCACCAATAGCATTCTGCGCTTCAATCTCTCGCTTGGTTGCCCGGATATCACGCTCCATTTTGCGCTGTTGCTGTGTTGCCTGATAGTATGTATATTCCTTTCCGTTCACCTTTACCGGCTCTGGCTCTTCGATATCCTCCGGAATAACACTTGCACCCTCCCAGAATGGATAAAAATCATGCGTACAGTTTACACCTTTTAATCCTCCGGCAGTTCCATAGCCTGTCTCTTTGAAAAAATCCGGATATTTTTTGTTCTTGCCGGAATAGGAAAAGACCTTATTCTGCCAGTGTGCGTGTTCTGGTCTGCTTCCCATGTGCTGTGAAGTAATGACGAGGTCTTGCCCTGTGTTTTTTAGATTCTCTTCCATGATTTTCCCGGCAAGCTGTGACATTCCTGTGCGGACACACATTCTGGCGGCTGTATCCAACTGATAGGTTCTGCCACTTGCATAATCAATAGAACGCAATCCGCTTTGTGCTAATCTCTTTACACAGTCATTTACTGCCTGATCATAAGAAAATGTTCCCGTAGCAACTTTAAGCAGTGCAAGGTCCATTTCTCTCTGATATGCATTGAGTATTCCCGTAGTGCCAAAGACTGTATTTTTGAATCCCATAGTTTTTGTAAGATTCCTCAACTGCCCTGCTGTCTGCAACTGAAATGCATTTATTAGCTGACTCATGGTGTTTGGCTGTTTTAAATCCACACCTTGCTCAGACCACATGGACAAATCATTGTTCCATGCCATATTCCCGGCTTCTGCAATAAGTGTATCCCCTGCTGCCTTTGCCTTTTCTACAGTTTCTTCGATGATTTCCTGTATTTTCTGTTTATGCTCCTTGGTATTCTCGGCAACTGCCATCTGATATGCCTTGTCAGCTCTAAGTACTTTCATGACTGCTGCCTGTATCTTTTCTGCAGAATACCCCTGTTCAACCATAGACTTCGCCATAAGTTCTGCTGTTTCTGTATAGCGTTTTGTCTTTGCAACTCTTCGGACAATATCAGCTATTACCTCATCCTCCATACTCTGATAAAGCCCGATTATGTATCTATCCGCTAATATTTCAATCTGCTGTTCTGATAATGCCCTTTAAATCACGCTCCTTAATCCTCTAAATCATCAACCGGCTCTTCTGTGTTCTGTATCCATTTTTTAACTTCTTCCATAGGCACATTGTACTTTTCAGACAGATACATTTCTTTTAAAATCGGAACATCCATAAACGACAATGCATCCGCTCTCATGGCTTCCAATTTCGTCTGTTTATCTTCCACATAGGAATCATCAAACTCTATAGACAACGGTTCTTCCAAATTGTATGCTGTGCCGGAGAACTGATTGGAAAACCACATGGCTGCATGAATGATATCTTCTATATAGTCAGATGCATTCTTACGCTGTTTGTTGAGCTCCTGCATCATATCCTGTCGCTCTCCCAAATACTGGGTAGCGGTCTGTATTTGTCCGTTTTCAAATGTGTAACGCCTGCTGCCATAACCAAACTGCATAGATAAAAGAGATAATACCAGTTCAAATGCTTTAGTTATCTGATCCACTCTTATTTCCGGATTGTATTCCTGTACAAGTGTCTTTTCTTCCGGCAGCTTACCTTCACTATCTATCCCAAGAAGAATGAAGATTTCTTTTTGCTGTGGTGTAAGATACGGGTTTCCATCTTTATCCCTCTGTATGCAAGCTAACAGCTCATTGATAAATACAAGTTTTTGACCTTTATCCAAATCCCCATGCAGGATGTTATAACAAAGGTCTACTGCCTTAAATAGTGGAATGGCATTATATATCTTCGGCAAACCATACCCTTCCATATCGTCCAGATTGTTTACCTCTGCATTTGTCATGATTGCAAATGGTTTCACTTTTCCCAACTGGATAACGCTTGATTCCACATCAATTTTCTGTCCCCGCTCATCAAATACAACTGTTTCGGCTTTGTAAAGTCCATTATCCTGTATGAAAACAACCAATGTGGTCTTGTCTTTGCCACGCACCTTATTGGTAGCACAAAAGGCGCATTCTGTAATAAGTCCATTCTCTATAGTCAGAGGAATAATGCAATCAGCATCACAATAGTTAATGCGAATCTCACCACCTCGCGCTGTAGTTGTTTTATCAGCACTTTCTATATACTCGGCATTACGAAGATAAATATATGCGCCTACAGTTCCGGTAGCAGATGTTTTCTCTAACTGTTCACGATAGCGCACATCAAACCGATTCTCTGACAAAATTTTATCAATAAACTCCTGCGCGGTTCCCTGTTGCTCCGGTGCAACTGATATGATTTCACACAGGTTCGCATCATCCGCACAACACCGCTTTGCAAAATTCATTTTACTAAGCTCTAATTCCACATTATTGAGATTCTTTCGTTTGTGAAAATCGACAATAATACGATTGGCATACCAGTCATCACACTTTTTTATAATTTCCAATGCATGACTATTTACGGAATACCCAAGTTTTTCTAAATATACTTTTGCACAATCTTTCCTAAAAATCACTCCTATCTATCTAAATCAATATACTTAATGAAGTTCAGTAAGCAGTAACAGAATGCATCCCACCAGTCGTTACAGTTACCAATGTTCTTATCTTCTGGAATATTCGGATTCTTTTCATCCCATTTAAGGCTGCCTATTGCCTTGCGAAGTCTCATGCATCGTTTATTTATCTTCAATCTGCCGGTATTAAACAGTAAATCTATGCTTCTTGGACGCTCTGAAACCTCATTCTTGAGACATCCTACTATTTTATTTCTGGATATGCCGTTTTTCTTTGCTGCACTTCTTAAACTGTTTATCAGAGTTGTACTGGCAGAATCCGGAAACACCCAGCTGATGCGCCCGTATTTCTTTTCGCACATTTTATAGAACTCAACAAACTTCTCGCAAATCCTGTCTGCATCAATATCATCCGACAACTCTATACAATCTTCCTCCGCTGCTCTAATGTCGTGATATCTGTTGAAATATAATCCACATACCATCGTTGTCATAGATCCATTACCACCGAAATCAATACCGATTATTACTTTGGATGGTATCTGCTTAAGTTTACCATTTTTATCAAATATCTCATCATCATCGTATAGATATGGTTCGTTATTCTCTGCAAAGCGCCGGAAGATAATCCCTTTCGCAACTGCTCTTTCTCCACGAATATCCCTTCTGTACCATACGCTGTCTTTATCATAAGTTATGAGTGTAGCTGCTATTTTTTCATCAGACATGCTCATGTTATCCACAAGAGTGAAGTGTCCGTAATTATATCCATATCGCGGATTATTCGCCTGCTGCTCCTCATGAAATTTGAGTATTTCCGTATAGTACCAGTGCTCTTCTTCTTTTGGATTTAAATCATGAAATATCTTTCGGTCGGAACTGGATAATGTACGGTCAAAGACTTCTTTTAGAAACTTCTGATGACATTCGTTGGCTTCTGTCACATATGCCATTCCATAGGTATTACCTTTGATTAGCTTTTCGTCTCCGTCCCTTCCTCCACCAGATACTAAAACAACCTTTTCTCCTGTTTTGGTCTGAACATAAACACAATCACGGTCTTTATATTTACCTTCCCGGCATCTGCCCTCGAGATAATTTAACAAACCGTATCCATCACAGTCTAAAATATTTAATTTTGCTGTCGCTACAGATACTCCGGCTACAAGGTGGATTTTGTTTTTATGGTTTTCTAGCAGGGAACAGAATATTAATGTTGCGAGAACATTCTTTCCACCACGCTTACCACCTTCTGCTACATTTAGCCAGCTATACAGACATCTCTGAAAGTATTCATATTGCCTTTGGCTTAATGGTGCCGGTTTATTCATTCTCCTGCACCCCCTCGAAATCCTCTATGCTACGATTGCTTACGGGATGCTGTAAAATGTCTGTAATGGTTTGCATATTCTTTAGTATTTCTCCGGTACTATTATCTTTTACTTCTGCACGCTTCCTGTCAAACTCTGCCTTATATTTATCTTCTGGATGCATAAGAAAATATTTTGTCAACCAACTAATAGCCTTTTGCCTATCTTCGACTTCAATAGAAATACCATTCTTCCCCTCACTAACTTTTCTCACAAGTTGAGTGTCCGTCATAATAGATTCTTTTAGGTCTACGGAATTTACTTCTATCACTTCTCCACTCTTAGTTTCTATTTCTGTCTTTCCAAATGAAATGTAATTCCCTATATCAGAAAAAGCAATTCGCATCTGAAGTTCTACAATATCCTCTTCACTGACAACTATCTGCTGGCGCTTGATTTCCCTAAGGCGTTCTATCTCTGCTCTTACTCCAACATTTCCCAACAATCTCGGTCCTGCTCTCAGTGCTGTTTCGTAATTACAACCATACGCTTTTAGATAACTCTGTGTCGCATTGAATGTTCGGCTATAATAAATACAAAACATCTGCTGTTCTGGGGTTAATTCATCATTTTGTAGAGTCTCTTTTGTACCATCTTCCGGTTGCACCGGTGCAACTCTTTCCACTCGCTTATTTTGTGTGCACACTTTTTCTTTTTTGTGTGCACCCTCTTTTCTGTTCCAACCATATCGTTTTTTCCAACTCTTGACAGTGTTGATAGTGGTCCCATACTTCTCAGCTATGTCCTTATACTTCATTCCTGCCATATAATCTTTTTCTGCCTTTTCGTAATTCTCCACTATCTCACTTCCTTTCAAAAAAATAGAGCCGCTGCATAGATTTCTCTATACATACGGCTCATGGCTCTTAAATCATTATAACATATTTTTCTTATCTGTCACTTTATTTTTCTTCCCCTGCTGCACCCTCGCCCTTCTGGTTTTGTCCTTCATCCATGCACAGGTGTTTATATATTTTCAAATAAAAAACCAACCACCTAAATACTGATGGTTGGTAATTTATTATTGTCTATTATCTGGATACTCCAAGTTTCATCATAAGTGCTTCCTGCAACACCTTTGAAACATTAACATGTGCTTTCTCTGCTTCTTGATTTAACCAATTTGGAAGCGTAACATTTCTCCGTACTGTTTTGTTATCTAACATACGACGATATGTTACCAAATCCACATCTACAAGTGATACAATTCCTGCTCCCTCTTCATAAAAAGCACCTTTAGCAACATCTACTTCTGACATACTAGAAGGTTCTGCTATCTCTGTTCCTTCATCTTCTGCTTTCATGCAAGCCATTCCAATAGCATCTCTTGCCATCATAATAGCATCTGCCATTGTTCCTTTGGCTTTCCCTTCCTCATTTGCTTCTGTGAATATTCCTAAATCTGGCACTTCGATTAAAATATTGGTATCTACTTCTGTAAAAATTACTGGATATGTTACTTTCATTTCATCAACCTCCAATGTGTATAATATATAATAAGATTATTGAGATAGGGGATGTTATAATCCCCATTTTCTCAATATTGCTTTTGCTAATCGTTCATTAACTTCTTTGTGCCTGGGTATCTGCTCTGTGTCTGAACCTCTGACATATACATCATGATTACCACCATGCCTTGCCAAAACAAATCCGGCTTTCTCTAGTTTCTTAACTAAATCTCTTTGCTTCATTAGTGTTCCTCCTTATGATTATATTATACACACTAATTACACATCTGTCAACATTTTATGTGTATTCGATACACATTTTACAACCATCAATCTTTAGTTTTCAATGTACTTTCATTCTATTAATCGCAAAAGAGCCTGTTTCCAAGCTCTCTTAACATTAATATTGTATTGCTTCTAACAACATTTTTGCTGCTCTATCTGCCTGCTCCTCGTACTGTTCATGTTCAGAACTACCAATCGTATTTCCTTTATCAAAATGTAAATATGCATGAGCCAATTCGTGAGCAAGATTGTAATTAAAATCTTCTATAGTAGGTAAATCTTGCCGTATTGCAATCTTATTACCTTTTATTCTGCCATCACTAGCTTGCAATGGTGCAAATCTGACGATAATCCCCTTGGATGTCGCTAAATGCACTAACTTCTCAAATATTTTTCCACTATCCATCACACCACCTCTACGCAACTACAACTTTTCGATTTGCCCGATCTATTGCAACATCACATACGACATTTACAAATTTTTCGATTCTCTGAAAGCGTTCTGTAGAATTGAGTTCTATTTTCAACTGCTCTAACCAAGTATCTTTTATTTCTTCTATCACTTCTGCAGACATATCATCCATTTCGTGTAATAATTCAGCAATCAGTTTTTCCATCTCGTTCATTAGGCTACCTCCGTTACACCATACTTAATAGCCATATCCTTAATCACGGAAACATACCCTTGGATAAGCTTTTTATCATCAGCGATTACATCCAACTGATTTAACTTGTCTATTTTGGATTTACACACTCCATTTAATGCCTGCGTTTTCTTTTTATTACTAAGGCGTACTTTCAACGCTACCCCCATTCTTTCTTCCAGAATCTTATAACTTTCTTCCCTTATCATTTTAATATGCTCATATCCACCCATATGTAAGGCAATTTTATTAATAATCTTTACACTATCGCTTCTCCAACTATTCGGGTTTAATGCAATTACATCTTTGATTGAATCAACTTTTTTATCAAGCTGCTCTACTTTCTCTGCTTGTCGTTTCTGCTCTAACTGTTGTTCTGCAACGGAATTAAAAATCTTCTGGAACATTTGCAATTCTGGTGACAACTGTGCAAGATCAATAGTTTTCTGTTTTACCTTTTCCTCTAGTGTTGTAAAATACTCTCTTGCTTCTTCTGCTCGTTCTCCATTTCCTTTCATTGAAAGCTTCTTGGCAAAATGAGCGGTCAATTTGAAATCCTGTGCCATATTACCCTCGACATTGATGTCGAACCCCCAGTAATCTTCGTTTTCTGTGGCAAATTCATTTTCTGTGATATTAGTTTTCGCCCATCTTGAAAATTGTCCTTTAGCAAGCTCTAAGAACTCATACAATTTTCTTGCTGTTGTCATTCCCTCTTCGTCGATACCAAGCGCAATTTCGATTGGTGTCTGGTTTTCCTGTTTCATTAATTCGTTCATAAATTCAAGCTAGCGTAAAATTTTATTCGGATTAATAAAAAAGAGGACACCACTTTGTGATAAAGTATTTAAGGCTGACAACCAAAATACAAACAAAGGAAGGTGTCCTCTATGATTAACAGTATAAAATATTTTGAAGAAAAATGC
>JAGALK010000040.1 GCA_017625255.1 Lachnospiraceae bacterium
TTCCGGCTCTGGATTCTCTGGGGTCGGATTTTCCGGTTTCGGATTTTCCGGCTCTGGATTCTCTGGGGTCGGATTTTCCGGTTCTGGATTTTCAGGTTTTGGATTCTCTGGCTCAGATGGCTCTATATACAAATCTGCTTTTTTAAAGGTAGTATAACTCCAGATAGCTTCACCATTTTCTTTAATATATTGCTCATTTGCATCTTTAGCAAAAATCTGTACGGTATTTAATCCATCCTCTTTTGCAGTCAGCATATTATCCTCTATAACAATCGTCGTCTTGCTGCCTGTTACATCGAATGTATCTGCTATTTTCCCATTTACCTGTACCACAAGTGTCTTTATATTACTGTCACTTGTCGTCACTCCAATAGTTGTCTTTCCTTTTTCTGCATCTGTATCAGGTGTTCCTAAGCTTATGGCTCTGGTATTTACAGCACAGCCCAAAGAATTCATAAGGATATTTAAACTCTTAAACTGGGTATTCAGCCAATTAACCCTCTCTGTTCCAAAATATTTTACATAATCTACCGTTCCCTTATAGTCCTCTCCCGTATGCCATTTTTCCATATCTAACACCCCGACAGTTTTCATTTTTTCATAGATAATATCTATATCTCCCCCATCCTTTACCATATCCGCTATATCATCCTTATAAAGCTGATACATTTCATATACCTGTACCACAAAATATGGATCTTTTATCAGATGCTTGTACCACTGGTCATTATTGTTATGAACATATGTATTTGTCTGCCATTCATAAGCTCCGGTTCCTGTATTCCATGTCCAGTCATAATCCCACATCGGTCCCATTTTAAACTTATCCCATCCGATATCCTTATACATGAAGTTACTAAATCGCATACCATCACCATTTGTGATAATTTCAGTAGATAACCAGTATTTTACAATGGTTTCCATATCAAAAAGCTCACTGTAGGTCATGGTCTTGCCATCATATTGTGTGGCATGATCATCACTGATTGCTGCATTTTCATATGCCTGAATATAGTTTTTGGCATAGTTAAACATCTCATCATTGGTACCTTCTACAAATTCCGGTGTTTTAAAAGTCATTTGCTGGTTTAAATCCGTTAAAAAGTCTGACGGCACCTTCGTATGATATGCATCATAGGTATCTAACTCCAGTAAATATCCGCCGGTAATATCTGTCGGAATCGTCAAATCATACTCTGCATCATCAATATTATATTCTACGCCGTTATAATTAAATTTTCTGGTTGTTACCCATGAAAGATTTTTCACTAGCTGATCTTCCATTGCATCCCTATCTGCTTTTGTCAATGTCTTTTTGTTGGCTGAATATACTTCCTTTGCAATATCTTCTGCATCTTCTTCCCAGTCATGAATGTCTACTCTGCCTTCTTCAATACGAATATTTTCACTTATATGATATACACCCTCATATTCTCCGTTCATAATTAAAATTACAGGCTTTGCATTCGCAGTGTATTCCCATTCCATATCTTCCCAAAGCTCTCCAAAAAGCTCATTTTTCATCAGAGATGTATCTGCATAGTTGGCTAATAACACCCAATGCTTACTTTCATCCATACCAAAGATACTCGTCTTTTTATCCAATTTTAATTTGTATGGTTTTTTAGGACGAGCCCATGTAAAGTTTCCTCTGCCTCGGATTTCGGTTACACCATCATATAACAGCTTTGTACTTTCAAATTCTTCATTTCCCTGAATTTTACAATCTGCATGGATATAATTTTCCTTATCTGTAATTTCCTGTCCGTTTTCTGTACTGATATATACAACTGGCAGGGTACTCATGTACATTACAGCAGACCATGCATATTCTGTATTCGGAATACTAACGGTGCAGGTTATAAAATTCTCTAAATCACTTTCTGTTGGTGTATAACTATCTGTCCTCTCACTTAACAGCGTATTTCCAACCTTCCACTTATATTCCAAGGTATATCCTTCCGGCAGATTATCTACCACTACCTTTAACGGTGTCCCAACCTTTGCCACATCTACATCAAATTCGGCTTTTATTTCTGTACTTGAAACTACTGTTATCTCATACTCTTTTTGAATATCTGTTCCAATAGAAGCCGTAAGCACACAAACCATATCACTTAATGTTGGATGTACAATCGCATTTGCTCCTTGAATTTCTATAATCTGAGAATTACTGCTGGTCCATGTAACCGTTTGTGTCACACCATCCGCTTCCACACTTAACGGCAGAGTAAAATTCTGTGTCACCGAGTTTGCATTTTCTCCCTCTGCAAAAACAGGTGTTAAATTTCCAAATTGAAAATTCTGTGTTCCTGCTATAATAAGCGGTATTATGGATGTCCCCGCTTCTGTTTTCCAGTATTTTTTGGAAAACCCCTTCAATAATGTTTCGGATTTTAAATCTTCTTCTGTTACCAAACTGCCACTGGCATTTCCTCCTGTACCATTTAGATAATAGCAATCTGTAATTGTATCTAAGGCATTTCCTCCACAAAGCCCCTGCGAACTATAATCACTATTCGTAATGGAGGTTGTTCCCACATTCAGACAAGCTTCCATTTTATCCACCGCAGAATACTGAATTCTTCCTACAATACCTGCGCACCAGTCACCAAATAGTGTACCACTGGCATGAATAGCTGCAGCATTATATAAATTGGATAACTGAACATGGATATTTCCATCACTGAATATATTCTGATTTGTACGAATTTCTCCAATTATTCCTGCAATTCCAATAATATCTGCTGTTCCGGATACTGCGGATATATTACCGCTTTCTACAGCAATATTATCAATAACCGCATAGCCTGCCACATCTCCTGCTAATGCCCCTACACTGGTTGCAACATTGGTTGTAACATTCACATCCACATCTTTAAACACAATATTTTTCACTACTGCATAATCACTTGCACTATTACTTCCAATAGTTCCAAACAATCCTATCTGGGCAGAAGATGTGCTTGTAGTTGTCTTTTGTATGGAGAGACCTGTAATCGTATAGCCCTGACCATCAAAGGTTCCATTAAATACATGATTTCCACTGACTGCTCCCTTATCTCCATAGCCGCCTCCAATTGGTGTAAAGTTTATTCCGGTCAAATCCAGATTTTTCGTTAAAACATAATCGCCGTCCATCGGATATGCACTGTCATTACCGATTTTTTGCAGTTTTTCCACAGAATCAATGGTTATAACCTCGGCAGCATGAACCTCTTCTACTTCTGTTTGCATACCCCAAAATGTAATGCTTGAAAAAAACATAACAACAGCCATAAACATCGACAGGCAACACTTAAATTTGTTCTGATATGTTGTTCTCATAATACTCTCCCTCTTTCTTGGTAATTTAGTACTATTTATAGTATATCTTATAGAACTTAACAAGAGAAATTTTTTAAGCTAACATCTTATCTTATAATATAAATAATTAAAAATGGCATATATACTCCTCCCAAAGTACATATGCCATTTCTTTTTTTAAACACTCTATTTTCCTAAAAGTGCTTCTAATGTAATTTTTTCCAATACTTCTTTTTCATACTTTACTTCTGCTGCTTCTACTTTTTTGGCAATATCCTCTTTTGCCCACTTTGTCTGAATTTCACTTTTTATCACACCTTTTACTTCCTCAAAGTCTGTAGCAACATTTTCTTCCCGTTTCAAACAACGCATAGACATGATGTTTTTTCCAATTACAAATGGCTCACAGGTTTCCCCTTCCTGCATACCTTCTGCCATCAGCCATCGCTGCCTGTAGCCGCCGCTTTTACCTTCTTCGGTGTTTAAGGTAGACATTGTAAGTTCATAAAAGTTTACATCCGGATATTTTTCATGTAAAAGCTCTAAATCTGTTTCTTCCTGTATAGCTGCTGCTGCCTTTGCTGCCAAATCTATTCCCAATTCAGCATTCATTTCTGCAATCAGCATATGTACACGCACATCATTGGTGTACTTTTCTATATGATTCTCATAATTCTCCCGTAATTCTTCTTCTGAAATTTCCTTCTCCTTTTTCAGAATTTCTGTCAAATCCGATTCTACCCCTGTATATACATATGTATAATAGTCTATTGGCTCATAAGAGGTCAGTCCGTAGGTAATGCCATTTGCAGAAGCCTTATTCTTACTTTGCTCTATAATCTGTGCGTAATCCGTTTCCTGCTCTATCCCGGCTTCTTTGGCAAGATACGCCACTGTCTTCTTATAAATACATTCTTCTGTGGCAAGCTCCATGATTTGCTCTAATGGTAAGCTGCCATCTATTTCTGTTGTCCAGAATTCTTTCTTATTCACCAAATCGGTTGTGTACTGTCTTTTCACTTCTGAAACATATTTTGTCAAAACCATTTCGTATTCGGCTCTGACAACCTCTTCTCCGTAAACTTCCATCACAGCTTCATTTGATTTAACATTTACAGTGCCGCAGCCTGTAAACACTGCGGCACTACAAATTAACAGTATACTAAGAAAGATATGTTTTAATTGTTTATCTAACTTTTCCACTTGTCTTTACTTTACTCCAATCACTGTAAAGCTTTGTTCCATCTACAGTTTTGTAAGAACGAATACGAACATAATATTTTCTGCCCTTTTTCAGTTTCTTAATTGTAACTGAAGTCTTGTTTGCTTTCTTTACAGTTGCTTTCTTAAGACCGGTTTTGAAATTTTTCTTTAATGCAACCTGAACTTCATAACCATCTACGGAGCTGTCCTTTGCCCATTTAACAACTAATTTTTTGCCGCCGGAAGCTTTTGCACTCTTTACGGTAGGAGTATCTAGCTGTTCATATTCAACCGGATCATCTTGACCTACAGCAACAAGTACTAATGCATTACGAGCTGTTTTTACGGCTGCTAAAGCTGTGTCAACCTCTGACTGCAATGCATTTTCATTATCTAATACCGGTTTTGCCTGCTGTAATGCTGCCTGGAATGCATTCCATGTCTCTGCTGTATAATTACCCTGTGCTTCTTTTGTATACACATCATATAAAGCATTTAATACGATAAAGTTTGCTTTCTTGGTAAGTTTACCAAATGCTTCCTGCAATGCTGTAGCTGCTGCATTAATTTCTACCTGCTCAGCCATCGCATCTACTCTTAACATTTTTGCTGCATTTAATGCTTTTGCATAAGCACTCCATGTAGCATTGGAATAATAAGCTTCTTTTTCTTCCGGTACTAATGCTAATGTAGTTTCAATTTCTGTTCTATCAAGTACAGCATAGCTGCTTACCTGTGCCGGATAGAGAATAACATCGTCTAAGTAAGCTGTAGCAGTATTGCTGCTAAGGGCGATACTGATTTTTTCATACTCGCCGGTTGTAAAATACATAACCGCTTTTCTCCAACCTTTTTCGTCGGTCTCGGCATCACTGCTTAATGTCATGGTTGCTAACTTAATGTCACTGCTTCCTGTCACATTTGCATGATGTTTTGCCTCTAAACCAAGTAAAGATGGGTCTTCCTCTCCACAGTAAATCCATGCTTCAAATACATAGTCTGTATTTGGTGCTACAGGAACGCCTCCTAACTCAGAATATCCTGTAGTTCCGGCTGTATCCTGAACTACTTTTAAGCTCTGTTCTCCGTTTCTTGCCTGTTCAGAAGAAACAGATACAGTACTCTGCCAGTATCCCCAGTCACTTCCTGCTGCTTCAAAACCGGAGTTATCAATACTATCACTTGCATTATATGCTGCTAAAATATCGTCTTCTGCGCTGCCATCACGATAAGCATCTGTTCTTTCCATTGCAATTAATGCATTCTCTAACTTAGCTGCTGCTCCATCTACAGATGCCTGTGTAGAGAATGGACGATCTACAACAAATTTTGCATCTGCAACTGCCTGCTGAAGCTTCTTCCATGTAGCTGCAGTAAAGCTGTTTGCAGAATATCCTTCAACCATTGAAATAACAGATTCTACATAAGAATTATCTGTATTAACTGCCGGAATTTCTACTTTTCCCTGATATTCAAATGCTCCGATATCTACATAATCTACGATAGCATTTCCTTCATAATCCTTATTTTCTAATGTAATCTGTGTAGATACGATTTCTTCTTCAACAGCCGGGAAAGATTCTTCTGGTACAGCCATAAAATTACGACCTCTGTTGATTGCTGGTGAATCTGCCTGTACTTTGAAGCCTTCTGCTTTTCCTAAAGTAACTTTTCCTGTTTCAAAATCAAATGTACCGGTTGTAAAATCCTTTACATTTACAAATTTAGGATCAGCAATCACTGCATTTGCATCTTCGTCTGTTGGATAAATATCTTTGATACTTCCCCATACAAGGTTGCTGTCATAGTGAATTCCCTCATTATTTACAAATGTATCACTGTCTCCACAGAAAATATTGTTATAAATGTCTGTTCCGCTTGTAGGTGGTGTACCCCAGCTTCCCTGCTCTACTGCATTTACTTCGTAGTCTGTATCCCAGTAAATTGTATTATTATAAACCTGATGTCCGATACTTCCGTATTCACCTACACGCATAATACGGCCACCGTCAAATAAACCATCATTTACACTGACATTGTATCTTACTACAGAATTTACAGTATAGTATGGTCCAGGACAAGCCATCCAGAAACCACCCTTGTTATCATGACTATAGTTATACTGATACATTACATTCTGATTACCGTAGTCACAGTCAAACGCCATACCATCCTGTGTACTTGTAGTATAAGCAGCTTCATTATACTGCATGGTTACATTGTTACAATCCCACATCCAAATAGCTGCGTGTGCAGGATTTCTGGAGTAATCCCACTCTTCACTTGCACTTGCAGTTACTAAGTTATACTCTGCTGTACCGCCGTCAGCATTGATAAGTACAATACCGTCTCCGGCTACATTGTTGACATAGTTGTGTGCCACATAGACATTTGGCCAACCTACCCAAGGCTGACTACCTGCCTGCTGACTATTAGCTCCACCTACTAATGTACGAGCTGCCCAACAGCTTTCCATGTAGATTGCTTCATGACAAACCTTTTCTACCTTATTGCCAAGAATCTGTAAATCTGTGTAATAGGACTCTGTGTTTCCACCGGTAACAAGTACCATGATACCGCCAGAACCTTTTTTGTGTCCTTCAGAACCATTCGTAGACATATAACCATTGACATCATGTACATAGTTATTCTGTACTACAACACCTTTTAATTCTCCCGCATCATTATTCTCTACAAGAATACCGGTAAGCATGGATTTACTCTGATCATAGATAACACCGGCTTCGCTGTCTAGCTCACCCATTAAATCAGCTGTATCCTTTTCCCAGTTTGTTACTTCTAAATCCTGAACTGTGATATATTCAGAGTTCTGAACATGTACGACTGCTACATCCTCTTTTGCCAAAAGACTTATATCTTCTCCGTCGTTCCATGGATTACCATTACCATTAATAACCGGATTTGCACCTTCACCGTATTTTCCAAGAACAACCGGATTTTCCTGTGTACCTTTGGCATTCTTAATGAACAATTTTTCATTATTCCATGTACAGCCTGCTTTTAAAAGTACAGAATCTCCTGCTTCTAATGTCAAATCATCCACATTGGCAAAGGATTTCCATGCAGCATTTTCTGATGTACCTGCATTGGCATCGTCTCCATTTGCCGCATCAATATAATATGTTGTTCCGGCAGCTTCTTCTGCTGTTACAGCTACTGGGGAGGCAACACTAAGGCTGCCTGCCACCATTGCTGCAGTTAAAACAAAAGAAATTCCTGATTTCCATTTATTTCTTCTCACCACTGCATTCCTCCTATTTAATCTTGCTGCTTGTCTTTACTTTACTCCAGTCACCATATACTTTTTGGGACTTACCATTTACTTTTACTGTCTTATAAGCACGAATACGAACATAGTATTTCTTGCCCTTTTTCAATTTCTTAATGGTTGTTTTTGTAGTATTTTTCTTAATAACAGCTTTTTTAAGACCGGTTTTGAAGTTTTTCTTTAATGCACACTGGATTTCATATCCTGATGCACCAGTCACTTTCTTCCATGTCAATTTCAGTTTCTTGCCGCCTGCCGCTTTTGCAGTATTTATTGTAGTTTTTGCAACTGTTACTTTCTCTTCTTCTACACTTCCTGCATTTTCTTTTGCAGCTTCAAGCAAGCCTTTTGCTTCTGCTAATGCATCTACTGCATCTTTTACTTCATATTCTTCAAAGCTTCCTTTTGCAAGAAGAGCATTTGCATGTGCTAATACTTTTTCATATACAGCCCATGAAGCAGATGTATAATTTGCTTTCGTTGCTGCATCTACGGTATTGGCTTTGATACCTGCTTCTAAATATTCTTTTACTGTCTGTAAGCCTGCTACAACTGCGCGAAGAGCTTCATTTGCTGCATTGATTTCAGCCTGTGTCTTACGAACATCTCCTGCTGTAAGCTCTGCTGCTGCTAATGCTTCTGCTAATGCTTTTTTGCTTGCTTTTGTAAAGTTTGCTGTATCAATCTTTTTAGCATCTTCAATTGTTGCTAAAAGTGTGCTTGTATCAGCAAGTTCACCTGCACTTTCATCCTGAATGACTGCAATCCAGCTCATTACAGGATCTGCTGCACTTCCCGGTTTGCTTATACTTACGGTAACAGTTGCAGCTTCTTCTAAGGTAAAGGTTATATTCTGCTGTAAAGCTGTATCTGCTGAACCTAATGTAAAGGAAGAAGTAGCTAATGTCTCATCCGCTGTTTTGGCTGTAATTACAGTTGCACGGGATGTACTCCACCATTCCTGATAACCGGTTGCTACAGTATATGTACCTGCCTCTAAATCAAATGCATAATCAATGGATTTACTTCCGTATGCCCACCAACCATGTGACCAGATATCATCACCAACACTCTTCTCTCCGATGTCGGTTCCATATGTACCTGTATAACCGGCATGAGATGCTGCTGTGTATGGCTGATCTGCTGCGCTATTTCGTAAAGTTGTGCCTAATGTTTCTTTTGCTGCGGTAAAGAAGGATGCTTCTGTATCTTCATACTCTGCTGCACTGTCAAAGAAGTAAATCATGTTCTTATCCATCACTTCAATTGTACGGGTAATTACACGACCGTTTTCCATTTCACCACTGATATTTAATGTACCAATTGCAGGATCTGCATCTGGAATTCCATTCCAGGTTACTCCCATTTTAATAGTTTCTGTTGCACCCTCTTCTAAAATTTCTACTTCTGAAGGTAATACTGCCACTAATTCCTCCATAGAAGTGACTACAGATGGAATGTCTGTTACCAAAGTACATGGCTTCATATTATCTAAAATCTCTAAGGACCAGTCTGCATGTGGTCTTAATACGATTTCTGTATCCGATGTAAATTCAATAGGAAGCCATACATATCTGGAATATCTTAACTGATTTCCTTCATCCGGATTACTCCAACGGTCACCCATGTAGATATATTTGCCATTTTCAGGATCTACCGGAATTACACAGGTACTCTGTGTACTAAATGTTGTGCCAGAGCCTTCTCCGATACAAGGATCGCCTACCATTGTCCATGGTCCTAACGGATGATCAGCTACAGCATATTTTGCCTGATTTGGATACCAGCCTGTACAACCGGAGCTAATCATAAAATATTTATCTTTATACTTAAACATTGCCGGAGCTTCTCTGGACTCACCAACGAAGTTTCTTGAGAAATATGGATTCTGTGCATCGTTGTTGATGGTCGGCTCTTTTACCATTGTATAGTCATCATTCAACTGTGCAATGTGCATAGTTTCATTACCATCAGATGAGTAAAGAACATATGCTGTTCCGTCTGTATCCTTGAAAAGGTTCATATCACGAACATGACCACCGCCGCCGGTTGGATCATTTTCTGTTGCATTTGTACTGTCAAAACCATGACTTGCATTTTCATCATAGTTTAATAAATAGCTGCCTAATAATTTGAAAGGTCCAAACGGACTGTCAGATATAGCTACACCGGCTTTTGCTTTAGCATAGTTAGAACCTGTACCACCCGGTGTCTGTCCATCTGCATGGAACCAGATAACATATTTACCAGTTTTATCATTATAGAGCATCTTTGGTCGTTCAATTACACAACCGGAATTAGAATCATTTGGTGCCCAGATGTCACCATAGATTGCATACAATTCCTCATAATTCTCGTCGCCTTCCTGTACTCCTGCTGAGCCATAAAGGCTTGTGAAATACTCGTCTGTTGTAAACTGTTCCCAGCTCTCTGCTGTTTTTAAGACATTTCCCATGTCAATCCAGTTGTATAAATCATAGGAAATGTATCCTTTGATACCCGGACAAGGACGATAATCGTTGGTCTTATCTTCTCCAACCCAGAACCAGAAGGTATCTTCTTCTTCTAATACACCATCCTGATCAATATCGTAAGTAAACTTCTGTACCTGTCCACCGTGTGCCTGAATCATATCTCCTTTGTTATCATAGAGAATGTCCCCGTTTACACCGGAAAAGCTTGTATAATTAAAGATTTCCTTTAATGCATTGTAAGCATCTATAATTGCCTGTGTAGCAGCTTTGATTTCGTCTTCTGTTGCAGTTGCTGCATCAATAGCTTTTGCCTCTTCAATTGCTTTATCAAATACAGCCTTTGTTTCTTCTGTATAAGTATGTCCGCCTGTTAATGCAACATATTTGGAAATTGTCTTTATTAAATCTGCATTGCTGTAAATTTTAATTTCAGCCAGATTACAGTAATATGCTTTTTCTGTTGTACTGCTTGGTACAGCATATTTAATATAGCGATATTCTGTCTTGCCTGATTTGAAATAATCTGCATATACAAAAGTTTCTTCTCCTACAGTAGGTGTAGATGTAATTGTATACAATAAATCCCATGATGCACCATCATTAGAACCATATATAGATGCCCCTACACTTCTGTCTGCATATTTTGGTCTTGGCGCATAGGAAATAGCTGTAATATCTTCTGCCTGACCTAAATCGATCTGCACCCAACCATCCTCTACACCATCAAAGAATGTTGTAAAACTTCCATCATAAACATTTTTTACACCATTGGTTTCATCACCATTCCATGGTGTACTTCCTGTTACCATGCTCTCATACAGTTTTACTTCTGTCATATTTAACAGTTCGTCTGTAGATGCATCATAGGTTACTCCATCCATGATATAGGTTGTAATGGAATTGCCTTTTAATGTTGTTGTAAAATTCTTGTTTACTGTATCAACGACTGTGTTCACACTGTCAGATACATCTGCCCAATGCTCGCCATCTGCCATAGAACCACTTGTACGGATAGCTTTTACCTCTGTACCTACAGTTGCAAAGCTTCCTAAGTTAAATTTCCATGTCTGGTCTTCTTCTGCAGTATTGATAGCAACAATGACAACCTCATTATTTTTAGCATCATAGGTTGCTAATGTATTGCCGCTAGAAGCAATGATTGTATCTCCCGGACGAATATAGCGGGAGAACTGACCATATGCATAGTATTTCTGTGTCAAAATAATCTCCTGATTATCATGATCACCGATGGCAATTCCCCAATAACCGGATTCCATATCAAATTTGTTTTTGGTATAAAGAGCTTCTAATGTATCTGGATCATATTTTCCATCTGTAGAACCATCTAAGTCAGCATCCACATGGTTATCTACTGCATTCCAAAGAATCCAGGCAGAAGATTTTAAACCATTTAAATCTGTCATAATTCTCTCTGCCAGACCTAATGCTGCTCCCATTTCTCCGGAATTTGTTCCGATATCAAATGCACCGTCAACTTCAGACATCCAGAGATTTTCACTGCTTTCTTCTGCAAGTGCTCTTAATCCTGCACGGTTAGAACCACTGTATGTATGGGTATCAATTCGTGTAACGATTTCTTTTGCTTCATCAGATAAAGCATTATAAGAAGTAATCGCTGTATCGATACTTGTCTCATCAGAAGCAGAATAAATAATGTTTTCAAGAGCTGTTTTAGCAGCACCATCTTCCATTTCTGCTGTCTGTGCAGTTAATTCTTTGTGTAAAGCAACAATAATGTTAGACTGGGAATCTCCGATATCAAAATGGCAGCCTTCCTGCTTGTTGCTGTTTGCGCCCCAGTAGTTGGTATACGGCTCATTCATTGGTGTAACACTCTGGAAGTTAAATACCCCTTCCTTTGCCCAATGTACAATAACATCTGCCATATATGCTGCAAATGCATTATAGGAATCCTTACGCAGGTTATCCACATTTGCATCTGTATTTCCTGAACTACATCCACTAACTGTCATAAAGTATGGCGGAGAATTAGAAAATGCTTCTCCAATAAAGTCTTCTCCACTTGCTTTTGCTGCTGCAAGTAAGATATTCATCTGGTTCTTATCTGCATCCCAGTCATAGTTCCATGCATAACCACATTCTAAATCTACTCTGTCAAAATTTGCATAATCTGCTTCTGTTTTTCCTTCTTCTACCGGTGTAACATCTACACAATATCCCGGTACAACAGAATCAGAACGAACAATATGTTCTGCATGCCAGAAATCACTGCCGTCATCCTCTGTTCCTACATTATCACCACCACCGACATTATAACGACCAATATTCATATCCAGACCATCATCGCTGAAGAATACCTTTGCCGCATCGGCTGTTAATTTTTCACTGTAACCAAGTCTGTTTGCCCACCAGCAAAGGGAGGTTCCCCATCCTTCAAACTCACCAAGTCCATCTCCATTCGTATCATTGAATCTTGATGCCTGATGTGGCTGCAAACGCACAGTATTATCTACTGTCACTGCACTTTCTTCTGCCTGTACTGTTGTGGTTGTGCCAACAGGTATTGCAGTAAGAACAAGAGCTGCAGCAGTAGCTGCACTAATGTACTGCTTCCATCTTCTCATCTTTTCATCCTCCTTTATTTCTACGATTGAGCGCACTCAACCATTATGTTTAGTTTATGATTTTTTACCGTTTTTTTCAATATTTTAGTAAAATGTTTTACTTCATTTTACCAGTTTTGTGAAAAGCT
The DNA here is from genome assembly GCA_017625255.1 of Lachnospiraceae bacterium. Taxonomy (GTDB): domain Bacteria; phylum Bacillota; class Clostridia; order Lachnospirales; family Lachnospiraceae; genus Roseburia_B. Next base: position 13,007 of record JAGALK010000040.1, read on the forward strand.
ACAAAAAAAAGAATGACAAACTGTGTAGATTGCCATTCAATTTTTTTATAAAAATGGATTTTATTTGATTCTATTCTTTCACACCTATTTTTCCATCTTCGATGGTCACTCCATAGGATAAGCTCTCAAGGTAGGAATAAAATGCTTCCTGCTCTGCTGCTAAGACATTCGTTTTTGCTCCTGTGGCATAGGCTGGCAGAATACTGTATTCTATCGCATTTTCTTCTTTTGTCACTTTTACCAGCATCGTTTTTTCGATACTCTGATTAAAAATAAAATTTCCAAGACTATAGAATATCATTTTGCCGTTATAGGCTTCAATACCCTGTAATACATGGGGATGTGCACCAATGACCAAATCTGCCCCCGCATCAATATAAGCATGAGCCAACTGCTTTTGGTATTCCTCCGGTGTCGTATTTCTTTCAATTCCCCAATGCACATAAACGGTTAAAAAATCACAGCTTTCTTTTGCTTTTTTTATTGCTTCTATCAAAAGCGTTTCATCATAAGTCGTAAATACACCGGGCTGAGCATTTCTTACATCCCATTCTGTAACAGGTATTACTCTAGAGGCTGATAAAAAACCATAATCCTCCTTCCCTACGGTTATTGTCCGTAAAGCACTAGCATCTGCTAAATCTTTTCCTGCACCCGCATAAAGTATTTCATTTTCATTCAATACCTGCAGGGTTTCCTGCAAAGGCTCTTTTCCGTAGTCTAACACATGATTGTTAGCAAGACTTACAATATCTACTCCCATATCCTCAAACACCGAAATATACGATGGATGCAGGCGAAATGTAAACTGCTTATCCTCCGCCGGCGTTCCCGTCGTACCAAATGGAAATTCCTCATTAATCATACATATGTCAGCACTTTGCATTTCTGACAGAAGTGTTTCGTCTAATACACCCGTAATTCCCTCATTGTCATAATTTTCTGTCACATAGCCACTTAAATATACATCTCCTGCAAAAAGCAGCGACACCGGCTGCTGCGGCTGTTCTGTCTCTAATTCTATGGATGATTCGGATAGCTCTAATTGTTCTGTTGCTAAACACTCTGTTTCCTCTTCCGGTCCTTCTTCTGTATCCGGTTCTTTATTTTCCACAAAGGATGTCATGATATACTGCTTTTCATCGTTTTTTTCTGTATAATACAAACCGGCTAAAAGCGCAGCTCCTACAATTCCTATAAGGATGAGTGAAATCAAAATTTTTTGTTTTTTCATATTTGTTCGATAAAACTCCTTTCTTAAACCCTATTTTATATATTATAACATATTTTTACTTCTTCACAAACTGGCTTGGTTTACATTTTAAATACTGGCACTTTTAAAACAGCCAGTTTATGCTTATGATAAGAAAAAATCAGATAAGGAGATGTTATTTATGGAAAAAAACACAAAAAAAATGGTAATCGCTGCCCTGATGACTGCTTTTACCTGTATTGCGACAATGATTATTAAAATCCCCACACCAACCTTTGGTTATATCCATTTAGGTGACGGTCTGGTTCTGCTCTGTGGCATTATCTTAGGCCCACTATCCGGTGCTTTAGCTGCCGGAATTGGTTCAGCATTTGCAGACATATTTTCCGGATATTTATCCTGGGCTCCAGCCACATGTATTATCAAAGCATTGACCGCAGGAATTGCAGGCCTTTTATTCAAAAAAACAACCCACCCTATGGATTCTGCCAAAACCAGAAATATCCGTTTAATCTTTGGCAGTTCCATCGGTGAGTTGATTATGGTTACCGGCTATTTCCTGTACGAAACGGGACTTGCTGCTTTTGCTTCCGGTGGTTTTACAACCGCCGCTCTGGCTGCAGGCGCAGCCTCTTGTGCATCAGGTATTCCTTTTAATATCGCACAGGGTGTTGTCGGTATTATAATTTGTCTTGTATTACTTCCGGTTCTTTTAAAAATTGAAGATATCCGAAATATGATTACAAATTAATCCAAAGCTAATTTGTAAATTGTGGTAGATTTGTATACATCACCAGCTTTTAATAATGGTGTCTCAAATGCAGGATTGTTGATAGAATCTGGGAAATACTGAGATTCTAAGCAGAATGCCTGATGAATATTATAAACAGCTCCGCCTTTTCCTTTTTCACCATTTACAAAGTTAGAAGCATAAAGCTGTACACCCGGGCAGTCTGTGTAACCATAGAGATGAATTCCTGTCTCTTCACAGATTGCTTCTGCCATGATACGAACTTCTTTTTTGTCGTCTAATACAAAGTTGTGATCATATCCGCCTGTGTAGCTTAACTGATCATAATCTGCATCTGCATCTTTTCCAATTTCTTTGAATTCTCTAAAATCAAATGGTGTACCTTCTACTAAGCGAAGCTCTCCTGTTGGGATAGAACCTGTTGGTGTAACCGGGTTGAATGCATCTGCATAGATTTTTAATTTCTGTCCGAAGATATCCCCGCTGTCATGTCCGCCTAAGTTGAAGTAGCTGTGGTTTGTAAAGTTTGCTACTGTATCCTTGTCAGAAACGGCTTCGTAATTGATGGTCAATTCATCATCATCACTTAATGTATATGTAAGTTTTACAGTCATATTTCCCGGAAAATCCTGTTCACCATCTGCACTTAAGTATTTTAATGTGATGCTGTTTTCGCTAACTGCATCCACATCCCAATTTACTGCATGCATTCCGTTAGAACCGCTGTGAAGGTTGTTATCTCCATCATTCTGCTCTAACTGATAATCCACACCATTGATAACGATTTTGCCGCCTGCAATACGGTTAGAAGAACGGCCAATGGTTGCTCCAAAATAGCATGTACCCTTTAAGTAATCTGCCGCATCATCATAACCTAATACCACATCACGAACTACTCCATTTTTGTCTTTGAAATTCCATGATACTAAAATTGCACCTAAAGTTGCAATTTTCGCTTCTGTTCCCTTTGCATTAGAAAGGGTATACACTTCTACTGCTTTGCCCTGTCTGTCTGTTCCGAAAGCTGATTTTAACATAATTCCCTGTCTCCTTTTATTTTACTGTTTTGCATATGAATAAAGCGCATACGCTTTATTGCACAAATCTATATATATTATACCATAGGTTTACAGAATAGGGCAATTTATTTTTCCTCTCCGCAAGTACACTCCAACGCCAACCTATACACCGTTGAAGAGCTATACACTTCTCCTCCCTTTAAAACCGGTGACTTAAACTCCGGTCGATTTACAGCATCCGGAAAATACTGAGTCTCCAGACAAAAACCATGATATGCTCCATAGATAACACCCGCTTTCCCCTTCTGTTCTTCAATATATCTTCCTGCATAAAGCTGTACACCCGGACAATCCGTATAAGCATATAAATGAATCCCTGTTTCTTCACATCTTGCCTCTGCAATAAGACCAAATTTATCCTTATTGTCATTCACAAAATTGTGATTATAGCCTCCGGCACAGATTATCTGCTCGTCTGGCACTTCCAAATCTCTATCTAACGCCTTAAACTCTGTAAAATCAAATGGTGTGTCTTCCACCGAGCGGATTTCTCCTGTTGGAATAATCGTATCCGAATCTACCGGTGTATAGGCTTTAGCATAAAGCTTTAACTGCTGACTGCCGGTTTCCCCGCTGTCATGTCCTGCAAGATTAAAATAGCTGTGGTTCGTAAGATTTGCTATCGTATCCATATCAGACACAGCTTCATAGTCTATACAAATCGCATCATCCTCTGTCAATGTATAGGTAACCTTCATCGTCATATTTCCCGGAAATCCCTGCTCTAAATGGGCACTGAAAATCTTTAGAGTAATACGATTCTTCTCTTCATCGATGCTTTCAACTTCCCAGTTTCTGCGGCTGACTCCATTACTTCCACTATGGGAATTCCAAGTTCCTTCTGTTACTTCCAAGGGATATTCTATATCATTTATTGTCACCTTGGCATTAGAAATACGATTTACGCATCTGCCTACAATCACACCAAAATAACATGGGTTTTTGATATAATCCTCTGCTTTATCATAGCCTAATACTACATCACGCATAATCCCATTTGTATCTTTAAATATAAAAGATGTAATCGCTGCACCTAAGGTAGTGATTTTTACCTGTGTACCATTTGTATTTGTAAAAATAAATAATTCGATATCCTTTCCACTTTGATCTTTTCCAAAGAATTCTCTATGCATAGACTATGCTCCTCTTTTCTAAACAAAATTCGTGTCTCCAAAAACCTTCGATACAACCTGTGGAAGCTCCGAAAATTCCCGAATATACGGTACTTCATGGTCAATTTTTCCAAAACCGTAAGATGCATGAATAAATTCTACTCCTGCCTGAACACTTGCTTCATAATCTGCCTGAATATCACCTACATAAATAGCTTTATCTAAATCATTTCTTCTGGCAAGCAACGCAATATTATCTCCTTTACACATCTGGGTATTTCCAAAACACTCAATATCTAAGAAATATTTTCCGAATTTGTAATACTCCAAAAATGCTTCAATATATCCACATTGACAATTACTGACAATATAAAGCGGATAATGCTCAGATAAAATCTGCAAAGTATTTTCTAGTCTAGGATACAAAATACCTCCATGCTTCTGCAAGTATTCATTTTCTGCATCACAGCAGATATCCATTAATGCCAACGCCTCTTTTTTGCCCAGCATTGGAAATAAAATCTCAGAAATCTGTACCATCGTGCGTCCCATAACACTCTTTACATCTTCCGTCGTAATTTTTCGCAAATCGCCTAATTCCTGTTTTACCGCTTCTTCCCACGATATTGCTACATTTTCTGCAGAATCCCAAAGTGTTCCGTCCATATCAAAAATAATTCCCTTTTTCATTTATCCTTACCTCAATTATCTTTTTCTTTTGTTTTATTATTTAATAACATAATCGCAAGGAAAATGCAAACAATACCCGATGCCGCCTGAACTGTCAATACTTCTTTAAACACAAAAATTCCTATTAAAGCCGCTACTAAAGGCTCTATCATCGCCATAATCGCAGCTTTAGATGCTTCTACCTTTTGAAGTCCTAATGTATACAGTAAAAAAGGTACAAAGGCTGTAACTGCTCCTGTCAGCAAAATAAATCCCAACATTCCAAGGATATTTCCACTTACATAAATTTTTCCTATAATATCCGGCAAATCACAAATACATATTGCACCTATTCCGGCAAAAATAAAAGCATAAGCAGATACCGTATAGGGATGATATTTTTTCAACAACAGACTGCCAAATATGCTATACAGTCCATAGCCAAGTCCTGAACACAAACCTATGATAAATCCCTTTCCCGTAATCACTGCTGCTCCACCAACGCCAGAAACCAAAATACAACCGACAAAAGCAATGCTTAATGCAGCCATTTTGATTCCCGTAATTTTTTCTTGTAAGAAAACCGAGGATAAGACCACTACAAAAATCGGTGAGGTATACAATAAAATAGCTGCTATTGCAAGAGATGTTGTTTGAATAGTTGTAAAATAGCATATTGTGAAAAATAGAATACTTCCCCACCCCATGGCTAAAAAGAGTGGGATATCTTTCTTTTTGATTTTTAGTTTTTCTTTATCTATTACGATTAAAAACAGGAAGAATAAAATTCCTGTAATAATTATTCTCATACAGGCTATCTGTAAAGAGGAAAAGCCAAAGTTTCCCAGATAACGGACAAATATACCCATAGTGCCCCATAGAATGCCTGCGATGATGATACATAGTGTTGAAAATAAATCCATGATTGTCTCCTTTCGGTTTATGGGGATATATGGTATTCCGGAAGTGTTTGGATAGACGGACGACATAACATTTTTTGTGTGGTGAAATGTAGCATTTTTTATTTTGTGGTGGGCAGATAAGGGAGGTATAGGTGTGGGCAGATTCCGTTGTACGGGTGTAAGATTTGCTAAAGTCATCTGCCCACACCTATACCTCCCCTATCTGCAATCTACATCGTGGGAATGATACATGGGAAGTTGTGAATGTTATGTCTGGTTAAGCGAAAAACGGAATAGCATTTATCAAACCTTCATGTGTAGGATGGCGCCAGAACTTTATAGGTATATATTTCGTATATAAAAAGTCTCTGTCCGAGATAAGTATTGGTGTGTATAACTGACCTTTTTATTCATTTTCTATGAATGCCCACAGAAAATGAAAAGGAGCAAGGTGTATTTCAACCTTGCTCCTATCGGTCAGCATTCAGTTCACCAAATTGGAATTGGTCATTTGATAAAGCAAACAATCATTGGTCAACTACAACCCAATCTTCTACATTTGCATTTCGTTCATTAGAGAATACTTCCATTACATTGATACATACATCTATACTGATATTAGGAATTTTGTCCAGTTCAATTTCCTTATGTGTCATAGGGTCAACATCTAACACATAATAAGTGTCACCAACAATACCTATCACATTATCATTATGAAAACCAAGGATTAGCGGGGTATTCTCGTTTGTTAGGGACATAATACTATTTAATTGATTGACCAAAAACGGCGAAGCCTTGCTTCCTATTTCATTCTCCCCAAGTCGTTCATAAACTTGGTATCCACTTACAATTACTCCATTCAAAATAACAGGGTAATACACGATACGATTGATTTGTCGTTGGTTATCAAGTTGGAACATTTCAATTCCCTTGCCCAAGTAGACGGCATCACTTTGTTCTTGTGTCCACTGGGCATCACAAAAAGAGGGAAAATTTTCTTTGGCATATGCATCAAACATTGTTATGTCTGACGAGGTTGCAGCATAAAAAGGGGTATTCCATTCAGTATTCATGACCCATTGAGGTATTTGATTGCTAATCTGCTCATAGTTCCCATTATCCACTAATTCTCCCAGCTTCAGTGAATTGACATATCCACCCGAATTACAACCGCCTAACAA
>JAGALK010000041.1 GCA_017625255.1 Lachnospiraceae bacterium
AATACATTGGTTAGTAAGTATTCTGTTGTATCTTGCGCAAGAGTACACTATTTCGTGGTCAATGAAATAGGACTAGAACATCAAGAAACCCTTTATTTTACTAGCTTTCCTGTTGTTGCTCCCATTATAACTCGTGAACATACCTTGTACTACTCCGCCTGTTTCTTCAATCAGACGACTATCCACTACATGAAAAAGAATTCCTTTATTCTCTTCTTCACTATTAAAATCTATTTCATCAATTTCCACCCTATATTTCTGTAATTCTCCATCCAATGATGAAATAATATAGGCTTCCCCTTTTTGAATATCCTGTTTCAATCCTACTTCCATATATTCTGCCGGCATTTCTTCCGGTATCTTATTTAGCTCTCCATATATACCGGCCTGCGTATTTTTTTGAATACTTCCCAGACAATATTCTTCATTATAATTAATAACTCCGGTCAATTCTCCGGGCGTACCATCTTCCCCCTTCACAATTCCCACTATATCGGTATCATACACACTTCCATCTGCAATCGTAAGCATACTGCCCGTATCTGCATCACTCACCGGATGTCCCAATGCACCAAAGGAAAAATCCTCTTCCACATAGGTCATTGTACCAACACCTGCCATATCGTCTCTTACCCATACTCCTAATTTATAAGTTCCATCCTCTAATTTTACCGGTTTAATCTTTAGTTCAATCCATTCTTCCTCTCTTTGAATGCCAAGAACCATAGTTTTTCCTTCAGATGTATTCACTATATCTATTAATTCAGACTTTCCATGAATTTCTTTTCCATCTACAGACAAAATATAATCGCCACTTTGCAGCAGCTGATATGCCGGTTCATAATTTAACCCATCTGCAGCCGTTACCTTTCCTGTTCCTAAAACTAATACTCCTTGTGTCTTTGCATATATCCCTACAGGAATACCTGATGGCATGACAAAACTCTTATCTACCACATGTACAGCCACTTCTTTTATCGGAATCAGATTCAAAAAACGGCAGGACAAACTATATTCTGCATCATTTTCTCCTGCTGTAACCCCAGATACAGTATCTGCATAGCCAAATACAGCTACACTTTCTTCTTCCTTTTCTAAAGATACCGGAACATCCAACTGAATATTCTCTTCCTCTCCTGCAACCACATATAAATCATCCGGCACAGAATCATATAACAATTTTGCCGAAAAAAAGAGCAGATATACTAACCCTGTCATAAACAGTGTTTTTCTGTATTTCTGGAATCTTCGATATATCATCGTGTCAACTCCTTCCTATAATCAAAAAAAGAAGGATACCTTCTTTTCGTATCCTTCTTAGTATATGTTCTTTAATTTTCTTCACCCGATGTTTTTTTTGTATGTGCTGCCAATTCTTTCATTTCTTTTGCACTGTTTAATACAGTATCTGTAATCTTCACACCACCTAACATTCTTGCCAATTCAGCAATACTTTCTTTTTGATTCAGCATACGAATAGTTGAAATCGTGGTCTGATTGCTTACAGATTTTTCGATTAAATAATGGCTGTCTGCCATGGCTGCAATCTGTGGAAGATGGGTAATACAGATAATCTGATGACTTTGACCTAAGGAATTCATTTTTTCAGAAACCATTTGAGCTGTTCTTCCGCTGATTCCTGTATCAATTTCATCAAAAATCAATGTTCCAATTGCATCTGTATCCGCAAGAACGGTTTTGATTGCCAGCATAATTCTAGATATCTCTCCACCGGAAGCAATCTTTTCCAAGGATTTTTGCGGTTCTCCCGGATTCGTAGAGATTAAAAATTCTGCATCATCGTACCCATTGTCTGTATAATGATTCATTTTTTCAAATTTCATGGAAAAAGCAACATCTAAAAAATTTAATTCCATTAATTCTTTTCGAATAGCTTCTGTTAAGACTTTTGCTTCTTTTTTTCGAATATCGGAAACAATCTTTGACTGCTTTTCCACTTCACCTTTGGATTTTTCAAACTTCTTTTTCAAATCCTCTAAATAAGTATCGTAATCTGCAAGCTTTTCTATTCTTTCCTTTTTCTCCTTACAGGAAGCTAAAATAACTTCAATCGTTCTGCCATACTTAGCTTTAAGGTGATTTACTGTATCCAATCTTTTTTCAACCTCAGCAAAAGCAGCTTCATCAAACTGCGCATCTGAAATGTATGAGGACAACTCCCTATTAAAATCATTGAGCAAATTATCTATTTCCATCAACTGATTTTCAAAACCTGCTACCTGTTCATCATAAGCAGCTGCCGATGACAGTTCGCGTAATGCATGACTAATCTGTTCTGCTGCGGTTTCATATCCGTCGGCTGTTTTAGCATATGCACCAGATAATGCAGACATGATTTTTTGTCCGTTCATTAATTTTCTATAATCTTGCTCTAGCTGCTCGTCCTCTCCTATTTTCAAAGAAGCCTCTTCAATTTCCTTTACTTCGTATTCTAAAAAGGATAATTCCCTTGCTCTCTCTTCACTGTCAAGATTTGCGTTTTCCAACTCCGTTTTTAGCTTCTTATATTGCTCAAAGACCTTTTTCAGTTTTTCTTTTTCTGCCTGTAATTTTCCCTTAGCATAATTGTCTAAAATTTCTATATGATGCTTTTTTACCATCAAGGACTGATGCTCATGCTGCCCATGAATATCAATCAGAAGACTGGCAACTTCCCGTACTTTGGATACCGGAACACTTTCCGCATTAATTCTGGATACACTTCTTCCATTGGTAATTTTCCTGCTTAAAATCACACAATCATCCTCAGGATAAATCTCCAATGCTTCTAACGCTTTTCTCTGATGTTCATTTTCAATGGAAAAAACCAACTCCACCAAGCCATACGGAGCATTTTCCCGAATCATTTCCTTTTGGACTCTTTCTCCTAATGCTAAGTTCATAGAGCCGATAATAATGGATTTTCCAGCTCCGGTCTCTCCTGACAGGATATTTAATCCCGGCATAAACTCTACTTCTGCCTCATCAATCAGCGCCAGATTCTTCACATGTAAATTCTGTAACATTGTTATCTCCTTCTACTCTCGCCTGTGAAGTACATTGATTTAAAACAATGTTTAATTATCTCCTATCATTTTTCTTAGACGATCCATCAAGGTAATCGTATCGTCTACGGTTCTGACTGCGCACATAATAGTATCATCCCCGGCTATACTGCCTACAATTTCATGACAATCCATAGCATCTAATGCGGCTGCAACTGCCATTGCCATACCAGAAACCGTCTTAATAACCAAAATATTCTGTGCCATATCCATAGACACAAAGCCGTCCTTGAAAATACGAGTATATTTTTGTATCATATCCTCTGTATTTTCTGCTAAAACAACATATTTCTGTCTGCCATTACTCATGGCAACCTTTGTCAGCTTCAATTCTCTGATATCTCTAGAAACTGTTGCCTGTGTCACATGATACCCTTCTTTTTCGAGATGATCAGAAAGCTCTTCCTGTGTTTCAATATCATTTTTTCGGATTAATTCTAATATTTTCACATGCCTCTTTGATTTCATTTACTAACCTCGCTTTTTCAACCTTTTCTTTAGGAATATGTCTGCATTTTCTTTCTTAATATTTCTAAAAAGCTGATTTTACTAAGCTTTATAATCTTTGTTTTTCTTCTGGATGTATGTATGGTAATAGAATCTCCGGAAGAAAGCTCTACCGCCTGTTCTCCATCAAAATATACATCCACTTTTTCATCAATCTGACTTTGTCTGCTGCCTAATTCAATAGAAACCTCGTCCTCTGCACCAATAACGATACTCTTCGTATTTAGGTTATGAGCATTGATTGGTGTTATCAATATCATTCTTGCCTTTGGATCTATAATCGGTCCTCCTGCGGACATGCTATAAGCCGTTGATCCTGTTGGTGTTGCAACAATCACACCATCTGCACGAAAGGTATTTAAATACTCTCCATTGACAGATACGATGACCTCTACTAACTGCAAATTCCCCTTTCTACAGATAACAATATCATTCAATGCCCATTTTTTTTGGAATTGTCTGCCTTCCTTTGCTGTAACGGAATACCCGCTTAGCATCATGCGTTCCTCTGTAAAATAATCATCCTGCATAATTCTATCAATTGCCGGATAAACCGTGGTTTCTTCCAGTTCACATAAATAACCTAAATGTCCCATATTTACACCAATTAAGGGAATATCCTTTGCTGATGCCGTTTCTGCTGCCCGAATCAATGTACCATCTCCACCAAGTACAAAAATCGCCTCTGCATCATCCGGTACATTTTGATGCTCTGTGACCACACAGCAGCTTCCATCTTTATCTTCTATGTACTTTTTAATCTCATTGGTAAGATGAAATTCTTTATCCCTATATACATTCGTAATGATACAGATTTTATTCATAATTACTTATCCAATTCGGAGTGCGCTGCTTCTACTGTTTTCTCTATATCCACAGCCTCTTCCATGCTTCCTTCCCCAGTCTTTTTGATATATACCAGATATTCAATATTTCCTTCCGGACCTTTAATTGGTGAGTATTCTAAATTCAGAATTGAAAAACCTATTTCTAAGGCATAAGCAATTACATTTTCTATAACTTCCTTATGAACAGCCTTGTCTCTGACTACACCTTTTTTTCCAACCTTTTCTCTGCCGGCTTCAAATTGAGGTTTTATCAAGCATACCATTTCTCCGCCATCTGCTAATAGATCTTTTGCCGGTCCAAGTACCTTGGTAAGTGAGATAAAAGAGACATCTACAGAGGCAAAATCTAAAACATCTGCTATATCCTCTGGTGTTACATAGCGGATATTGGTTTTTTCCATACAGACTACTCTCTCATCCTGCCGCAATTTCCATGCAAACTGACCATATCCTACATCCACAGCATATACCTTTTTGGCTCCATTTTGCAGCATACAATCCGTAAAACCGCCTGTGGAAGCACCTATATCCATACAGATTTTATCCTGCAGGGAAATGGCAAACTGATGCATTGCCTTTTCTAACTTTAATCCCCCACGACTGACATATTTTAGTGCTGCACCACGAACTTCAATCTGACAGTCGTCCTTGAACATACTGCCTGCTTTATCTTCCCTTTCATTATTGACAAAGACATTTCCTTCCATAATCATTGTTTTTGCTTTTTCCCTGGAAGGAGCAAGCCCGCGGCTTACCAGCAATACATCTAATCTTTCCTTCATTTACTCTACCTGCCCTAAACTTTTATATTCAGAAACAATTCTGCCAGTAACTGTTTCTTCGTCAATTCCTACTTCTTTTCGTAAAATATCTACATTACCATGCTCTACATAGTCATCCGGAATAGCTATATTTATAACCCGGCTGCTTACATTTGCATGGTATAAAAATTCTGTCACATGCTGACCAAAACCTCCGCTTATGACATTTTCTTCCAGTGTGACAATCAGCTTATGATTTTTTGACAGCTTTAAGAGCAATTCTTCATCCAATGGTTTGGCAAATCGAGCATTTACAAGACTGCATGCATATCCCATGTTTTTTAAATTATCCCTTACAAGCTCTGCACTTTTTACCATACTTCCCAATGCAACCAAAGCAATTTCGGATTCCTCATAAATCATCTCACTTTTGCCATAGACAATCGGTGCACGAAACTCCTTCAAACCATCATACGCCTCTCCTCTTGGATAACGAATGGCAATCGGTGACGGAAATTCCACTGCAAATTTAATCATATCGGATAATTCCCATTTATTTTTGGGTGCTAAAATAGTCATATTAGGAATACTAGATAAAAAGGAAATATCAAAAATTCCCTGATGCGTTTCTCCATCACTTCCAACTAATCCTGCTCTGTCAATAGCAAAAATCACCGGAAGATTCTGAATACAGACATCATGCAGAATCTGATCATATGCTCTTTGCAAAAAAGAAGAATATACTGCAACAATCGGTTTCAATCCTGCTGCTGCTAATCCCGCTGCAAAAGTAACCGCATGCTCCTCTGCAATTCCCACATCAAAAAATCGCTCCGGAAACATATTTCTAAAACGCTTCAATCCTGTTCCATCTGCCATTGCAGCCGTTACTGCCACAACCTTGTCATTTCTATCACCTAACTTACGCATAATGGTAGAAAATACATCTGTATAATTGGCTTTTATCCGTTTCTTTGACGGAAGCCCTGTTTCTATATCAAAAGGCTCTGTGCCATGAAATCTTGCCGGATGTCTTTCTGCCGGGAAATAACCTTTTCCTTTTTTGGTTTTTACATGTACCATAACCGGTCCCTGTAAACGGGATGCCTCCTTGAACATCTTTACCATAGCAGCAACATCATGTCCGTCTACCGGCCCAAGATAGATAATTCCCATATTTTCAAAAAGCATTCCCGGTACAAAAAGCTGCTTAATACCACTTTTTGTTTTTCGGATACGATCCACAATTCCTTCACCATACATTGGTATACGGCTCAAAGAATTGGCTATTCCTGTCTTAATTTCCTGATAGGATTCCGCAGTTCTAAGATTACTTAAATGCTTAGATAAACCGCCGACATTTTCAGAAATAGACATATTATTATCGTTTAGCACAATTATAAAATTTGAACGGATTCTAGATGCATTGTTCAACGCTTCATATGCCATTCCACCTGTGAGAGAACCATCTCCAATAACAGATACAACTTTATACTCTTCACCTTTAATCTGTCTTGCCAATGCATAACCTAAACCGGCAGATATGGAGGTGGAGCTGTGCCCTGTATCAAAACAATCACAGTCACTTTCTTTTCTTTTTGGAAAACCACTCATTCCACCGTATTTACGAAGCTGATCAAAGCCTTCTTTTCGACCCGTTAAAATTTTGTGCGTATAGGATTGATGTCCGACATCCCATACAATCTTATCCTTTGGAAGCTCAAATGCTAAATGCAGTGCCATCGTCAGCTCTACTACACCTAAATTTGATGCCAGATGTCCGCCGGAAATTGAGATTTTTTCTATTAAAAACTCGCGGATTTCATCTGCTAAAACATCGATTTCCGCAGCACTTAATTTCTTTATATCATTTTCTTTTTTTATTTTCTCTAATACCATATACGGCACCTCTATTTTTCCCGATGAATTAAATATACTAATAAATCCATGAGAAATGGATTCTTAAATGGAAGCCCTTCTAATTGCTTCATTGCGTCAACTGACAATCGTTCTACCTCTTCTGCTGCCTTATCAACACCTTCAAATGTGACATAAGTAGCTTTTTGATTCTTTTCATCACTGCCAATTGGTTTTCCAAGTACCTCCAAGGTACTTGTCACATCCAAAATATCATCCTGAATCTGGAAAGCAAGTCCCACTTCTGCGGCAACCCTTTCGATGATTTCCTGCTGTTCTTCTGAAGCACCTGCCAAAATCGCACCTACCAGCATGGAAGCCTCTATTAAAGCTCCTGTTTTTAAACGATAGATAAAATCCAATCTATCTCTTTCGATACTCTCCATACCTTCAGACTCTACATCTACCGTCTGACCACCTACCATGCCGTAAACGCCTGCTTTTTTTGCCAACACCTGAAATGCTTTTCCGATATTTACATTTTCCGGTTCAAGAGAAAATGCTCCTGCTGCTGTTTCATAGGCATAATTTAACAAAGCATCTCCTGCCAAAATACCTATGGCTTCTCCATAAACCGCATGCGTTGTTTTTTTACCTCTGCGATATTCATCATTATCCATTGCCGGAAGATCGTCATGCACAAGCGAATAAGTATGAATCATTTCTATAGCTGCCATAAATGGCTCTATAACAGCAGACTCTCCACCAAATAACCGATAGGTTTCAAGCATCAGCATTGGTCGTAATCGTTTGCCTCCTGCTAAAACACTATAATTCATTGCCTCAAAAATGGTCTTCTGATAACCGGATTCTTCAGGCAGATATTTTTTTATAATACTTTCTATATTCTCTATACGACAGTCCATTTCCTCATGTATACTCATAGAATTATCCTCCAATTTATCCCTATTCAAAATCTACCAGATTCCCCTGCTCATTTAGCATAAGCATCTTCTTTTCCACCTGATTGATTTTATCATTACATGCTTTTAATTTTTTCATTCCCTGCTCATATAATATAAAAGAATCTTCCAGAGATATATCCTTATTCTCTAATCTGCCAAGAATACTTTCAATTTCTTCGAATAATTCTTCTAAACTGCTTTCTTTTTGCTCTGCCATGTTCTAATGCCTTTCTAATTTGACTTCCTCTACCTTTGTAACAACAGTTCCATCCTTCAAGCGTACAAACATCGTATCACCTTGCTGTATGTCTTTTACCTTACTGATTCTTTTGCCTTTTTCGTCTGTTACAAAAGCTAAACCCTGACTCAATTTTTTTGCCGGTGAAAGACCTTCTAACTGACCGGCTAAAATGCCTAAACGATATTTTGCATCCATGATTTTGTTCTGCTGAATCTTATCTAATTGCGCTTCTAAATGCATGGCATACTGTTTTTTTTCATTTAACTGATTCGCCGGACTTTTCGCATGAAGAAGATTTTCTATACTTTTATATTTGCTCTGTACTTTGTCTAACTTCCATGTCATGGCATTTTTTAACAGACGATACAAACCAAGCATTTCATCTTCTAATTCAAAAATATCATATACTGCTAATTCGGCTGCTGCCGACGGCGTAGGTGCCCGCATATCTGCCACAAAATCAGCAATCGTCGTATCCGTTTCATGACCTACTGCGGATATGATTGGCGTTTCGCATTCAAATATAGCTCTGGCAACAAGCTCTTCGTTAAATGCCCACAAATCTTCAATAGAACCACCGCCACGACCAGCAATAATCACATCTACACCAAGTGCATCTAATGCCCGAATACCATTGACAATACTTTGCACAGCGCCTTCGCCCTGTACCTGTGCCGGATACAAAATCAACTGTACATAAGGATTTCTTCTAGAGGCAATGTTTTTAATATCCTGCACAGCAGCTCCCGTAGCTGCCGTTACAATTCCAAGAGTCTTTATATACTTTGGAATCGGCTTTTTATATTCCGGTGCAAACATGCCCATTTCTTCTAATTCCTGCTTTAATGCTTCGAATCGTAAGAAAAGATTTCCCTCTCCGTCTTTTTGAATCTCTCTTGCATAAAGCTGATATTTCCCGTCTCTTTCATATACTTCAATAGAGCCGGTAACAAGCACCTTGTCTCCTTCCTTCATAAGGAAATTTAAACCTTTTCGACTTCCGGCAAACATCACTGCGCTCATGGCTGCTTTTTCATCTTTAATTGTAAAATAAATATGTCCCGATGAATGATACTTACAATTAGAAATTTCCCCTTTTACACAGATGCTGTGCAGCATAAAATCCTGAGAAAACATATTTTTAATGTAAGCATTCACCTGACTTACCGGATATGCATTTCTTCTCATGCAATTTTAGCCAGAATTCCATTGATAAAGCTTGGAGATTCTTCTGTCCCATATTTTTTAGCCAACTCAACAGCTTCATTAATTGCAACTCCCGTTGGAATGGACTCTTCGTAACGAATTTCATATACAGCAAGACGAATCAGAGTAAGATCCACCTTACCCATACGGGTAGTTTTCCATCCCTTTGCCACTTCATTAATTGCTGCATCAATTTCTGTTACCTTTGCAGCAATTGCATTAATTTTATTTTGAATATATTCTGTATCTTTAGTTTCTTCCATTTCCTCTTCATTATCCAGATATCTTAACTGTTCTGTTAAATCCTCTTCCGGATGAAATTCTATTTGAAATAATTTCAAAAAAATCTGCTCACGAATTTCTCTTCTTGTCATAACTTTTTCCTTTCCTACAATCCAAAAAAAGAGGTGCCATCAGACACCCCTTATTTGCTTGCTCCCATGTCAACACTGGCAATTCTTACATTTACAACAGATACTTCCAAACCTGTCATATTCTCAATCGCTGTCTTTACTTTATCCTGAACCTTTGAGGATACATCCGGAATGGCATAACCATAGGCGATGTTCAAGGCAACAGCCACATCTACGATACCGTCAGATACTTCCACACGAATTCCCTTAGAAAGATTCTTCATTCCTAATTTGCTCACCAGTTCATTCGTAATATTCCCCGCCATGGAACTTACACCTTCAACCTCTGTAGCGGCAAGACCTGCAATAATTGCTACAACCTCATCCGCAATTTTTACTTCACCTAATTTATCGTCTTTAATTTTGAATCCTTTTCTATCCTCAGTCATTTATATGCCTCCTAAGTGATATTCATTAAATATATTATAACAGACTATTTTTATTTTGAAAACAGAAAATTATCGTATTATTATTCTATTGGTTCAAAATCGCAAAGGTCATCTCCACCCTCAGATATAATACGATACGCTTCTTTTAATTCACCACATTCCACAGAAAATCTGCCTTCCATTTCCAAATAGGAGTGTGCCTGCGCAAGATCTGTCAGCAGCTCTGCAAGCTGTGGTGCAAGCATTTCCACATTCTGATCGTTTTCACAAATTTCTTCTATTTCCGCGCAAATACAGATTCGAAGAATAAAGTCCTCCATATCATTATCTGCTTCTACTTTCATTGCAGAAATATATGGATTTTTGCTGTTTTTGAATACAGCTTCTACCGCAGATGTAGTAGAAAGAATTCTTGTCTGTGCTACATCTTCTGCTTCTAAATATATTTTACCATTAAATTTTATTTGATTTTTACTCATTTTATACATTATCCTCGTTTCTTATTTTCCCACAATTTCAGCCGTATCGATAAAATCGTAAGGGGTTTGCTGGTAAACATAATAATTCAACCAGTTTGTATACAATGTATTTCCATGCCCCCGCCACTGAAGTCTTGGCTTTTGACTTGAATCATCCTGTGGATAATAATTTTTCGGAAGAGCAATATCCATGCCTTTGCCCAAATCTCTTTTGTACTCCTTATCCAAAGTCAGACGGTCATATTCTGGATGTCCCATGACAAAAATTTTTCTGCCCTCATCAGCAATTGCCAGAAACACTCCTACTTCCTCAGATTCTGCCAAAATAGTCAATTCCTTCACCGCCTGAACATCTTCTCTTCTATTCTATGTATGTCTTGAATGCGGCGCCATAAAATAATCATCAAAACCTCTTACTAATGGTACTTTCCGATTCATTACACGATGCTCAAAAATTCCAAAAACTTTATGATCCAAGATGTGCTTTTTGATACCATAATGATAATACAATCCTGCCTGTGCGCCCCAGCACAAATGCATGGTAGAAGTCACATGGGTCTTGCTCCAATCCATAATTTCACAAAGCTCCTCCCAGTAATCTACTTCTTCAAATTCCATCATTTCCACCGGTGCACCGGTAATAATTAAACCATCAAATTTTTGGTTCTTTACCTCCGCAAAGGTCTGATAAAATTTATTCAAATGACTCATGGATGTATTTTTTGATTCATGACTGGTTACTGTCACGAATGTGGTATCCACCTGCAAAGGTGTATTTGATAATGAGCGCAAAATCTGCAGCTCTGTATCTTCTTTTAATGGCATTAAATTCAATATAGCAATACTGATTGGACGAATATCCTGATGCATTGCTCTTTTTTCATCCATAACAAATATATTTTCTTTTTCTAAAATTTCCTTTGCCGGTAAATCACTTTGTGTACGAATTGGCATATCTGCGCCCTCTTTCTTTTAGTATTCTTTATTTTGTCATCTGTAGCAGCTCTTCTTCAGAAATAATCTGTATCCCCAAATCTTTGGCTTTTGTCAATTTACTTCCTGCATTTTCACCTGCTAACAGATAATTTGTTTTCTTAGAAACAGAACCCGTCACTTTTCCGCCAAACTGTTCAATAAGCGCAGCTGCTTCTTTTCTATCCATATTGGGCAATGTTCCTGTAATAACAAAAGTAAGTCCTGCAAATCTTTGATCTTCACTTACTTTTTCTAGGCATTCCATATTAAGACCTGCATCTTTTAACCGCTTTATCTGTTCTTGATTTTTTTCATCTGTAAAAAAACGACGGATACATTCAGCAGAAACCTCTCCAATATCATCCACTTCCTGCAATTCTTCTGCGGATGCCTGCATCAATACATCTATATTTTGCATTTTTCGCATAATGGTTCTAGCCGCTGCTTTGCCGACATTTGGTATACCAAGTCCGGTCAAAAGCTTATATGCATCATTTGCTTTGGATTTTTCAATAGCCTCTAAAAGCTTATCCGTATTTTTTTCTTTTCCAATGATTCCCTCTTCAATGAGTGTATCTCTATGATTTTTCAAATCAAAAATATCAGCAACACTACTAATATACCCTTTTCTTACCAATTCTTCAATATATACTGTTCCAAAACCTTTAATATCCATGGCATCTCTGCCTACAAAATTGATAATATGCCGTTCTAACTGTGCCGGACAATTAGCATTCGTGCATTTAATATCTGCCGTATCTCTATCTCTGACTGTTCTTTCTCCACAGGCAGGACATACATCCGGAATCTGAAATTTCACCCAATCTGCTGGTCTTTTATCCTTATTTACCATCTTAATCTTTGGAATAATTTCACCGGATTTGTATACCACAATGGTATCTCCTATTCCGATTTCTAACTCATCCAAAAAATCCTGATTGTGCAGTGTTGCTCTTGAAACAGAGGTTCCGCATAATCGCACAGGCTCAAACACAGCCGTTGGTGTAATACGACCTGTCCGACCAACAGACAATTCAATTTCTTTTAGAACAGACTCTTTTTCTTCTGGTGGATATTTATATGCGACCGCCCATCTTGGCACCTTGGAAGTTGCACCTAACTGTTCTCTGTCACTATAACGATTTATTTTTACAACAGCACCATCGATATCATATGGAAGCTTTCCACGATTTTCACCAATAGCTTCAATGGCATTCCATACATCTTCCGGTGTTTTACAGACTTTGTAATCAGCAATTACCGGTATTCCCTGTTTTTTTAAATATTCATACCCTTCTGTATGGGTTTCAAAGGAAATCCCTCTTACCTGCTGAATATTAAAAACAAACATAGAAAGCTTTCGCTCTTTTGTAACCGCTGAATCTAACTGACGAAGAGTTCCCGCAGCACAATTTCTTGGATTAGCAAAGGTTTTCTTCCCTAATAACTCCTGCCTTTCATTTACTGCATCAAAATCTGCATTTTTCATGTAGACCTCTCCACGGATTTCTAAATATTCCGGTGTATCCTTTAGCTTTTTTTTGACATCTTTGATAACCTTTGCATTAGCTGTTACATCTTCCCCATAATTGACACCGTCCCCTCTGGTCAATGCCAACTGCAGTTCACCTTTTTCATAACGCAAAGCCATAGAAAGACCATCAATTTTATATTCAACTACAAATTCAGGGTCTACAAGCTGCTGCTGCATTTCTTCTACGAATTTGATAACCTCTTCTTTTGAAAAAACATCCTGTAAGCTTAACATGGGTACATTGTGTGCAACTAAAACACCTGCTTCTCTTTTAGCTGCTCCACCAACCCTCTGAGTAGGAGATGTTTCAGTCATATATTCCGGATGTTCTTTTTCTAATCTCTTTAATTCCTGCATAAGCATATCAAATTCATAATCGGATATTTCCGGATTATCTTCATTATAGTAACGATTACTGTGATATTCAATCTGCTTTCTCAACTCGTCAATTTTTACTTTTATATCCATCTGCTTTACTCCTTTTGCGGTATTACCGTTGTATTTTTAGAATTTGCAATCATTTTTTGCAATGTAGTATATTCTTTGTCTGTTACATGACGGTATGTACCCGGCTTTAAATCCCCTAATAAAATATTCATAATTCGCACTCGTTGTAATTCTTCTACCCGATACCCAAAATACTCACACATTCTCCGAATCTGCCGATTGTAGCCCTGCGTCAATATAATTTTAAACTTTCGCTTTCCTAGCTTTTCAACTACACATTTTCTAGTAGTTACACCTAATTCTACTAAAGGTACTCCACCTGCTAATCCCCGTAAAAACGAATCCGAAAGCGGCTTATTCACAGTTACAATATATTCCTTTTCATGCATATTTCCGGCACGCATCATTTTATTCACGATTTCCCCCTGATTTGTCATGAGAATGAGACCGGATGAATCTTTATCTAATCTGCCTACAGGATATATTCTCTTTGGAAAATTCACAAAATCCACAATATTATTTTTTTCTCGCTTTTCTGCTGTACAAACAATTCCTACCGGCTTATGTACGGCAATCAGTATTCTTTCTTCTTCCTTCGTAACAGGTTTTCCCATAAAGCAAACCTTTTGCCCGGGCATAACCTTACTTCCTGTTTCTGCTATTTTCCCATCTATGCTAACATTTCCATCTGCAATCTGTCTGTCCGCTTCTCTTCTAGAGCAAACACCTGCTTCACTCAAAAATTTATTGATTCGTATTCCTTCTGTCATAGTTTCCTCCATCAAGACACTCCTATAGTTCTTTGGAAATCGAAAATACGGAGACTGTCACCGTATGAAATCCAGCCGATATCCAACGGTTTTGTCTCCGTAAATTTATCTTATAATCGTAAATCCATTTTATTTACTGAAGCAAATCAGTCTTAATATATCCTGTCTTATCTCCATAAGTAACCTTTGTCCAGCCCTCTGCATAACTCATAATTACCGTAACCTTTTCTCCGGCAAAAACAGTTGCAACCTTTGCTGAATCCTGACTCATTGACTCTCTGATATTTAAACTTTCCTGTACAGTAATTGTGTTGCCTTCACTTAGTCCACCTGCTGTTTCTGCGCCTTCGTCTGCAACCGCTTGTGCTACAGGTTCGGAAGAAAGATATTCAGATTTTACATATCCTTGCGTACCGTTACTATAATCGATTCGACTCCATCCATCAGCTCTTGCTTCTAAGCATGTAGTCTGTGCACCTATTTCTAAATGCCCTATGATATCAGATGTTTCACTGGCATCTGCACGGACATTTACTCTATCTGTTGCATATACACTTACTGCATTTGCTAATTCTGCTGCTTTTTTCTCTTCTTCAGCTTTTCTTGCTGCCTCTTCTTCGGCAGCTTTCTTTGCCGCTTCTTCTTCAGCTTTCTTTGCTTCTTCTGCTGCTTTTACGGCTGCTACCTGATCGGATGCCCACACGGTAATTGCGTTCGGAATAGTCTCTTCTACCATTGTTTTTAATTCCGGATCAGATTCCACAGCCTGTTCATATCTTGTCTGTACATCTGTCTGCAATGCAATAACATCTTCCTGCTGTTCAAAAGCCTCAATTAATGCTGCTACATCTGCATCTAATGCCTGCTCCTGATTAGACATATTAAACTGACTATATAAATTATCAATGTATAAAGAACCATCCTCATTTTTGCGCACATAGAAGAAATCTAAACCTGGCGCTGTGGTTTTTACACCTTTAAATTTCATTTCCAAATATACAGAAACGATATAGGAATTTTCATCCAATCCCTGCTTTGTATAACAGGAAATATTCTTATAGGATTTTACATATTCACTAAATACAGAAATATAACTTTTTTCTGTATCTGAAATTGGTGTCGCAAATTTAGCTAGCTTCTTTGTATTTGCATTTGCATATGCCTTATAATACTTGCTGATTAATTCATTAATTTCAGGATATGCATCCTTAGAATAATCCTCCTGAACCTCTGTTTCTACCACAATTTCCTCGGTATCCATTAATTGTTCTTCTTTTTTGCCACCTGAAGCTGTCGCAAGTACAATTGCAAGTATCAACACCAATGCTCCGGCAGAAATATATCTTATATTTCTTTTGCAAAAATCCATCACCTGTGTCAATGTTTCCTTCCAGTCAATCTCTGTATTATTTCTTCTATTTTTATTATATCTTGTCTGATTTACCATCAAATTTCCTCCTAAACAAATCCAAAACCAACTATATTCTACCTATGTTCTATCTAAATGTTCTGTATTAACTATGTCATTTTATCTATAAAAATTTATGCAAATTTCTTTTATCAAATATTGTAACAAATTTGTAACAACATACATTTTTTAGAATAACAAACCAGCTTTCAAAAGTCAACCCGTATCCGCAGATTAATCCGTTAAACCTACAAAGAATTTATTGACAATTATTCCCCATTGTATTATGATAAATCTTGTTCTGCAACCGTAGTCTAACGGATAGAACACAGGACTCCGACTCCTGCGATGTGGGTTCGATTCCCGCCGGTTGCACTTTTACGGAGGTTATGGGAATCTTAGGTTTCCGTAACCTTTCTTATAATATAATGATATCAGTACGAACAGGAGATATAAATATGAGTTTTTCTTATTTAAAACGACTGCCAAGTCCTTCTGAAATCAAGGAACAGTATCCTCTTTCAGAAAAGCTGACTGCTCTTAAAGCCCAAAGAGACCAAATGATTTCAGATGTAATTACCGGAAAAGATAACCGATTTCTTGTGATTATCGGTCCATGCTCCGCAGATAATGAAGATGCGGTATGCGATTATGTGAATCGCCTTACTACAGTTTCCGAAAAAGTAAAAGACAAATTAATTATCATTCCAAGAATTTACACCAATAAACCTCGTACAACCGGTGAGGGCTACAAGGGTATTGCCTCTCAGCCAGATCCGGAAAAGAAGCCTGATATGCTTGCAGGACTCATCGCTATGCGTAAAATGCACATTCGTGCCATTGAAGAAAGTGGTTTGACCTGTGCAGACGAAATGCTTTATCCTGAAAACTGGGGATATGTAGAAGATCTTCTCTCTTATGTTGCCATTGGTGCTCGTTCTGTAGAAGATCAGCATCATCGTTTAACAGTCAGCGGCTTTGATGTTGCTTCCGGTATGAAAAATCCGACAAGCGGAGATTTTACTGTTATGCTAAACTCTGTATACGCAGCACAGCATCCGCATCATTTTGTTTATCGTGGACATGAGGTAGAGACTACCGGTAATCCGCTTACCCATGTGGTATTGCGAGGTGCAGTTTCCAAACACGGAAATAATGTACAGAATTATCATTATGAAGATATTATGCGCTTAATTGAAAAATATAATCAAATGGATTTGGTAAATCCTGCAGCAATTATTGATGCAAATCACTCAAATTCCAACAAACAATATGCTGAGCAGGTGCGTATCGTCAAAGAAGTGATGCACAACCGTAAACTTTCTCCTGATATCCGCAATATTGTAAAAGGTGTCATGATTGAAAGCTATATTGAACCAGGTTGCCAGAAGGTTGGCGAACACATCTACGGTAAATCTATCACTGATCCTTGCCTTGGTTGGGATGAATCTGAAAAATTAATTTATGACATTGCAGAAATGAATATTTAAATACAACAAAGGTGCAGTTATTCTCTTAGTCTTCTCCAGAATAACTGCACCTTTTCTTTTTCTATAACTCACATCATACGAATAATTTTTTGCAAAAGATATGGATTTACATAGCTTTCCAATAAAATCCCCCCAAACAACATTCCTGTTGCAAGAAAAGAATATAGTAAATACTTTATTTTTCGCTTTTTAGTATTATCCCCTACTCGATAGAAACTACTTTGCTTTTGATTTTTATATAAATATAAAGCATAATACCAAATCCCTATCATAGGCACATAAAACAGCCATTGTGGGAAAAAAAATCCAAACATCAGTCCAATTCCTTTTATTCCATAATTCATAATAGATATGACTGATAAAAAACCCACCGAGAATCCTAAATAGCATATATACACATCTGCCACAATTGTTCCATATATTCCTATACTTAAGACGAATAACAAAACCATCTCCGGCACGCGCTCATAAAACAGATATAAGAATAATTCTCTTCCCTGAATATCCGCATATATATAACGGTTCATAAAATAGGAATTTATCACTCCCAAATCTCTGCCTGTGGCAACGCCTAATATATTGGCACAGATTACACCACTTAAAAATACAAAAAAGAATATATATGTACTTTTTTTCATCTTGTCTCCATTTCCAGTAGTTGTTAATCTATGATATGCCTGTCAGATTTTATATATTCATATTATGAAACATTATATTTATTAGCATAAGCCAGAATACCGGCAACGGTCTTTGCATCCTGGATTTCTCCTGCATATATTTTTTCACACAAATCTGCCAATTCACATTCTACAATTTCTATATACTCTTCTTCATCAAGCTTCTGTTCGCCCGGCATCAAATCTGTTGCCAGATACACATCAATTAATTCATTACAAAAAGCTACAGTAGACTTTAATGACAGAAGCTTTTCAATTTTTCCGCAGCTATATCCAGTTTCCTCTTCTAACTCTCTTTTTGCACATATAGCTGTATCCTCTCCCACACTGTCTCTTGCACCCGCTGGAATTTCTAAAGTAACACGGTCTAATGCATTTCTATATTGTCTAACCATAACTAATTTTCCATTTGGCAGTACCGCAACTACCGCTGCTGCTCCTTTCACATGCTCGATATAATCCCATTTGGCTATTTTCCCATCCGGCATACGAATGTGATCTGTATAAGTATTTACAATAGCACCTTTTCTTTCTAATACTCTTTCTATTCTTTCTAATTTCTGAACCATATACATTCTCCTCCTAGAATACAATATTGGATATTAAGTAAAAAAGCAGCCAATGAGAAATTCATTGACTGCTTTGTAAGCAAATCTACTATTTTGCGTAATCGATTACACGAGACTCACGGATTACATTGATTTTAATCTGTCCCGGATATTCCAATTCAGATTCAATCTGTTTGGAAATGTTACGCGCTAATAATACCATATCGGCATCATTAATCTGCTCAGGAACTACCATTACTCGAATCTCTCTACCTGCCTGAATAGCAAAAGATTTTTCAACACCTTTAAATCCATTTGTAATATCTTCTAACTGTTTTAATCTGTTTGAATATGTTTCTAATGTTTCTCTTCTTGCACCCGGACGAGCTGCACTGATTGTATCAGCAGCCTGTACTAAACATGCAATTAAAGTTTCCGGCTCTACATCACCATGATGCGCTTCTACCGCATTAATAATAAGCGGAGACTCTTTGTATTTTCTACATAATTCAACACCAATCTGAATATGTGAACCTTCCATTTCATGATCCACTGATTTTCCTATATCATGTAATAAGCCTGCACGCTTTGCAGTTCTAACATCTACGCCAACTTCACCGGCAAGTAAACCTGCAATCTGTGCAACTTCGATGGAATGTTTTAATGCATTCTGACCATAACTGGTTCTGAATTTCATGCGTCCTAACAAACGCACTAATTCAGGATGAATTCCGTGAACACCAACTTCTAAAGTAGCGGCTTCACCTTCTTCACGAATCATTGTTTCCACTTCTTTTTTGGCTTTTTCTACCATTTCTTCAATTCTGGCTGGATGAATTCGTCCATCCACAATTAATTTTTCCAAAGCAATTCTTGCTATTTCTCTTCGAATAGGATCAAATCCTGAAAGGATGACTGCTTCCGGTGTATCATCAATAATTAAATCTACCCCTGTTAAAGTCTCTAAGGTACGAATATTTCGTCCTTCTCGACCAATAATCCTTCCTTTCATTTCGTCATTTGGAAGCTGAACAACGGAAATTGTAGTTTCTGCCACATGATCTGCTGCGCATTTCTGAATGGCTGTTACGACATAATCCCTTGCTTTCTTACCAGCTTCTTCCTTAACCTGATTTTCCATTTCCTTGATCAACTTTGCAGTATCAAGCTTTACATCTTCTTCAACAGTTTTTAAAAGGTATTCTTTTGCCTGCTCGGAGGTAAGTCCTGAGATTCGTTCAAGTTCCTGTACTCGCTCTTCATTAAGCTTCGCAATTTGTTCTTTCTGTCTGTTAAGTTCTTCTTCTCTTGCAACGAAACCTGCTTCGCGCTTTTCGATGGCTTCTAACTTTTTATCTAAGTTTTCTTCCTTCTGCACGATTCGTCGCTCGTTACGCTGAATTTCTGCTCGACGCTCACGAATTTCCTTATCCAGGTCATTTTTGCTTTTAATCGTTTCTTCCTTGACCTCTAATAAGGCTTCCCGCTTCTTCGCTTCAGCTGCTTTTACTGCTTCATCAATTATTTCTCTCGCCTTATCCTCTGCACTTCCGATTTTCTGTTCGGAAACCTTCTTGCGGTAGGATGTAGTTGCCATGAAAGTAACTGGTACTGCAATAATAAGCGTAACTATAACAGCAATCAAAATTAATCCTATTGCTGGCACAGGAGCACCTCCTTATTCAATTTTCATTGTACATATAACAAAACTTATCTCTCATCTGTCATAATTAACAATAGTTAAATTTTATACTTTATTCCCAATAATGTCAAGTATTTCTCTTGGTATTATCCATAATGTTGCACAATTTCAAAAATTGAATACCATATATTGTACATCATACGACAATATGCTCATGCAACATCAAAGCATTTCATAACAGACAAAATATCCGAACTTTTAAATCCTTTCCGAAGCAAAAACTGATATATTTTTCGAAACTGTACAGCATCTGCATCATTCGAATCGTATTTCTTTTTTTCCAACCATTCACGAATCTGCTCTTTCTCATCATTAGAAAATTCTGCCTCTAAAGCTTCCTCTATAACTTCTTTTGCAATTCCTCTTTTTAGCAAATCCGTCTTTAAACGCATACGGCTTCGCTTATCCTGATGGCAGCGAATAAAGGTATGTGCGTATCTAAAATCATCCACATAATGATAGCGTTTAACATATGAAATCGCTTCTTCAATAACCTCTTTAGGATATGTATTCTGCCGCAGCTTTTCTCTCAGCTGATATTCTGTTCTTTCCTGTCTTTCTAAAAGATGCATTGCACGACGAGTAGCTCTTTTTGTAAGTATTTCATAGAGAATATACTGGTATTGCTCTTCTGCCAATTCCATGCCTTCTTTTAAAGAAAGTTTTTTGGCTTCTCCTTTATATAGCTGGAATGAAAGCTTTTCATCCAGACAGATTTCTACTTTTCCTTTTTCTAACACACGGTAAGCCGTAATAATATATGACATAAGCTTCTTTCACTTCTATTCTGTAATATCAGACGGTTCTTCCGGCTTCTGATCTGCTTCCACTAATTCATAATGTATACGAACCTGCTTTTCAATCTCATCCTGTATTTCTGGATGTTCTTTTAAATACTGTTTGGCATTTTCACGCCCCTGACCAATCTTCTCATCCTTGTAAGCGTACCATGCGCCGGATTTATTGACTACATTGCATCCCGCAGCCAAATCCAAAATATCACCTTCACGGGATATTCCCTTACCAAACATAATATCAAACTCAGCCTCACGGAATGGTGGTGCAACTTTATTCTTAACCACCTTGATACGGGTACGGTTACCAATCACTTCACCAGCCTGTTTTAAAGATTCGATTCTTCTGACATCTAAACGGACAGAGGAATAGAATTTCAACGCACGACCACCCGTTGTGGTTTCCGGATTTCCAAACATCACGCCTACCTTTTCACGAAGCTGATTGATAAAAATAACGATACAATTTGATTTGCTGATTACAGATGTCAGCTTACGAAGTGCCTGTGACATTAATCTTGCCTGAAGTCCTACATGAGAATCTCCCATATCACCATCAATTTCAGCCTTTGGCACAAGAGCTGCAACGGAGTCTACAATAACAATATCCACTGCACCGGAACGCACCATTGTCTCTGTAATCTCTAATGCCTGTTCTCCACTATCCGGCTGTGAAATATATAAATTATCAATATCTACTCCGATATTCTTCGCATATACAGGATCTAGCGCATGCTCTGCATCAATAAATCCGGCAATTCCACCCATTTTCTGTACTTCTGCAACTACATGTAAGGCTACCGTTGTCTTACCGCTGGATTCCGGACCATAAATCTCAATTACACGCCCCTTAGGCAGACCACCAATGCCTAATGCCACATCTAAGCTTAATGCTCCTGTAGGAATCGCATCCACATTCATATTCGCTGCTGATTCACCCAGTTTCATAATGGAACCTTTTCCATAATCCTTCTCAATCTTGGCAATGGCCGCATCTAATGCTTTTAATTTATCTTCATTTCCATCTGCTTTTCTATCTTCTTTTGCCATAATAATCTCCTTTTACTATCGAACTCACTTTCGAGAACTTATGTTCGTTTTTATAATGATAATAGTAGTATATTTTTCTAAAAAAGTCAACTCTAAAATTTGGGGATATATGCTGAATCCGCATTTTATATATTCTAAAAGACAAAAAGACAGTTGAATCCTCAACTGCCTTTTAGTATAAAATCTCTTATTTTACTTGTCAAGCAATACCTGCAATAAAAGCTTTTAACTCCTCTATCTGCTGCACACCGGAAACCCTTTTAATAAATACACCTTTGTCCATCAAAATAAGCGTCGGAATACTCATAATCTGATATTTCAATGCCAGAGCCGCTTCCTCGTCTACATTGACTTTACCAATTTTTACAGTATCTCCTACGTCTTTTACAAATTCATCAAAAATTTGTGACTGCATTTTACAAGGCATACACCAATCTGCCCAAAAATCAAGAATAACAGGTTCTTTACAAGCTAATACTTCATTTTCAAAATTGTCATTCGTAACGGTTACAATTGCCATATATAAGCCTCCTTTTGACAATAGTTTAGTTTCTTCCAAATTCAGCTAATTCCAAGCCCTTATTTCTATCTAAGGTCATGCCCACACTCCATTCATTGACAAAAATTAATAATGGATTGCCTTTTAAATCCTGAATCTTTTTCATATCAGAGGTTCCTGATATTTTGTCCATATCAATCTCGTCATTTTCAATCCAGCGAATATGCTCATGTGGCATATTTTCCAGACGAATTTCCACATTATATTCATTTTCCAGACGATATTTTAACACATCAAACTGCAGGACACCTACTACACCTACTATGATTTCCTCCATACCCATTCCGTATTCCTGAAAAATCTGAATAGCACCTTCCTGTGCAATCTGGGTAATCCCCTTCACAAACTGTTTTCGCTTCATGGTATCAATCTGACGCACTCTGGCAAAATGCTCTGGAGCAAAAGTAGGAATACCTTCAAACTGATACGGCTTTGGAGCTGTTGTAATTGTGTCTCCAATAGAAAAAATACCCGGATCAAACACACCAATAATATCTCCGGCATACGCTTCTTCTACAATTTTTCTTTCCTGTGCCATCATCTGCTGTGGCTGGGATAATTTTATTTTTTTATTACCGCCCTGTACATGGGTAACTTCCATTCCTGCCGTAAACTTACCGGAACAGATACGCATAAAAGCAATTCTGTCTCTATGATTTTTGTTCATATTTGCCTGGATTTTGAATACAAAAGCTGAAAAATCTTCATCAAATGGATTTTTCTCACCCACATCAGACTTTCTAGGCAATGGGGAAGAGGTCATTTGCAAAAAGTGTTTCAAGAAGGTTTCCACGCCAAAATTGGTAAGGGCTGAGCCAAAAAATACCGGTGAAAGCTCACCTTTGGATACTAAATCCATATCAAATTCTGCACTTGCACCATCTAACAATTCAATTTCTTCCATCAGCTTATCATAATTTTCCTGACCTATTTCTGCCAACAAAGAAGCATCCTCAATGGAAAGAATTTTTTCTTCGCCCTCTTTTGTACCCTTCTGGGTATCACTATAGAGCATAACTTCTCTCGTATTTCTATCGTATACACCTTTAAAATTCTTACCAGAACCAATTGGCCAGTTTATCGGACAAGTAGCAATACCAAGCTCCTTTTCAATTTCATCCAACAAATCAAAGGTATCGTTGGCATCTCTATCCATTTTATTAATGAAAGTAAAAATTGGAATATGGCGCATTACACATACTTTGAATAATTTTCTAGTCTGCGCCTCAACACCTTTAGATCCGTCAATAACCATGACTGCAGAATCTGCAGCCATCAAGGTACGATAAGTATCCTCTGAGAAATCCTGATGTCCCGGTGTATCCAAGATATTGATGCAATATCCATCATAATTAAACTGTAATACAGAAGAAGTAACAGAAATACCTCTTTCCTTTTCAATTTCCATCCAGTCAGAAACCGCATGTCGTGCAGTTGCTTTTCCTTTTACAGAACCCGCTAAGTTAATCGCTCCACCATAAAGCAAAAACTTCTCTGTCAAAGTAGTTTTACCGGCATCCGGATGAGAGATAATTGCAAAGGTTCTTCTTTTTTCTATTTCTTTTTTTAAATCAGCCAAAATAGTTCCTCCGAAAATAATCATTCATATTCACAAACTATTTTATTTTATACTACTAAATGGCCGCTGTCAACGAAAAACATCTACTGCTACTGCCATTTCCCGCTGCTCTTTATGTCTTTGCTCTACTAATTTTCTAGGATAAGCAATGCAGCCATGATTGTGCCATGGATCATTAAAATAATAAGATTCCTGATCATACCCTACCAAAAGCATACAATGCTCATTGGATATCCATGTAAAAACAGAACCATCCGACAGATACCAGTTCGGTCCAACAATGGTTTCTTTCAAATCAATGCTTGCCCAAAAAACTACCGGCATATCCTTATCAATATACCGTTCTAATATTTCAGACATTTCCATTTTTGTAATATCCTTTGCTTTTTTATCCATTTTATGCGCCAAAAACACTTTATTTAATGCCCGTTCTATCACAGGCGCATAACAGCCAAAGGACTCTGTATCATAAGGACTTCCTGCAAAATTTATCCATGGATTAGGGCCATAGAGCCGACCGTCAATTTGACGCATCGGCTCCTTGTCCAAATATTTTTCAATAAATTCATCTACGGTTATATCTATACCAAGATATTTTAAAAGCATAACAGTAGAAACGCTTTCACAACCGGTCGGATACTCCTTTGTCTGATCAATATAGGGTACCTGAATTATTTTTTTCATGCTTTTGCCTCTTTCATTTCTCTGCGGCGAATCAGATATAATACAAAAATCAAAATTGCGGCAGAACTGCCAAGGGCAATAACCCAATTCTTAGAAACACCGGCAATAATATAACCAACTATGCAAACAACTGCAACAACCATTGCATACTGCATCTGTGTTTGCACATGATTAATATGGTTACACTGTGCACCGGAGGATGACATAATTGTCGTATCTGAAATCGGTGAAACATGATCACCACAAACTGCTCCTGCTAAAACTGCTGATACTGCAATAATCATCATTTCTTCATCAAATCCGGCATACATAGATACAACAATTGGAACTAAAATTGCAAATGTCCCCCAAGAAGTTCCTGTCGAAAAAGCTAAAAATAGCGCAATGGCAAACATACTTGCCGGAATAATCGCACTGGCAGTTGCATTTGCACCTACTGTATTATTTACAAAATCAGAAATCCCAAGATTATCACCCATACCTTTTAATGTCCACGCAAAGGTCAAAATCAAAATGGCAGGTGTCATTAATTTCGCCCCCTCTGGCAATGCACCCATAAAATTCTTAAAAGATATAACTTTTCTTGGAAGATAAAGGATTGCCATAAAAATAACTGTTATTGTAGTTGCAAAAATCAAACTCATTTCCGCACTGCAGTTCGCAAATGCATCAATGACATTGGTTGCCCCGCCCTGATAACCGGTATAAATCATACCAAACACTGCTGAGCCAATCAAAACAAGAACCGGAAGAACTAAATCTATTACTTTTCCATTTGGATTGACATTTTTATCATTTTCCATGGATTCATACTCTTCTCTTCCTGAAGTAAACAAATCTCCCTTTTCAGCATTAATTTCATGTTTTTTCATTAAACCAAAATCTAATTTCCATGCAATAACAAGCAATACCATTAAGATAGTAAGTAATGCATATAGATTATATGGAATCGTTCTTAAAAACAACTGAAATCCTGTCAGAGAACTGTCCTCTGGCACATAAGAATTTACTGCTGCTGCCCAACTGGAAATAGGTGCGATAATACAGACCGGAGCTGCTGTAGCATCGATAATATATGCCAGTTTTGCTCTTGACACTTTGAATTTGTCCGTTACAGGACGCATAACAGAACCTACTGTTAAACAGTTAAAGTAATCATCCACAAAAATTAACATGCCAAGTCCTGTAGTCGCAAATAATGCACCTTTTTTGCCTTTGATTTTGCTGCTTGCCCAGTTTCCATAGGCGGTAGAACCACCTGACTGAGACATCAGTACAATAATCATTCCAAGCAGAACATCGAAAATAATAATGTTCAGATTCATATTTCCTG
This sequence comes from Lachnospiraceae bacterium, assembly GCA_017625255.1. Lineage (GTDB taxonomy): Bacteria > Bacillota > Clostridia > Lachnospirales > Lachnospiraceae > Roseburia_B. The sequence continues at coordinate 26,282 of JAGALK010000041.1, forward strand.
TCATCGTAGAAAACAGTGTCTCGAAGGTTGCCCAAGGCTGAAATCCTGCGGTAAATAATGCACCTAAAAGTACACCGCAAAACAGTGAAACATACACTTCCTTGGTAATAAAAGCTAATAAAATCGCCACAATCGGCGGAACGATGGACCACCATGTTCCATACATAGGATATCTCCCCCTTTTACTTTAGTATTTTAAGTATTTTTTTATTTTATAACATACTTGAACCCTGACACTCCGGAGTCAGTCCAAATATGTCTAAAATCGTAGCTGCAATGTCACAAAAGCCTTCTCTTGTGCCAAAATCCAAACCGGAAGGAATATTTTCCCCTACCATTAAAAATGGCGTATATTCTCTGGAATGGTCCGTAGATGGTGTACTTGGATCACAGCCATGGTCTGCAGTAATCATCAGCACATCCTCTTTGCGCATTCGACGAAGAAGTTTCGGTATCTGTGCATCAAAGTAGGTTAATGCCTTCGCATAGCCATCCACATCATTTCTATGTCCATACAGCATATCATAATCTACAAGATTCGTAAAACATAAGCCTTCAAAATCTTTTTCCATATACTCCAATGTTTTTTCAATGCCTTCTTCGTTGCCTGCGGTACGCACAAATTCCGTTATACCCCGTTCTGCGAAAATATCAATGATTTTTCCCACAGAAAGTACATCATAGCCTTCGGATTTCAACTGATCCAGCATAGTAATCTCCGGCGGCTGCAAAGAAAAATCATGGCGTCTGGAGGTTCTTGTAAATTTTCCTGCTTCTCCTGTAAATGGTCTGGCAATCACGCGTCCCACGCCATGCTCACCTTGCAAAAGCTCTCTTGCAATCTGACAGTATTCATACAACTTTTCTACAGGAACAATTTTTTCATGCGCAGCTATTTGAAATACCGAATCCGCAGATGTATATACAATTAAGTCACCTGTATTTAAGTGTTGTTCTCCATAATCTCGAATGACATCTGTACCGGAATATGGCTTATTGCATAATACTCCGCGATTTATTCTTTTTTTGAATTCCTCGATGACTGCTTTTGGAAATCCTTTTGGATAAGTTGGTAACGGCGCTTGGGATACTACACCTGCAATTTCCCAATGTCCGATTGTTGTATCCTTTCCCTTAGATAATTCCTGCATACGGGCATAGGAACCTGTTGGATTTGGTTCTTTTTCACCGATATCTACGCCTTCTATATTAAAAAATCCCAGTTTTCTCATATTAGGCATGGAAAAATAGCGGCTTTTTGATGCAGCAAGAAGTGTATTGCTTCCTGCATCGCCATATTCTGCTGCATCCGGCATTTCTCCGATGCCTACGCTGTCTAGTACGATTAAAAATACTCTCTTCACTTTGCACCTCCTGTACACAATACAAATAACCACAGATTACAATTTTCCTGTGGGTATTATTTTACCATATTCTATTATAGTTTGTAAAACTATAGACAGACTTATCCTGTTATTAATTTATAAAATTATTTTCTGTGAACATAGATACGACCGTATCTAAGACTCTCTACCTGATTTGACTTTGATTGTTTTATCCAAAGATGCACAGACATTTACATTTGTGCTATAAAATCCTCAATACTTTCAACTTTTGCCGCCAGCTTCATCCATTTGCTTAAAATTTGAATGTCATGTTCCTTCTGAATCTTATCTTTTATATCTTCTGGTACTTCCTCTATATCCGTAAGAAACTCCATTATAGACTCAATTTTTCCTTCAATTTTTGTTTTTTCTACAGCAGCTTCTACCGCTGCTTCCACTGCTGCTTCTACCGCTGCTTCTACTGCTGCTTCTACCGCCGCTTCGATTTGATCATCCAGAAATTCCTGCAAATACATATATCCTACCTCCAGCGTTCGATCTCTCTTTAGACTTTGCACTCTGTTATGCAGATACCTTACCGTTTCGTCATCATTCTTTTCTACAACCTCATCTGTGCTATTTTCTACATATTGTAGAAAATGAATTAATTCCTCTGGAACATCTGCCTTATTTTTTCCTTTTGTATTTAGAAAAATTCGTCGTGTCTCATCATTCAGACAAACATCTGCTTCCTTACAATATGGCTCAAATACATAGCGGTACATCTGCTTTCCAAAAGGGTCAAATGTGCAGATAAATACAATGTAACTTGGCTTTAAATTTGTATAATCTTCACCGGGCTTCAAAGATGTTATATCCATCTCTGCCTGATAAAACCGACTGCGTTTCGCCAGATTTTTTTTATCTTCATTCTGCATTTCGATATCATAACTAACTTCTAACGCATCTTTAGCATAAATATCCAACCGTACACTTTTATAATCCGTACTATAAAACATTGTATGCTCTGCATGTACTTTAACCTTTTGAATGTCTTTTCCAATAATGGTCTGTAATACCAGACGACAAGCTTCTTCATCCTGCATGGCTGCTGCAAACAAATATGCATTGCTTAAATCTAAATCCTGAAATTTTTTGCTCATAGGCTTACCCCCTGTAATTGGATAAGCCTGCCTATAAAAATATTATAATATCATTTAACCTATTTTACAATATGTCAAAAAATTTCTTCGTTCCTTTATAAATTTTTATTCTGCATTTAGCAGTTACTTTTGGATTGTTCTTGGATTTTGCCGTGATAGTAACCTTTGTAACTTTCTTTGCTGCTGCCAAAACAGCAGTATCTCCTGCAAATGTTTCTATTGAAGCATTCTTTGAAGATTAAAAAAACAGGGAATTTTCTTCCCTGTTTTTCTGATTCTGAATATTTTACATTTCTGTTCCACTTTCCGTAGCTTCAGCTGTTTCGGTAGTTTCTGCAGCTTCTGAACCTGCCGGAGCCTGCGTCTGTGTATCTGCCTGTGTTCCCCCTGCTTCACTTTCTGTGGTTGATGTACCATCCTTAGCAGAAGCATCTATTGGTGTAATAATAATATTCTCTGCACTGATATTGGTTTTTCGCTTTACAATATCCTCTACCTGAGCTCTCTTTGCATCTGTAACATCCCCCATATTTAAAACCACATCTACCGCTTCCTCTGTAATGCTGACCACAACATCGGTAAATCCCTTTGCCTCTAAAAGCATTTCTGCCGCAGCTTCTCTTTCTGCCACATCTGTTAAGGCAATCATTTCATCCACTGCCGCCTGCTTTTGTTCATCCGTAAGAGTTGTGCTGTTTACAATACCAAGCAAAGTTTCTTTGTTTTTTGCTCTCACCTGTTCTCTTGCTAGTTTCATTTCTGCCGCAAAATCTACACTACTTACTGTAGAACTGGTTAATACCGCTTCTCCTGGATTTTCACCCACCTGCGCTTCTGCGGACATCTCTGTACCTGCTGATACTTCACCATCTTCTACTGCCACATCCATACCATCCATCTCTGTAGATGCAGATACCTCTAACCCTGAATCATCCGTATCTGTAAAAATATCTCCCTCTAAAATTGTATCGTCTGAAATTTCATAAGAATCTTCTGTAAGATTAGCACTCGCTTCCTGCGCTGCTGTACCGTCGAGATTACTTCTTGTGTAACTCACATATCCGGCAACAGCAATCATAAGTGCCAGCGCTGTAATAATCACTTGATTTTTCTGGAATACTTTCTTCACTATTTTTCCTCCTGCATATTCATCTTAACTACTTTTATTCTATTCACATCAATTTGGAATAATGCCATAACTGCTTCAGAAATATTCTGTTTTACCTGTGTATTTTCACCACCCTGTGCAACAACCAATATTCCGGCTATTTTAGGTGTCAGTTCTTTTCCCACAAAGGGCACCTGACCATCTTCGTTTTCTTCGTATACAGTAGCTTCGCTGCTTATGGTCTGACTTTCCTTTCGATTTCCTCCTGCACTATCTGACTCAGTACTATTTGTAGTGTCCATGCTGCTGTCTTTTTCTATCACACTTTCACCGGAATCCTCCAAAGTAATCATCACTTCCACATGACCTGCACCATCAATCTTCGCCAATGTATTTTCTAATTTTTGCTCTAATTCCTCTGCATAGGTCATTTCTATAACAGCTTCCTTTGTTTGTACTTTTACATTCGCTTCCTTTACAGACTTCTCCCCTCCTTTCTCCTCTTCCACAGGTATAGCAAGAATCATCAACAATATTCCGGCAAGAATCACAATTGTCCATTGACTCTTATCCCACTTCTGCCATGCCTTATTCTTAAAAAAATCATTTATCTTCATTTGCCTACTCCCTTATGCTAATTCTGTTTTCTTCCATTTGATAATATTCTGCAATTTTACTCTTCAAAGCAGCTAGATTTACGCTTTCCATAGAATTGTCTGCACTTCTGTTTTTTTCTGCCGGTTCTACCTGCATAATAATATTTTCCACAGCATATTCCTCATTCATTTCTACCCCAATGCTTCTCACCTGATATCCTGCATCTTCAGCCATCAGACAAACATCCTTTTGAATAATTTCTTCATAATGCTGTATGTAATATTCATCATCCAAAAATTCCAATTTTTCCTGATCATTTTTTATACTGTCTAACCCTTGCCAGAAACTATCATAAGAAATTTTGTCAAAAAAATCCTCCGATCTTCCGGTTGCAGATAAAACCGGGGTTATAAGCGTAACTACTAAAAGCATTTCCACAAAAAACTGTATATACCTTTTATATTCTTTTTTTGCAGTCAGAGAAGTAATTACCGTAAGCAGCAAAAATACCATGCTATAATTTTTTACCCACTCAATAATCCCTGTCATTTTATCCTCCTGCGGTAAAATTCGTCGCTGCACTGGTCAATGCAATAGTTAAAAAGAACAGCATTATACAAGTGCCAAGAATCTTTAAATACAACATTCCTCCTACAGAAACTCCATTCATGCCTCCAAGAAGCCGCTTATCCGCAACCGGTTCTAATACCGCTGCCAGCATTTTGTACATTCCTGCCAAAAAAGCTACTTTTACATAGGGAACTGCGCAAAGCAATACCAAAATAATTAATGCCGCTGCACCTACACAGTTTTTGATTACCAGACCAGAGCTTAAAAAAATCTGCCCCATACCGCTCATAACATTCCCAATTCCCGGTATCATTTGCAATGTTTTCGCTACAGTATTTCCGGTTAATCTATCCATAGCCGGTGCAATTAACCCCTGAATGATATTAATACCAAAAATAACAGAAACGGTTATTTTTAACAGATTTTTTACCAGATCACAAATCAATTCTGCAAGCTTTTTAAAACGCTGACCATCCATAAGGTGATTCATAAATTCGATAATGACATAAATTTGTACCAAGGGTATTAAAAAATTATGTATCAGCCATTCCACTATATAAATTACACCAAAGGTCATACTATAGGCCGCTGCAGAAGAATTCAGATTCAGTGAAAATGAAATTGCCATGCAATAAGTAGGAATAAATACCTTCATAAAGCCAACCAGACTTTCCGTTGTCTGCAATACCGTCTCATTTAGTATAGAAAAAGACTGCAGCAGCAGAATCATCATGAAGCAATAGCATACCAGAAAACAAATTTCTGAAATATAAGAATTTGAAAAGCTTCCTGCAAAATTCTTTACTATAGAAAATGCCAATGTCACCACCAGAAGCTCCAAAAACAATGCTTTATTTTCTGCAATTCCTCCTATTAAAATCTCTTTCAGATACTCGCCTACTGTTTCATAAGAAAAGCTTTCTCCCTCTCCCATAAGCATATGCACAATATCTTCAAAGCTGATTTTTTCCACCGTTTTTTCTCTTTTCAGGAAATTACTGATATCTGAAAAATCCATTTCCTCCATAAGCTCCTGTGTTTCCATTGTTAATGTTTCTTTTGCATACATATCCTGTCCACACAACAGGACTAAAAGAAAAATACATGCTGCCACTATATACCTTTTCATAAAAGCTCTCCTATGGTTTCCATAAATGCCAGCATAACCGGCATACTAAGTACCAGTATGGACAACTTTGCAAACAACTCAATCTGTCCGGCAATGGTCTGATATCCGGCATCTTTGCACACATTTGCAGCAAATTCTGCCACATAGGTAACGCCAATCATTTTCAATATCATGGCAACATAGGAGCCTTCAATATGTATATAGCTTTGCATTTTATCTGCATAGGATAAAATAGCTTCCAGCTTTGTGGTAACAAACATAAATATGCACACACAAACTGCCATACTGATATAATAGCTATATTCCAGACGATAGTTTTTAAGCATCATAGCAAAAAGCACTGCCACAATTCCTAGTATACTGATTTTTAAAATATCCATATCGCCTCCTAAAGAGTAAATAAATCCTTCATGGTTTCAAACAATTCAAATATGTACGGCACAATCCAAAGCAAAACAATAATCAATCCTGCAAGGCTTGTTAAAAATGCCTGTTCCTCTCTTCCACTATGCTTTAATACCTGACTTAATACAGTAACCAAAATTCCCACCGCTGCAATTTTAAAAATTAAATTTACGCTCATATGTCTCCTCTGCCTTCAATTTACAGTAATAAAATAACCAGAAACAATCCGGACAGAACACTGATTGTTCCATACAATTTCTGTTTTTCTTTCTTTTCTTCCATTGCCTGTACCACTTCATCCTCTAACTGTAAAAAATAAATTTCAGAAACCTTTGTATGATTTCCTTCCAATCCAAGACTCCTTGCAAGAGCAACAAAAAGCTCCTGTTCCTCTTTGTCCAAAAGAAGCTGTCCTTTTTTTGATAAAAAAGCCTCTTCCCATAGCTTACCAATATCCGCTTCCTTGCTTTTTTCCATTTCTTCTGCAATCTGGTATAAAATATCCCCAAAGAGCCTTGACTTTCCCTTTGCAATTCTACGCAAAAGCTGTGCATAGGGCAGACGCAAATATTCTCTTTGTGTATCCGCCTGTGTAAAAATCTCTCTGCACTCCAACAATTGCTTTAAATGGTTATTCAAATAGCCGCAAAGCTCTCTTCCTATTCCTACTGTTCCTGCCAAAATGCACAAAATTCCCAAAACCTTTAGCATAATCGTCTAATCTCCTGATTATAAACACGAAAGCCTCTTTCTCCATCTTCCTTCCGATAAAGTAAGATATATCTTTGAAAAAGCTTCTTTTTGTCCATCATGAAAAATGGATTGTCTCCATGCATCGTGCCAAGAATCCGACATCCGCAAAGTAAAATCTGCTCTATTGCCTCCCAATCCTCATTACTTCCCAACTCGTCTACCGCAATCACCTCTGGAGACATACTTCTAAGAGCCATCATCATGCCTTCTTTTTTGGGACAATTATCTAAAATATCTGTCCTTCTTCCCAAATCGTTCTGCGGCACACCTAAATGGCACGCGCCAATTTCCGAACGCTCATCCACAACACAAACCTTCTTTCCCGGATATTCTGCCCTGCCATTGGAAATCATGCGGATACAATCTCTAAGATAAGTGGTTTTTCCTACTCCGGGCGGTGATATAATCAAGGTATTTAACACCTGTCCATCTTCATATATCCAATCTAAAATTTGTCTCGCACAGTCCTTTTTTTCTCTGGCAATACGAATATTTAAAAAACGGATATTTGTCATCCGAAAAACTCTTCCATTTTCTATTCGTATCTGCCCTGCAAATCCTATTCTATGGCCGCCTTCAATGGTAAGAAACCCCTGCTTTATTTCTTCTTCATAAGCATATATGGAGTATTCGCTGATAAATACCAGCATTTCCTCTAAATCCTGAACGGTTACCTTATCCTCCAACCACAGATTTTCCTTACGGCAGCGAATTTCCATCGGTTGTCCTACTCGTATCCGAATTTCCTCTGTATCTGTTTTTTCATACAATATCTTTTCTACTGACTTTCGCCACCTTAAGGGTATAATATGTACTATTTCCTGCTTCATCACATCACTCCTGCTTTCAATATATGACTTGTCTTTAAAAATATGACTTTAAAATTTAATTCGGTGAAATCACTTTTGCAATAATATCTGCCAAAGGCTCCATAGCATTCATCGCTTCCTGAAGGGTATTTGTCTGTGCTCCCACTTCCACTAACAGCGATTTTGGACAATAATGCATATTGTAACGATAGCCTTTTAAATAAATCATTCTGGAAAATCCCGGATAATACTCTTCTGCTGCTAACTGCATCTGCAGAGAAAATGCCAGATTATCCTGTATATAAGGATTTGGCAGATAGCTGATATCTCCATTTGCCGTTGTACGGCTCAAACCATTAAAAAACATAATACTTGCTGTCTGTTTTCCATCAATATCTGTCACTAAATGCGTTCCCTCCGCTACACCATCTCTATGTACATCAATCACCACTTCAATACTTGGATTCTCCTTTAGAATCTGTTCAATTGCAGGTCCTGCCTTTGAATAGGCATCATCTCTGCTGTCTACATCATATTCTCCCGTATGATGCAAAACATGAAAGCCATAGGAGCCTAGCAATTTGTGCAGATATGCTCCCACTCCTACAATAGTCGTAGATGGATCTCCTGCTACAGAATCCACAAACCCTTCCTGTGAATGGGTATGATAAATCAAAATCTGAGGCGCATCCGGCGTATGCGTAAGCTTCATATTTCTGCTTAAAAGATCAGCCGCATTTAACTGACTACTATCAATAGTGGTGGTTCTGTCTACCACATAAAAATTCTGCAGCAAATAATCAAAATCATTTAATTTTTCCTGCGGAAAACTTACTGCCTTCTCTGTTCTTGGGACAAAGGTTGAATTTATACCATTCGATATTTTTTCTGTCTCTTTTTGTGCTTCCTTGGTCTGTATCATTTCTTCTGATACCTGTTCATTCGTATTTTTATTTTCCTTGGTCTGCTCTTTTTCAGGAATTTCTCCCTGCGGTACTTTTTCTACTACTACCTTCGCTTCTTTGGTTGATTGACTTTCTCCTTGAATAACAACTTCTCCTGTTTCTTCGTCTATGTAATTTTCATCTGCAGCTTCTCTTGCTATGATAGTTTCATAAGAAATATCACTTTCCGTCAGAGTTGTGTAATCCTCTGTATGCGTTACATAGCCGTATACCGGAATTGTTTCAAAAATCTTATCCATAAAATATTCTGCCGCATTTTTTTGTGTACCCTCATATGTAAGAGTCGGTGCTGCTGTTTTTAGCATCATCATATACGCTTCACTTTTTCCTTGACGAATAACTGTTTGTATCAGGGAATCTTCACGAATCAGATTCCCTGAAAAAATACAAACGCACAACATTAATAAAATCAAAATTGCTGATAATTTTTTTACTTTTTTATTCACGCTATCACTCCTGCCACTTAAATATATATGCATAGACAGGCAGTTTATGCCGGAAAAAATGCCATATTAATTCCCTCCGATATGGTATAGCTTAATCGCTTCACAGATTCATCAATATCTTTTGGAGTAACAAACATGGTATTTAAATTTGGAGAAAGCAATTCTCTGATTAATTCATTTTTTTCTGCTTCCTCTAAATAACTGATGGATTCTCCTATATTTTCGAGTCTTTTACTTTCTTCCATTGCTGTTACTAAATTGCTCATTGTATCACTTACGATAGTCACTGCATCCACGACCGTCGGAATCCCAATGGCAATTACAGGTATTCCCATACTTTCTTTGTTCATGGCATGTCGATGATTCCCTACACCGGAACCCGGTGAAATACCTGTGTCCGTAATTTGAATCGTACGGCTTAGTCGTTTTGTACTTCTAGCCGCAAGAGCATCCACTGCAATAATATAATCCGGCTTCGTTTCTTCTAATACCCCTTTGATAATTTCCATAGTTTCCATCCCAGTTTGTGCCATAACCCCCGGCACAATACTGCTAATCTGATGGTTTCTTGTCAAACCAAACGCATATTTTCCAAATTTACGGATAATATGTCTGGTAATCATCATGTTATCCACGACCCTTGGGCCTAAAGCATCCGGTGTTACTTCCCGATTTCCCAAGCCTACAACCAAGACAGACAGTTCCCTTTTTTCCATTGGAATCAGCTCTCTTAAAATTTTCGCCAATTCCTCTGATATTTCTCTATGGTAATCCTCATCCCCATCCACCATATCCGGTGCTTCCAAGGTGATATAGTTTCCCCTCGGTTTTCCCATTATTTTTGCACCATTTTCTGTTTCGATAGAAACCTTTGTCACTATCATATTTCCATGTGGCTTATCCTGTGTTACCTTTACCCCTTTCACCTCTACATTTGCATCTTGAAATTTTTCTCTTGCTTCTAAAGCCAGATCCGTCCGAACCTGATACATTCCGGCACCACCTTTGTATGTTTTTTTAGTATTTTTTGCAAAAATAAAAGAAATATGTATTGACATTAAAAGAAACTTGCCCTAAAATACTATTTGATGTGTATATTAGATCGTCCGTGTCCGGCTCTAAATAACACAAAAGAAAAATAACAATTATTACTATTCGCATATTGGAGGTGTCCGCATTGGCTAACATTAAATCTGCTAAAAAAAGAGTATTAGTTACAGCAACAAAAACTGCAAGAAACAAATCTATCAAATCTGCTGTTAAAACATCTATCAAAAAGGTAGAAGCTGCTGTTGAAGCTAAGAACAAAGAAGAAGCACAGGTTGCTTTAACTGCTGCAATTTCCACAATTGCAAAAGCAACAAACAAAGGTGTTTATCACAAAAATAATGCAGCAAGAAAAGTTTCCCGTATTACAAAACTTGTAAACGAAATGGCTTAATTGTTGTATAGTTTATAGAAAGAGAGCCAACAAATTCGAACCGTCATCGAATTTGTTGGCTCTCTTCTTTGTTGTAAATTCCGGTTTGCGCGATTGAATGATATTCCGGAATGTCGTCGTGAAACGGACGACAGATGTGCTTTGTGTAAGGTTTCCGTCCGGTTTTTGATAGTTGTGTGGTGCT
>JAGALK010000042.1 GCA_017625255.1 Lachnospiraceae bacterium
ATTGTCAGGATAATATAATCGGTTGGAAGGACTGGAAGCAGACAAAGATATCAAAAGATTTTCTGAAGTTTGTAAAATCTATGATTCAGTTTAGAAAAGAACATTTGGTACTTCGTATGGAGCATCCAATGCAAATGACAGATACAATTGCCTGTGGATATCCGGATTTATCCTATCATGAGGAAAGTGCATGGATTTCACCACAGTATATGAATCGCAGAGCGTTGGGGATTTTATATTGTGGGAAGTATGCGGATGAGTCAGAAGATATCTACATTGGTTTTAATTTTTCTGATTTTGCCAAAAAACTTGCGTTACCAAAGCAAAAAAATAAGAGAAAATGGTATTTGATTATGAATACTTCTGATAAGCAGGCATTTTTAGCCAATCAGGAAGAAATAGAAGAGAACAGTTATGAGTTGGAAGCTCATAGCGTATGCATTATAATAGGAAGATAGAATCAGGAGAGATGGACATGAAAGCGTGGCAGCATTTAAAGACGATACTTCGTCACAAAAATCTGGTACGAAAAGGATGTTTTAAAGTAGGTCTGTATAGACAGGGACTTTTTCATGATATGTCAAAATATAGTCCTGTTGAATTTCTGGTGGGCTGCAAATATTATCAGGGAAATAAAAGTCCAAACAATGCAGAACGCTTAGATAAAGGGTATTCTGCGGCGTGGCTGCATCATAAGGGCAGGAACAAGCATCATTTAGAGTATTGGATTGATTATTCACCAGAGAATCACGGTTTAATGGCAGGAATGCCTATGCCGACGAAATATGTGGTGGAAATGTTTATAGATAGAATTTCTGCTTCCAAAAATTATCAAAAGGAAGCCTATACAAACAGACATCCATTAGAATATTATGAAAATGGAAAAGAGCATTATATGATGCATGAAGAAACCAGAGCTTTACTGGAAAAACTGCTGCATATGTTAGCAGAAGAAGGCGAAGATGCGGTATTTTCCTATATTCGTACAGATGTTTTGAAAAATAAAAGAAAGAAGGATTAGAAAATGATAAACGATAAGAAGCTTTTATACAGCGGAATGCAGGCAACAGGAACATTAACTTTGGGAAATTATCTGGGAGCATTAAAAAACTGGGTGACATTAAATGAGGAATATGAGTGTCTTTATGGTGTTATGGATTTACATTCACTGACCGTTAGACAGGTTCCGGCAGATTTTCGAAAAAATGCCCGTTCTTTATATGCTTTGTATGTAGCAGCCGGATTAGATCCGGAGAAAAACTGTATTTATTACCAGTCTCATGTATCCGGTCATGCGGAATTAAGCTGGATTTTAAGCTGCTTTACCTATATGGGTGAGCTGAATCGTATGACACAGTTTAAAGATAAGGCGGCAAAGCATGCAGATAATATCAATGCCGGACTTTATACTTATCCGGTGCTTATGGCAGCAGATATTTTGTTGTATCAGGCAGATTTAGTTCCGGTAGGTGCTGATCAGAAGCAGCATTTGGAAATTACCAGAGATATTGCACAGCGATTTAATAGTATTTATGGGGATGTATTTACAATTCCTGAGCCATATATTGCAAAAGCAGGAGCTAAGATTATGAGTCTTCAGGAACCGGAAAAGAAGATGTCTAAATCCGATGAAAATGCCAATGCAACTATTAAGCTTTTAGACGATAGAGATACGATTATCCGTAAATTCAAACGCGCAGTTACAGATTCAGATACTGTTGTAAGATATGCAGAGGAAAAACCGGGTATCAGTAATCTGATGGATATTTATAGCTGTGTAACAGGAAAGACCAATGAAGAAATCGAAAGAGAATTCGCAGGAAAAGGTTATGGAGATTTTAAATTGGCAGTAGGAGAAGCAGTGGCAGACGAATTAGCACCGCTTCAGGCTCGTTATGCAGAATTAATGGCAGATAAGAGCTACTTAGATGCTATGATTAAAATGAATGATGAAAAAGCACAGTATTATGCAAATAAGACATTGAGAAAAGTACAGAAAAAAGTCGGATTAACAGAGCGCATCCGTTAATCCGGCAAAAGAATAAAATCCTTAGGTACAGGTGCTTCAAATGACATCTCTTCACCGGTAATCGGGTGATTGAAGGTCAAATGCCAGGCGTGAAGCGCCTGCCGTTGCATTAACTGGTTGTCAGGATTATAGAGAAAATCCCCAATCAGTGGATGATTAATATGCTTCATATGTACACGAATCTGATGGGTTCTTCCGGTTTCTAATAAGAAAGAGACGAGGGAGAGCCCATTTTCATATTTTAAGCGTTTGAAATGAGTGACGGCATGTTCTCCGTTCTCAAAATCCACCCTTCGCTCAATGACAGAACCATCAGCTCTGCCAATCGGTGCACAGATTGTACCTTCATCCTCTACATAGCCTTCGGCAATACCAAGATATTCTCGATGAATTTTTCGTGCTTTCATATCATCGCCCAAATGCCCGCTGCTTATCATATGCTTAGCCACAATGGTTAATCCGCTGGTATCTTTATCCAGTCGATTAATGCAGCGGAAAACCATAGGGGTATTTCGTTTTTCGTTGTAGGCTGCCAAAGCATTTGCGAGAGTATTTTCGTAGTGGCTGATAGAAGGGTGGGTTGGCATACCTGCTGCTTTGTTCAATACAAAAATATCTTCGTCCTCATATAGGATATTTAATGGTGCAAAAACCGGTACAATATTTTCGGAGCCGGTATCTTCAATCAGACACAGTTCTAATAAGTCACCGGTATGAAGCTTTCCGGTTACATAGGTCCATTCGCCGTTGCGATGAATACCTGCCGGTGTTCTTTTTAGTTCTTTAATCACATTTTTTGAATATCCGTGCTTTTTCAAAAAGCTAAGAATGGAGATTCCGTCATCGGCCTCTGTAATTGTATAGCTAAAGTTTCGTTTCACAATAACCTCCCAAAAAGTATTCTGCTACGATTATAGCGAAAAAAATAAAATATGCAAAGAAAAAGATGGAAAGGCACGAACAACATGACCTTTTCATAGGATATATCAAGTAAGTTTTTGAGGTGTTAGCTTGAAAACTTTTTTATCCCCTCTAAGTGCAGCAGAAGAAAAAGAGTGCTTAAGAAGATGGAAAGAGGGAGACCAGGAAGCGAAAAAAACATTAATTGAAAGAAATATGCGTCTTGTAGCACATGTTTCTAAGAAGTATCAGAATACAGAAGAGGATATGGAGGATCTGATATCCATTGGTACAATAGGGTTAATCAAGGCAGTTTCCACTTTTCAGGAAAATCATGGAAGTAAGCTGGCAACCTATGCGGCAAGGTGTATTGAAAATGAGCTTTTGATGTATTTTCGGGCTAAGAAAAAAACAGCCAAAGATATTTCGCTTTATGAGCCTATTGGAACAGATAAAGAAGGAAATCAGATACAATTGGTAGATGTAGTGGAAGCAGAAGAATTTGATGTAGTAGAGCAGATGGAATTAAAAAGACAGATAGTTCGGCTATATGAACTGATTCCTGCTGTTTTAGACGAGAGAGAAAAACAGATATTATTTTTGCGGTATGGTTTGGGAGCACAAAAACCTGTGACACAAAGAGAAATAGCAGCTCAGCTGGATATATCCCGTTCTTATGTGTCAAGAATTGAAAAAAAGGCATTAGAAAAATTGAAAAATAATTTCTGAAAACCCTTTAAAAAAGATGGAAAGCATGTTAAAATGTTTCCATCTTTTTATCTATAATTATCATTAGTATTTCGCTAAATAATCCCATTTGACAATAGGGAGTGAAAGGTGTATAGCAGAATATTTACCGCCAGTGTGCGCGGTTTAGAGAGCGTTTGTATTTGTGTAGAAGCAGATGTGAGTAATGGTTTGCCGATATTTGAGATGGTAGGTTTTTTGTCATCAGAAGTAAAAGAAGCAAAGGAAAGAGTGCGTACAGCATTGAGAAACAGCGGATATTTACTTCCGGCAAAGAGAATTACTGTGAATTTGTCACCAGCAGATGTAAAAAAGTCTGGTTCTGGTTTTGATTTACCCATTGCCATAGCAATTTTGGCTGCATTAGGTGAAATTGATGCTTCCAAATTGGAAAGTACACTTGTACTTGGAGAGATTAGTTTAAACGGAAATATACAGCCGATGAAGGGGATTTTGCCCATTGTGGTAAAAGCAAGGGAGGAATCCATAAAAAAATGTATTGTTCCAAAGCAAAACTTAGAAGAAGCAAAACGAATTCCCGGCATAGAAATCTGGGCAGTGGAAAGTATACAGGAGTTAGTAGGATATTTAAAGGGAAAAACATATGAAGAAAAGACGGTTATTCATATAGAAGAAACAGAAGAAAAACAACCGGATTTTTCTGAGATTAACGGACAACGCATGCTAAGACGGGCATGTGAAGTTGCTGTGGCAGGAAGGCATAATTTTCTAATGATTGGACCTCCGGGAAGCGGAAAGACCATGTTGGCAAGACGAATCCCCGGAATCCTGCCGCCAATGACAGAAAAGGAGCAGTTAGAAGTATCTAAAATATACAGTATATGCGGAATGCTGCCGGAAAATGGGAGATTATTACAGCATAGACCCTTTCGAAGTCCGCATCATACAATCAGTCCAAATGGGTTATCCGGAGGCGGAAGTATTCCGAAACCCGGAGAAATTAGTCTGGCACATCAGGGTGTGTTGTTTCTGGATGAATTACCGGAATTTAAAAAAACTACACTGGAAATACTAAGACAGCCTATGGAGGATAAGCAAATTTGTCTGGTTCGTCAGTCCGGTTCCTATCATTATCCGGCGGATTTTATGCTGGTGGCAGCCATGAATCCATGTAAATGCGGATATTTTCCTGATAGAAACCGCTGTAATTGCAGGGATAATCAGATAGAAGGCTATCTTGGAAAAATCAGCAGACCACTATTGGATAGAATAGATATTTGTACAGAAGCCCCTTTGATGAAGTATGAAGAATTGACGGGAAAGGCTGAAAATGAAAGTTCATACAGCATCAGAAATCGTGTAATAGCGGCTGTAGAACGACAAAAACTTCGATTTGCCGGGACAGATATATTCTATAACAGCCAGATTCCCTCAGGAAGTATAGATATCTATTGTCCGTTGCGTGAAAAACAGAAGAAATTTATGAAAAATATCTATCAGTCTATGGAATTATCTGCCAGAGGATATTACAAAATCTTAAAAGTAGCAAGGACAATTGCGGATTTGGAAAATAGCGAAGAAATAGAACAAAAGCATTTAAATGAAGCAGTTTGCTATCGGATGCTGGATAATAAATATTGGGAGTAGTGCAAATGGAAGAATGGAAATATCAATACTGGCTGCAATCAATAACCGGAATAAAGAATAAAAAGAAACAAATCTTAGTAGAATATTGTGGAGGAGCGAAGGAGCTTTATTATATGAAAGAAAAGCAGCTTGCATCCATATATGGTATTTTGCAGGAGGAAATAGATGAAATTTTAGCGACCAAAAAATCCTGGGATTTAAATAAAGAAGCAGAATGGCTGGAAGCTGCAGGAGTATCTATGGTGAGCATAGAAGATAAATGCTTTCCGAAAAGGCTATATTGTCTGGGGGATTGTCCCTATGCAGTGTTTTATAAAGGGAATTTTCCGACGGAAAATGAGCCGACAGCAGCAATTGTAGGTTCTCGTGCCTGTTCTGAATATGGCAGAACTATAGCGTTAGAACTGGGAAAAAAGCTTTCTGCCTGTGGTATAAGTGTTGTCAGTGGTATGGCAGTTGGAATAGATTCCTTTGGACATTGGGGAGCTATTCATGGAAACGGAAAGACTTACGCTGTATTAGGATGTGGCGTAGATGTGTGTTATCCGAATAACAAAGGGGGAAGAGAGCTTTATCATCGTATTTTGGAAAAGGGAGGCATTTTGTCTGAATATTCACCGGGAACTGTGCCGGCTCCGTGGAGGTTTCCGGCAAGAAATCGTCTGATTAGTGCTTTTTCCGATATTATTATTGTTGTGGAAGCTAAAAAAAAGAGCGGTTCATTGATTACAGCAGATTTTGCTTTGGAACAGGGCAAAGATGTTTATGCGGTTCCGGGGAGACTGGATGATGCCTCAAGTTATGGGTGTAATGCGCTAATCAAGCAGGGGGCAGGGATTATAGTATCTGTGGAAGAACTGTTATTAGACCTGGATTTATGCATGGATAAAATATTGCCTTTGCAGGAAAAAAGAAAAAAATCACTTGAAAAACAAGAATTGTTGTTGTATAGTTGTTTCGGTTTACATACCAAAAATTTGGAAGAATTAATGCAAATGACAGGGTTATCTTCGTCTGAAGTCACAGATGTTGTTGTGCGTTTGCAGGAAAAAGGATTTATTGAAGAAACCTTCAAAAATCATTACAGAAAAAAATGAAACAAGCATAAAGGAGTTTTGGAGATGGCAAAGTATCTGGTCATTGTGGAATCACCGGCAAAAGTAAAAACAATCAAGAAATTCTTGGGGAAGAATTATGAGGTTACAGCTTCGAATGGACATGTGCGTGATATGCCAAAAAGCCAGTTGGGGTTTGATGCAGAAAATGATTTTGAACCGAAATATATCACTATTCGTGGAAAAGGTGATATTTTAGCAAAGCTTAGAAAAGAAGTGAAAAAAGCAGATAAAATTTATCTTGCAACTGACCCGGATCGTGAAGGAGAGGCCATTTCCTGGCATTTATCCAAGGCATTAAAGTTAGAAGATAAAAAAGTATATAGAATCAGTTTTAATGAAATTACACAAAATGCGGTAAAAGCATCTTTAAAGCAGCCAAGAGAAGTAGATATGGATTTGGTAGATGCCCAACAGGCAAGACGAATGCTAGATCGTATGGTGGGTTATAAAATCAGTCCTCTTTTGTGGGCAAAGGTAAAACGAGGCTTAAGTGCAGGACGAGTGCAGTCAGTAACTCTTCGATTGATTTGCGATAGAGAAGAGGAAATTAATGCATTTATTCCGGAAGAATACTGGACTTTAGAAGCTAAATTAAATATTCCGGGGGAAAAACGCCCTTTAACAGCTAAATTTCATGGAAATGCCTCTGGAAAAATAAATATTTCCTCTTTGCAGGAAGTAGAAAAAATAAAGGATGATTTAAAAACCGCTTCCTATAAGGTGGCAGAAATAAAAAAAGGGGAAAGAGTAAAAAAAGCACCATTGCCTTTTACAACAAGTACCTTACAGCAGGAAGCATCTAAGATATTAAATTTTTCTATTCAAAAAACTATGCGTCTTGCTCAACAGTTATATGAAGGTGTGGATATTAAAGGACAGGGCACCGTTGGTCTGATTACCTATTTGAGAACGGACTCTGTACGAATTTCCGAAGAAGCAGATGCGTCAGCAAGAAGTTATATTGCCGGTGCATATGGCGATAAATATGTTGCGGAGAGTACAGAAAATAAAAAAACATCCGGCAAAATACAGGATGCACATGAAGCTATTCGTCCATCCGATATTACCAGAACACCGGCATTGGTGAAGGATTCTCTTAGCAGAGATCAGTTTCGTTTGTATCAGCTTATTTGGAAACGCTTTGCAGCCAGCAGGATGAGCAATGCGATTTACGAAACTACCTCCGTAAAAATTTCTGCAGGAGAATATCGTTTCTCCGTATCTGCATCCAGAATTGCATTTGATGGTTTTATGTCTGTATATACAAGTGATGAGGATGAAAAAGCAGAGAATAATGTCCTTTTGAAATCTATAGATGAAAATACAGTGCTTGAACTTGCTGAATTTGAAGAAAAACAGCATTTTACCCAGCCGCCTGCACATTATACAGAGGCTTCGTTGGTTAAGACATTAGAAGAATTAGGAATAGGCAGACCAAGTACCTATTCTCCAACCATTACGACTTTGTTAGGCAGAAGATATGTGGTAAAAGAAAGCAAGAATCTTTATGTGACAGAGCTTGGAGAAGTGGTAAATTCTATTATGAAGGAATCTTTTCCGACGATTGTTGATGACAGGTTTACAGCCAATATGGAATCCTTGTTGGATAAAGTAGAGGAAGGGACTGTAAATTGGAAAACAGTGGTCAGCAATTTTTATCCTGATTTACAGGAAGCGGTAGAAAATGCCGAAAAGGGTCTGGAAAAAATAAAAATTGAAGACGAAGTTACAGATGTGATTTGCGAAGAATGCGGCAGAAATATGGTAATAAAATATGGCCCACACGGAAAATTCCTTGCGTGTCCGGGATTCCCGGATTGCCGAAATACAAAACCATATCTGGAAAAAACAGGTATTGAGTGTCCGCATTGTCAGAAGGAAGTTGTGATTAAAAAGACCAAAAAAGGCAGAAAATATTACGGTTGTGAAAATAATCCGGAATGTGATTTCATGTCATGGCAGAAGCCATCTAAGAAAAAATGCCCAAAATGTGGCAGTTATATGGTAGAAAAAGGAAATAAGCTTGCCTGCGCAAATGAACAGTGTGGCTACAGTGAGAATCGAAGTGACGAATAGGTGAGTGCATTCACCTGTTCTGCTTACGCTTTCTTATCGTACAGTGTGAAATTGTTCATAATAATCTAAAGTGTTAGAATACTTGAGTTTCCGCAAAATGTAATTTCAAGATTAATATAATTTCCCCAAGTACCAATCTGCCGTTTTTTTTGAGAACTGAAGAATGGCAGTCCTATGGA
>JAGALK010000043.1 GCA_017625255.1 Lachnospiraceae bacterium
CGGCTACTTTGTACTGTTTACCACCTGTTGCTATAATTGCGTACATATGGCACCTCCTATTTATCATTACTCGCCAGTTGTGGTGCTGCAAATTGCAGACTTAGACCTCACTGTGCGGCATACTCATATATAATAAATGATGAAATTGGGTTTGTCAAGGGATTTTGTGGGATTTTTTCTGTTTTGGAATTAAAAACTTTGGAACTAAAATTATGAAATGTTTTCATGATTTATTCGTAACCTTTAATATCCTCTAATATATTTTTAAGATTCCACAAAATATATAATGGTAAATTTAACATGTATTCATCTCTTCGAAAATTTTTTAAAGATGTTCGGATTGCGATATCAGGAGCATATCTTTGACAAAATACTCTTAAACTTTGTGCATGGACAACCAAACCAGCTTTTGCTTCTACAGGAATAATGTGATTTTTATATGAAAAAATAAAATCTATTTCTGAAGATGCTCCTTCACTCCAATAATATATATTTGTTGGTATTTCCGATACATGTAATTCTTGTAAAACATACTGTTCCGTAAGTGCCCCCATAAATTCCTTAAAAATTGTCTCTGAATTTAGGATAATCTGAGGTTCTATTTCACACATCACTCTAAGTAAACCTATATCCAAATGATATATTTTAAATGCTTTTAAATTTTCATATGCTTTTAAAGGTAGTCTACCTCCTGTAACAAGCCCTACTTTTCTAATAATTCCACTATCCTTTAACCATAGCAGTGCATCTTCATATTCTCTGGCTCTTGCCCCTTCTCTTGCAAGTCCATATACAAATTTTTTGTTTTCTTTTGCTAACTGTGATGGAATGGAATTCCAAATATGGTGTATTTTAGGTACTATATTTTCTGGGGCATGTTTAGAAAAATCATTTTCATAAGATAATAATAATTGCTTTTGTTTTTTTGTTACTTCATAAAAATCTTTTGTTTCTATCCATGTCGAAACAGCTGAAGGCATTCCGCCAATAATGAAATATTTCTTAAGATAATCTGCATATTTCTCGACCAGTATTGCTGGCATAATTTCTTTATAATGTTCTTTCGTCCATTCCAACAGCATAGTTTCATTATTTGCTAACAAAAATTCTTCAAAGGACATTGGATTTATGGTAATAAAGTCTACTTTCCCAACAGGAAATGATGTTCCTTTATGTAGAGTAACCCCCAATAAAGATCCTGCACAGCAAATAGCATATTCAGGTGCTTCTTCTGCAAAATATTTTAACGCTGTAAGTGCTCTTGGCACTTCCTGAATTTCATCAAATATCAACAAAGTATTCTCGGGAGAAATTTTCTTACCGTGGTATACTCCCAACAATTCGATAATTCTATTTGGTTGAATACTTCCTTCAAATATATCTCCTATTTCGCCAGGATTTTCAAAGTTAATATAACAAATCTCCTCAAAGCATTCTTTTCCAAACTCTTTCATTAACCATGTCTTACCAACTTGTCTTGCTCCTAATATAATTAATGGTAATCTTTCTTTTTTATTTTTCCATTGTTTTAATTTTTCAATTGCTTTTCGATACATGTAATCCTCCATGATATTATATCTATAGAGTATATCCTGATAATATCACTTTATTCACATTTTCACAACCTTGTCATTTGAAATGTGTCACATTTTCACAACCTTCTGTTGTCGTTTTGTTCACATTTTGATAACCTTGATATTGAAACTTATATACTTATACACTTATACATAATATTCCTACTCGCACCATTATACACAGGATCCGGAAAAACATCATAATGTTTCACGCACTGATAACCGGCATACTGTAAATTTTTCATAGAAGCAATATTATCTGGATGTACCGTGCTTAATGCATGAATTCTTTTTGGGAAAGATTCTTTGACAAGCTTCTCTCCTTCTATAATGAGTTGTTTCTGTAAATGCTGTCCCCGATAAGCCGATGCGACGACAATGTTTTCTGTATGTATACAATGTTCTAACGGGTAGGGAATATCCGTATAATTAGCATAACACTCTTCTGCTGTAGGTATTTCAAATATCGCTAAAGCAGCTAATCGGAATTCATTTTTTGGTGCAAAACAGCCGATGATAATCATAGAGTTTGAGTTATATTTTTCATATAAGCAATCTAAATCCGTTGGAACATAACATTCTTTATTGGTCATTTCCTGATGAACTTCAATCATAAGAGCTGCTGCTTCTGGAAGCATATCCCAGTTTAGTTTTATAAAGCTGAATTCTGTAGTATTTTGTTCAAAAAAGATTTTGTAATGTGCTATGCCATCTACATTAGCTAAATGCTTTGCATTGTTTTTGTGTAGAATTTTGCATGTTTGCTGCGAAGAAAGCCCATTATTCAAATCTATATGAAATTCCAATCTGTCAAGATTACTGTCTCTTAAAATTGCAAGACATTTTCTAAAAAGAATACTGCCATAGCTGTTGTATCTGTATTTCTCTAAAATAAATATAAATATAGGGTCAATATCTCTGTTTTTGATTAAAGCATAGCCAACTGTGGTATGATTCAGCTCAAAAATATAGGTGTCGGAATCTTTAAAATTTTCAACGGAAATAGGGATTGGTATATGTGTTTTAATTAAATGTATTTCTGATATTTTTTCTGTTTTAGGATTAAAATTATTGTGTGTTTTCATGAGTTTTAGAACCTTGTTTAGTATTTTTGCCGTAAATATTCTACTTTTTTATATCTTTATTCTATCCAATTCTATTGTGGTTTACAACTATGGATTTGGTGTTTTAGGATAATATAATAAGCCAGAGCTACGATTCTGTATCTCTCTGGCTTATCATAGTATGATTTTACGATTTTAACAGATTTCTTCTGTCCTTTATTTTTAATAGCTTCTTATAACTCTTTAATTTAGAAGCAGGAACTTTAATCTTGCATTTTGCGTGAATGTTTTCAAATGCACCTTTGCCAATGCTCTTTAACTGGGTACTCTTAATTGTG
Organism: Lachnospiraceae bacterium; assembly: GCA_017625255.1. Lineage (GTDB taxonomy): Bacteria > Bacillota > Clostridia > Lachnospirales > Lachnospiraceae > Roseburia_B. Next base: position 2,977 of record JAGALK010000043.1, read on the forward strand.
ATTTTCTTAAGATTCTTACAGTTTTTAAAAGCATTTTTTCCAATTTTTTTCTTTAATCGTCTGATTTTTCAATCAGTACCTGTTTACCTTCAAATGCGAATCCATATTTATAAATTCTATTTTCAGGAATTCCTTTTGCAAGTAAATCTGTGGAATATTGCTTTTCTTCTATCTGGGCAAGTGCTTTGGCAACGGTTTCTTCTAATGATGTTTCTCTTCTTGGATTTAATACCTTAAATTCTATAATAACTGCCGGATTTGCTTTAAGATTTTTTGGCGTTATCATTACATCATATCTTCCAAAACCACTTTCCTTATTTGAAGTTATAATATAGTCTCTTTGCATGCTTACGATTAGTCCTAATACAAATCCATGATAGAATCGCTCTGGCTGTGCTTTTTGAGAAGCTCTTTTTCCAGTATCAAAACTGCTAAATAATTCTAAGCTTATCTGACTCATATACGCATTCATTGCATCTGTATCCTGTGTAAGCATTGCCTTGATAAACGCATTATATTCTGCACCTGTTCTATGGAACCATGATTGAATCATGCCTTTGAACATAACCCGTACTTCACGATTGGTTATTGCAAGTTCATAATAGGCATCTTCTTCATACGCTATACTGTCTAATTCATCATGACTTAGCACTTTTAAGTATCCGCTTGCAAGTAACAGGCTCCATATAGCTTCATCATTATCATCCAACTGATTGTATACAATCTGTTCATCTATCGGAACATACAGATGTTTCCCTTGCATAAGCTCTTCAAATTTCTTTTTAATTGTTCCGTTTCCTTCACGAAGAAGCTTTCCTACCAAACTATTAGAACTGGTATTTGCCCAATAGGTAGTTATATTTCCGGTATCTAAGAAATTTAATATTGACCATGGGTTATAAATATCCGTATGTGTTCCAAAAATAAATCCATTATACCATTCCTTCACACATTCTTTTTTATCCAATAAATCACACTCATCCAATGCAGCAAAAACCTCTTCTTCAGTAAAGCCGAATGATGTAGCATATTCATCGGAAGTAGTAGTGACTACTTTTAAATTGTTTAAATCAGAAAAAATGGATTCCTTACTTACCCTTGTAATTCCAGTCATAATTGCTCTTTCAAGATAGGGATTCGTCTTAAAAGTAGCATTGAATAAACTTCTTATAAATGCCACCAGTTCATCCCAGAATCCATTCACATAGGCTTCTTGCATAGGCGTATCATATTCATCCAAAAGAATAATTACTTTTTTTCCATAATATCGATGTAAATAATCGGATAGCTGATATAATGACAATGTTGCATCTGTGCTCTCCATATCGAAAGATATTCTATCAAAATACTGTTTATCTACCTCTGTTAATAACTCGCTATCTCGCAAAAAATGGAATTTATTGTATAAATTCGTCAGTAGTTGATAAATTCGTTTCTTAGTATCTGCAAAATTCTGCTCCTTTACATTTGCAAAGGACAGATTTATAACGGGATAAGTACCTTGAAGTTCTCTGTATTTTTCTTCTTCCCAAATAGAAAGTCCTTCAAATACATCCCCTTTTCCACTATATTCCAAAGAGAAAAATCGGTTTAACATACTGAAGTTTAAGGTTTTTCCAAATCGTCGCGGTCTAGCAATTAAGGTTACGCTATCTTCGCTTTCCCACCATTCCTTGATAAGGGATGTCTTATCTATATAAAAAAGATTATCTACGATTAGTTTTTCAAAATCTTGAACACCTATTCCAACAGTTCTTCCCAATGTAATCACCTCTTTTTCCTTTTTATTTTTATATTATATCCTACTTCACTTGCTCCCACAACGGCTTCTTCACCTTTTTTCTCGTAATCTCCGCCAACCCAAGCTTCGTAAAGTCCACAAACACCACAGGAACCGTATCCTTTGCCAAATACTTTTTCAATTCCCGTACTAATTCCTGACGGGCCTCTTCTGTATCCATATTGATAAAGTCCACAATACAAATTCCTGATATATTTCGAAGCCGCAGCTGTCTGGCAATCTCTTCTGCTGCCTCTAAGTTTACTTTAAGATAAAAATCCTTCTGATTACCCTTTATACATTTACCGCTGTTGACATCAATAACAGTTAATGCTTCTGTAGGCTGGATAATCAAATATGCTCCGGATTTTAGCCATACACGCTCCTGTAGAGCTTCTTCTAGCTTGAACTTTAAACCATATAATGCGGATAAAGAAAGCAAATTATCCTCATAATAGACAATATGCTCCGGTTTAAAACCGCTTTCTTCCACCAATTCCTGATAAATCTCTTTATCATCCGTTATAATTTTTTCTATATTACCGGATAATCGTTCTTTCACTCCAGCAATATAGGGGGAAGCTCCATGATACAGACAGCTATAACAGGTACGGTGCTTGTAGGTTGCCTGTATTTGTTGAAATTTAGCATAAATGCTGTCGAATTCTGCAAAAATTTCATCATCCGCATAATTTCCTGCAATTGTTCGAATTATCAGACCAAATTCGTCAGTTTTCTTATCGGCGAAAATTTCCTGATAATGCTTCCGTTTACTTTTATCTAGCTTTTGGGAAATGCCAAGCTTTTTGTTTTCTGTAGTCAGTACGACGGCATTTCCTTGAAAGGTGATATTAGTAGTTACGGTAGGTGATTTAGTCTTAACAGCTTCTTTGGCTATCTGGACGACTATTTCATCATTTTCTGTTAATTTGCCTTCTCGAAGCTGCTTTACCATCATGGGGGATTTTACATCCTCTAATGGAAGATATGTCATTTCACCCGGTGCAATTTCTATAAAGGCAGCATTGATTTTTGATACAATCCGTTTGATTTTGCCTACATAGACATTACCCAGGATATTTCTATCCCGGGTATTATCGCAGCTTACTTCTATCATGCGGTTATCTTCGAATAACGCAGTCACAATATATTCTTTTTGCTTGATTGCTTCTTTTGTAATAATAATTCGGTTACTCAATGATTTCTCCCATCTCACCTAAGGATACGAATTTGCCATTAATATCTCCATATACATCTATACGATGAATCTGGATGGATAATGGATGAAATTCTAAGCCTAAGTATTCATAAAAAGAGGATAAAACCAATTCCGGCTTTAAGTTGTCGGTACTTCCTGTACAGACATGAAGGTAAAATACCGGACGATTGTTTTCATCGCGGCGAATCTTAAAATCATAGACAAGCTTCTTTAAGTCCATAACCTTTTCGGATTTTTTTGTCTGTTTGGTGATTAAGATTTCTGAAGGTTTATGGAAATATTCTTCTAAAGCAGCTTCGAAATTCACATCAGGTACTTCATAATTTTCTTTAATGAAAAGCTCATAATCTGCTGCTGCCACTAAGGACATAGCTTTTTTATCGGAATTTCCTAGTTTGCGGTAAGAAGTAATCTCAATCCCTTCTAGCATAACGGCATTTAAGTCTTTTAAGGATTCTTCTGAGCTTTTGGTAGAATTTACTTCAATATCTAAATATTCGCCGTCACTGGTAATGCCTACACCAAGTGGTGCTGCAAAGGACATAATCTGGTGTGGACTAAAGCCTTCGGAATAGGCGATGTCGATATTGCCCCTGCGCATACATTTCTGGAAATAACGCATGATATCTAAGTGTCCGATAAATTTCATGACGCCGTATTTTTTGAATTTAATTCTTATTCTCAACGCAGACACCTCCTTTGTATTTTCCTACTCCACAGCCATTACACTGCATACGGCAGTTTGGTGTGACTTTTTCTGCTAATGCATTGGCGTATTCGCGTTTTAAGAAGTCTTTGGTAACACCTGCATCAATAAAATCCCATGGGAAGATTTCATCTAATGCGCGTTCCCTTAATGTATAGAAATCAGGATCTATGCCAGTTTTTGCAAAGGCATCCATCCATTTTTCATTGTCAAAGAAATCGCTCCATGCGTCGAAAAGACAGCCATTTTCATAGGCTGCTAAAAGAGCTTTTCCCAGTCGTCTGTCACCTCTGGCTAAAATACCTTCCAAAACAGTTACATCTGCTTCGTGCCAGTTATATTTAATACTCTTTTTATTTAACTGATTTTTAACAGCTTCGTTTACCGTTCTTGCACACTCTAAGTAATGCTCCTTTGGATACATTTTTGCCCACTGGAATGGGGTAAATGGCTTTGGAACAAAGAAGGAGGTACTAATCGTAATCTGGCATTTGCCTTTTCTTTGCTCTTTTGGAATCTCGTAATAGCGCACAGCTATTTTATTCGCAAGGTCTGCAATGGCTTCCTGATCTTCTACGGTTTCTGTAGGCAAGCCTAACATGAAGTAAAGCTTAACCTTCTGCCAGCCTCCTTCAAATGCCTCTCCTGCGCCCTGTAAAATCACTTCTTCGGTTAAACCTTTATTGATTACATCTCTAAGCCGCTGAGAACCTGCTTCAGGTGCAAAGGTCAGACTGCTCTTACGGATATCCTGCACCTTGCTCATAACATCTAAGGAAAAGGCATCAATTCGCAAAGATGGTAAGGAGATGTTTACACCGTTTCCTTTAAATTCATCAATAAGATAAGTTACTAATTCTTTTAACTCGGAATAATCTGAAGAACTTAAAGAGCTTAAGGAAATCTCTTCATGTCCAGTATTTTTTAGCATATTGTAGGCATATTGCTTTAATACTTCTACATCTTTTTCTCTTGTAGGACGATAAATCATCCCAGCCTGACAGAAACGGCAGCCACGGATACAGCCGCGCTGAATTTCTAATACGACTCTGTCCTGCGTAGCCTTAATAAATGGAACTAACGGTTTTTCCGGATATGGAGAAGAAGTCATATCCATGACAAGCTGTTTTTCTATTTTGGCAGGAATTCCATCTTCTATCGGAGTAAATGCCTGGATTGTACCATCTTCGTTGTAGGTTACTTTATAAAGGGATGGTACATAGATTCCGGGAATCTTTGCAGCCTGTTTTAAAAATTCTTCTCTGCTTTTTTTGGAAGATTTCCATTCCTTGTATAAATCAAATAAAGCATTATAGCTGATTTCTCCTTCGCCGATGTAAAACATATCAAAGAAATCGGCTAAAGGCTCTGGATTGTATGCACATGGACCGCCACCGATGATAAACGGATCGTCGATGCTTCGCTCTGTGGCAAGCATTGGAATCTGTGCTAAATCAATAACCTGTAATATGTTGGTATAACACATTTCATACTGAATGGTAATGCCCAAGAAATCAAAATCCTTTACCGGTTTCTGGGATTCTAAGGCAAATAGAGGAAGCTTATGTTCTTTCATGATTTTGTGTAAATCCGGCCATGGGGAATACACGCGTTCGCAACAGACATCTTCTCTTTTGTTGAACATATCATATAAAATCTGAATGCCCAAATGAGACATACCGATTTCATATACATCAGGAAAACACATGGCAAAATGGATGTCTGTTTTTTCCCAGTCTTTTACAATAGAATTAACCTCGTTGCCGATATAACGGGCGGGTTTGTCAATTTCTAAAAGTATTTCATCACTTAAAGCTAATTTTTTCATACTTTTCTATTCCTTTATCGTAATAATTCGGGGCAAGCTTCTTGTCCCTTGCTGTAGTATAACACACTTTTTCTATTCCTGCATAAAATAATTCGAAATGTTTTTTGGGAGTGTATAAATGCATTCTTATCTTTTTGATTATGCAGTAATTGGTGGGGATTTGCGTCAGGTGTATTTAGCGGATGCATGGATTAAAGATAATGCTAAAGTGGGTGTTTATGATATCTGTAAGCCAATAGAGCAGGCGTATATATTTTCCTCCTTGGAGGAAGCTGCAAAAAATGCCAGATGTATTTTATGTCCGATTCCCTTGAATAAAGATTTAGAAATACTTCTCTATCTGAAAAAAGGGCAGATATTCTGTGCCGGATGTATACCAAAGGATTTTAAGGTGGCGGCTTTAGAAAAAGGTGTGCAGGTATTTGATTATATGCAGGATGTTTCTTTGGCTCATTTTAATACGATTGCAACGGCAGAAGGAGCTATTTGTGAAGCAATCAAAGGCAGTCCAATGAATCTGCACAAAAGTAAGTGTATGGTGTTAGGATATGGAAAATGTGCAAGAACTCTTACTGCATATTTAAAAGGAATGTTTTGTGAGGTCACTGTTGCTGCCAGAGCAGAGACAGAGCTTGTGCAGGCTTCCATCATTGCAGATAAAATATGTCACATAGAAGAATTAGAAGAAAATATAGAGCATTCTGCATTTATATTTAATACGATTCCAACCGTCATTTTAGATAAAAAAATACTTTTAAAAATACAGCCATCAGCCCTTATCGTAGATATTGCATCTGCTCCCGGCGGTGTAGACTATGAGGCTGCAAAGGAGCTTTCCGTTAAGGCAATATCTGCTCTCTCACTTCCGGGGAAATATGCACCCTACTCTACAGCCATAGCAATGAAAAATGCTGTTTATCAATATGTCAATCATGATTGAAAGGAGTTTGTCATGTCATTAAAAGGAAAACATGTGGGCGTTGCATTTACAGGCTCATTTTGTACTTATGAAAAAGTATTTGAAGAACTGATTAGATTAAAAGCAGAAGGAGCAATTGTTCAGACAATTTTTTCTAATGCATCCCAGACGATTGATTGTCGTTTCGGAAAAGCTTGCGATTTTGTGAAAAAAGCAGAGGAAATAACAGGAATTAAACCGATGCTTACTATTCCACAGGCAGAACCGATTGGCCCCAAAAGTCTGTTGGATATTCTGGTTATATTACCCTGTACCGGAAATACGATCGCAAAGCTTGCTAATGGGATAACGGATACACCTGTACTAATGGCTGCAAAGGCTCATTTGCGCAATAATAAGCCGCTTTTGATTTCTATTTCTACCAATGATGCTTTAGGAATGAACATGAAAAATATAGGTCTTCTTTTAAATGCTAAAAATGTATATTTTGTTCCTTTTGGTCAGGATGATCCGGTGAAGAAACCAAATTCTATGATTGCGCATACGAGTCTATTGATTCCATCCATCGAGTCGGCTTTGGAAGGAAAACAGTATCAGCCAATCCTCTGCTGAAAAAATCTTATGAATTAAGGAGAAAATTTATGTGCGGAATCGCCGGTTTTTGTAATCTTGATATGGATTATACAAAGGAAAAGGCCAAATGGATGGATGTATTAAATCATATGAATACGGTTCAAAGACATCGCGGACCAGATGGTGAAGGGACTTATCTTCGGGAAAACTGTGGACTTGGCCATGTAAGATTGACAATTATTGATCTTGTAACCGGACAACAGCCTATGATTAGAAGGCATTTAGGTCGTGAATGTGCGATTGTTTTTAACGGAGAAATTTACAACATGAAGGAGCTTAAAGCGGAGCTTTTATCCGTGGGCGCTTCCTTTGAGACAACAAGTGATACAGAAGTCATCCTTATAGGCTATATGATGTATGGAAAGGCATTTATACAGAGGTTGAATGGTATTTTTGCGATTGCTATATGGGATTCTACTATTAGAAAATTATTATTATTCAGGGATCGTCTGGGTGTAAAGCCATTGTTTTATACAAAAAAAGAAAATACCTTTATCTTTGCATCTGAGATTAAGGGGTTATTTGCTTATCCGAATGTAAAGCCAATCGTAGACAAAGATGGCTTGTGCGAAATTTTTGCGTTAGGTCCGGCAAAATCTTATGGTAAAGGTGTGTTCAAGGATATATTTGAAGTACTGCCGGGACATTGTATGATTGTAGATGGCGCAGCTTTTTATGATGAGGCATTTTGGAAACTGGAAAGTCATCCTCATGAGGATTCATTTGATAAGACCATCGAAAAAACAGCATGGCTAATTGAGGATTCTGTCAAAAAGCAGATGTTATCCGATATTCCAATCAGTACCTTCCTATCCGGAGGGATTGACAGCAGCTTAGTGACAGCTATATGTGCAAAGGAGCTTCATGCACAGGGCAAAGAACTAAATACATTTTCCTTTGATTTTGTTGATAATAACAAATATTTTAAATCCAATCGGTTTCAGCCTAGTCAGGATCGGCCTTTTGTAGAACAAATGGTGGAATATTGCGGTACAAATCATCGTTTCTTAGAATGCAGCAATACAGACCAGCTAGAATGTCTGTACAAAGCGGTGGATGCCAGAGATTTGCCTTGTATGGCGGATGTAGAGTCTTCTATGCTCTACTTTTGTTCACAGGTAGTTCCCTTTAATAAAGTGACATTGACGGGGGAATGTGCGGACGAAATATTTGGAGGCTATCCATGGTTTCATAGTAAAGATGCCTTTGCTACGGATGCATTTCCATGGTCGCCAAATATGAAGCCAAGACAGATATTACTAGATAATGCATTGATTCGTGAGTTACGAATGGAAGAATATGTGCATGCCGCCTATGAAAAGACAATACAGGAAACGCCTCTTCTAACAGAGGATTCGCCGGAAGAAAAAAGACGCCGTGAAATTGCCTACTTAAATCTTCGATGGTTTATGGTAACCCTTTTAGATCGAATGGATAGAACGAGTATGTATAACGGTTTAGAGGCGCGAGTTCCCTTTGCAGATCATCGTATTGTAGAATATGTATTTAATATTCCGTGGGAAATGAAGTGCGCGAATGGGATTGTAAAAGGACTCCTTCGTCATGCAGGAAAAGATTATCTTCCGGCAGATATTCTCTGGAGAAAAAAGAGTCCTTATCCAAAGACCTATGATCCACAGTATGAACGGATGTTAGGAAGGCAGTTAAAAGAGGTTTTAGCTACACCAAATGCACCAATTCGCAGCTTATTAGATACGAAAAAGGTGCAAAGATTTTTAAATAGTCCGTCAGATTATGGCAGACCATGGTATGGTCAGTTGATGGCAGGACCACAGATGTTAGCTTTTATGCTGCAGGTAAATTACTGGTTGGAAAAATATTCGGTGTCCATTGTTTGATGAAATACCTGCACAACCTCTTCCTGAATTTTCGTATAGTCGTAATTTTGCGCAATTTTGTCAGCCACTTCCTGGGTAGAATATTGATAAAAGGAAGTATTTGTCTGGTCACAGAGTACATAGGCTGCAAAAATAAATACAGCTATTAACAGTCGGACTTTACAAAAGGAGAAGCTATCTTCGGCTTCTCCTTTTGTATGGTTAGTGTCGTATTCAAATTCGTAAGTTCGGTTCGGGTTATCAAAGGATTGCCGAACACTTTGTATGTAGGCTTTTCTGGCATTTACATCTTCTATTCGCATAGATAAAACTCCTGTATTGGTTGTTTATACTATATGCGCAGAATGTCCTGCATTATGCGATAAATTTATCGTTGGGATAATTCCTGTGTAACATCTTCCCATGTCACACCCTTTTCTGCCATGAGTACCATTAAATGATAAAGGTAATCAGATATTTCGTATTTGATTTCTTCAGGATTTGGATTTTTGGCTGCAATGATAATTTCGGTGTTTTCCTCTCCTACTTTCTTTAGAATTTTATCGATTCCTTTTTCAAATAAGTAGTTGGTATAAGAGCCATCCTTTGGATTTAGCTTTCTATCCATAATAATATCGTAGACATCTTCAAATACCTTCAATGGATTCTTTTCTATGTATTCTTTCTTTACGATTGGATTGAAGAAACAGCTTGGATTGCCTATATGGCAGGCTGGTCCAATCTGGGATACCTTTGCTAAAATGGTATCATAATCACAATCTGCGGTTAAGGATTTTACATATTGAATATGTCCTGAGGTTTCACCCTTCATCCAAATTTCCTGACGGCTTATGCTAAAATAGGTCATCTTACCGGAATTGATGGTACAAAGGAACGCTTCCTCATTCATATAGGCAAGCATTAATACTTCGTCTGTTCTGTAATCCTGTACAATTACAGGAACCATCCCATCGGAATTTAGTTTAAAATCTGACCATTTTAAGGAGGAGGTGAAGTTGACCATATGTAATCCATAACCGGAAAGCTCTGTTTTTAACAACATAATATCCTGATCTAAGTCGGATACAAAGCGTCCTGTAATACCACGGACGGAATCCCGCTTAAAAATAGAAACGAGCTCCTTAATATTATATTCATCCACAACAACTACAGCAGGAATAGTGGTAATATTCTCTACTGCATCTAACATATTCTTGTCAAATACTAACATTTCATGGAAGTTTTCTTCCATAGCTTCTTTATTTTTGAAAATAAAGTCAACATTTTTTACAGATACAAGTATACGATCCTTACCAAATCGCTTGCTGGCTTCTTCTGCAAGGGCAATACTTTCAGGCTTAGAGCCGTTGAGCATAACCTGAAGACAGCCGGCATAAAATATTTTTTTGATATCTTCAAAACGGTTGATATTTCCCCCGGCACATACCTTAATTTCAAGATTGCGGTTAAGATTTTTTATGGTATTAAGATTTATTTCATGTTCGTCATCATCATCAGATAAATCAAAAATGAAAATCTTATCAATTCCGCAATCATTATAAATCTTTGCTTTTTCAAAGACATCCCCAGCCGGTGTGAAATCGGTAGGACTTTTCACCGCTTTTCCGTCTTTTAAGTAGATTGTTGCTACAATATTTTTAAATTCCATTTGCTTCTCCTATAAACTTCCTTTCGTTGATAAAATACCAGTAATTCTCTCATCAATACTGGTAGCTTCATCCAAAGCTCTTGCGAAAGCTTTGAACATCCCTTCAATTATATGATGATTATTTGTTCCTGACAATACTTTTATGTGAAGATTCATCCCGGCACTATAGGAAATTGCGTAGAAAAATTCTTTTACCATCTCTGTATCCATATAACCTACGCGGTCTGTGGTAAATTCTGCATCAAACACAAGATATGGTCTGCCGGATAAGTCAATGGCACAAAGCACTAAGGTTTCATCCATTGGTAAAATGCAGCTGCCGTAGCGGCGAATGCCTTTTTTGTCACCAATTGCTTTTTTTATTGCTTCACCAAGAACAATACCGGTATCTTCAATGGTATGATGACAATCTACGACCAAATCACCGTATACGGATGTTTCTAAATCAAAAAAACCATGCTTGGAAAACCCTTCTAACATATGGTCAAAGAAGCCAATTCCTGTATTAATCTGTGATGTACCTTTTCCATCTATTTCAAGCTTTATAGAGATATCTGTTTCTTTTGTAGTTCTTTTGATGCTTGCTTCTCTTGCCATATTTACACCTCTTCAAATCTTACACGAATAGAATTTGCATGAGCTGTTAATTTTTCGCATTCTGCAAATTGAACAATATCCTTGTATACAGGCTGCAATGCCTCTCTGGAATAAGAAATAATACTGGATTTCTTAATAAAATCATCCACACCCAATGGAGAGAAGAATTTTGCTGTGCCATTTGTTGGCAATACATGGTTTGGTCCTGCAAAATAATCACCCAATGGTTCGGAGCTGTATTCGCCAATAAAGATTGCTCCGGCATTACGGATTTTTGTCATAACCTCAAAGGCATTTTTTGTTACGATTTCTAAATGCTCGGAAGCGATATCGTTGGCTGCTTCAATAGCATCCTCCATATTTTCTGCTACTAATATGTATCCATAATTATCTAAGGATTTCTGACTAATCTCCTTTCTGGATAACATGGCAACAAAGCGGTCTACTTCTTTAGATACTTTTTCTGCAATTTCTTCACTGGTAGTAATTAAAATAGCTGAAGCCATTTCGTCATGCTCTGCCTGAGATAATAAATCAGCAGCAACAAATTTTGGATTGGCTGTTTCGTCTGCTAATACTAAAATTTCACTTGGACCTGCAATGGAATCAATGCTTACATAACCAAACACGGCTTTTTTGGCTAAAGCAACATAGATATTTCCCGGTCCTACGATTTTATCTACCTTAGGAATACTTTCTGTACCAAAAGCCATGGCAGCGATTGCCTGTGCACCGCCTACTTTATAAATTTCATCCACACCGGCTTCCTTTGCAGCAACTAAAGTGGACGGATATACTTTACCGTCTGCACCACATGGTGTTGTCATAACGATTTTTTCTACACCGGCTACTTTAGCAGGCATAACATTCATCAATACAGAGGATGGATATACAGCCTTTCCGCCCGGCACATAAACACCGGCAATTTTCAAAGGAGTAACCTTCTGACCTAAAATAATGCCGTTTTCCTGACTGTCAAACCAACTATGCTGTTTCTGCATAACATGATAGTCATGAATATTTACCTTTGCCTTACGGATAACCTCTAACAGCTTTTCATCCACCTGTTCGTAAGCTTCTTTGATTTCTTCTTCGGTTACCTTAATATTAGAAGCGTTTATATCTGCGCCATCGAATTTTTTTGTATAATCAAAAATTGCCGCATCACCATTTTCTCTTACATTTGTAATAATATCATTTACACGGCTTTCAAATTCACCATAGTTATTTGGACTTCTCTTTAAGAGATCATTTAAAATGTTGTTTTTTGTTTCACTGCTTAGCTTTAATGTTCTCATTTCTTCCTCCAGTTACTGCTCAAGTACAGATTTTAAATCGGTAATTAACTTTGTAATGCGTTCGTTTTCCATCTTCATGCTGACCTGATTAACAACCATTCTTGCGGATAATGGGCAAACCTCTTCTAATACGCCAAGACCGTTTTCTTTTAAGGTTGAACCGGTTTCAACGATATCTACGATGACTTCTGAAAGACCGACAATCGGTGCTAATTCGATAGAACCATTTAATTTAATGATTTCAACGGTCTGATGTTTTTTATTGTAAAAATAGTCTTTGGCAATTCTTGGGTATTTTGTAGCAACCCGAATCAGCTCATGATGCTGTAACAGGTCTTTGGCACTTTCCGGTCCGCAGACACACATACGGCATTTGCCAAAGCCTAAATCTAATACTTCATATATATTTCTGCCTTCTTCTAAAATGGTATCCTTTCCCACAATACCGATATCTGCTGCGCCATATTCTACATAGGTTGGTACATCGGGACCTTTGGCAAGGAAAAACTTTAACTTTAATTCTTCATTAACAAAGATTAATTTTCTGGTGGTTTTATCCTTCATTTCTTCGCAGGTAATACCGATTTTTTCAAAGGTTTCTAAAGTCTGTTTTGCAAGTCTGCCTTTTCCTAAGGCAAAGGTTAAATATCTATCTTCACTCATTTTTTTACTCTCCATCCATGAAGGTTATTTTTTCTCTGTGATTTCTGGCTGCATAGGCTTCATAATCTGATTTATTATGCTGTTCATCCATGCAGATTAATTCCACACTTCCGCCGGTTTTGCGGATTTTCATAGCTGCTTCTACTGCTTTCTTTAAATTTTGCTTTGTGTATACGATTAATTCACTTTTATATTCTACATCAATAGTAATTTTCTGTCGGCTTAAGGCTGCCATTACCTGATCTACAACAATTGCAAAACCAATAGAGGCTGCCTGTTTGCCAAAGTGCGGTAAAAGCTTATCATATCGACCACCATTTAGGATTGGTTCACCGCTTCCAAAGGTATAACCTGCAAAAATAATTCCTGTATAATACTGATAATTGCTTACCATACCAAGCTCATAAGAAACATATTTATCGATACCATAGATTTCAAGTACTGTATGAAGCTCTTCTAAACGGGTAATAGCGGCTAAAATTTTAGGATAACTAGCAGCTAATGTTCTGGCTTTCGCCATTTCTTCTATAGAAAAATAGAATCTGCCAAGCATTTTAAAAAGCTTCTGCAAATTTTCGTCCATTTTCCAATTAGAAATGACTTCCTCAACACCAAAGAAGTTTTTGTTTGCAATCAGCTCTCTTAACTCGTCTTCTGTATCCTCATCCAAGCCTGCGGCCTCAATTAATCCCATAAAGAAATCGGAATGTCCTACGCTTAGCTGAAATTCCTTTAATCCTGCTGCAAGTAAGCATTCTACTGCCATAGAAATGATTTCTGCATCGGCAGCTACTGAATTGTCACCGATTAATTCTGCACCAAGCTGTGTATTCTCCTTTAATCTTCCCTGATAACTGGAATTGTTGATAAAGGTATTTCCCATATAATAAAGACGAATTGGCATATCTTCTTCGCTAAAATATTTTGCTGCTGCTCTTGCTACAGATGGGGTGATATCTGGTCTTAATACCAGCGTGTTTCCTTCTCTGTCAAAGAATTTATATAAGTTTTTGGAGGAGGTTGTTCCAATCTCTTTTCCAAAAATGTCAAAAAATTCAAAGGTTGGTGTCTGGATAATATGATATCCATAGCACTCAATGGCATTCTTTAGCTTATCCTGTAAGACCTGTTTTTTCTCACATTCTTCATTGTAAATATCTCGGACACCTTCTGGTGTATGTAATAGTTTTTTCTTCATTATGTACTCCATCTCTCATGGCGACACTTTAGCGTGCTACCATGCTACTACAATAAATTTTCTCTATTATATGTGAAATCGTATATATTGTCAATCCCTGCAGTTTAAATCTTTTTGCAGTCCTTCAAGGTAGGGAACAAGCACTCCGCCGCCGGATTTGATAAAAAATTCCGAATCAAGCTCTTCGTAGCGGAAGCTTTTTCGCCCGCCGTCTTTGGCTCTTTGCCAGAATTTTTTTAACAGGGAAAACTGCATATAATAAAATTCATCTCTTTTGGTAAAGGAAATAAGAATGAATGCAACGCCACCTTGTTTTTCAAAGTTTTCCATAAATTCTATCTGATGCTCATGGATATTTGCCAAGGGAAATGTATCGGTGTTGCACTCTTTGGCATCAAAGCATACGGGAATTCCCTGAACAGCACCAATGTAATCGACAGTACTCTTTTGTTCAAAATACGCCAGTGTGATATGACGGCTTTCTTTATCGATATTAATGGGTGTAATGGGGGTGGGAATTTTTTGGATTAATGCCAGTCCATTTTCTAAATATTTTTCATTTGTGCGGTTAATAAATTCTTCTAAGGCAGAACCGCGCAACCCTCTGGATTTCCAGGTTGCCATATTGCTACTCCTTTGTATCTAATGCTTTTAGTACTCTTTTGAATTCTTTTGGAAGAGGAGCAAGAATCTCCTTTTCGTCTTCTAACACTAAACGATAAGCATGCAATAGCTGTGTACGGATGCTGTTTTGTTTTTTTGCACCATACTTTAAATCTCCCATAATCGGATGCCCTATGGAAGCTAAATGCGCACGAATCTGATGAGTGCGTCCCGTAATTAAATGCACTTCTAATAAGGTAGCGTGATGCAGGTTCTGTATCGGGACATATTCTGTTTCAATCCATTTATCTTCCTTAGTTTGTGGCTGCGTTAGGATAACAACTTTATTGGAAGCTTCATCCTTGCGCAGATATCCTTTGATATGTTTTGCTTCTCTTATCTCACCTTCTACGATACAGCGATAATATTTTTGGATATCTCTGGACTTTAGCTTTTCTGCCATTGTCTGCAAGCCGATTAGTGTTTTTCCTGCTATTAAAATGCCGGAGGTATTTCTGTCTAAACGGTTGCAGATAGATGGGCGAAAGGTCTTTAGTTCATCAGCAGTTAATACATTTGCAGCTAATAAATAAGATAGAATGTATTCATTTGCGGATATATCTTCCGGTTTTGCTTTTTGGGATAGCATACCGGAAGGCTTGTTGATGATTAGGATATCTTCGTCCTCATAAAGAATCTGAAAAGGCAGATGTTTGATATCAATTTTAGGAAGCTTATCTGTTATAGCAGACTCTTCTATAGAAGAAGTGAATTTCAGATAGGTTTCCTCAGAAAAATACAATTTTACATTGTCATTGAGCTGTAGTTTTTCTGTTCCATCTGCTTTTTTGTCGTTTAGGACAATATTTTTTTTACGAAGCATTTTGTAAATGAAGCTTCCTGTAGCATTGCATAATAATTTTTTTAAATACTTGTCAAATCGCTGACCTGCTTCGTTTTTTGTTATCGAAAATTCACGCATGGATGATTACCTTCTGGATTTTTTCTTATGCACATTGCGAATGGTCTTTTTCTTGGTGTGCTGCTTTTCCTGTGTTTTTTTAGCTTTTGAAAATTCGCCGTTTCTTGGACGAATCAGACATTTCTTGTCATAACCGATTAAATCTTCTCTGCCTGCTTTTAATAAGGCTTCTTTAACTAACTCATAGTTCTTTGGATTCCGGTACTGAATCAGTGCTCTCTGCATAGCTTTTTCATGTGGATTTACAGCAACATAAACCGGTTCCATTGTTCTTGGGTCTAGTCCGGTATAATACATACAGGTAGAGATGGTGGATGGTGTTGGATAAAAGTCCTGTACCTGTTCCGGCATATAACCTAAATCCCTTAAAAATTCCGCTAATTCTATGGCTTCTTTTAGGGTTGACCCCGGATGTGAAGACATCAGATAAGGAACAAGATACTGCTTTTTGCCTAATTTTTCATTCATTTTTTTGTAGGCATCCACAAATCGTTTGTAGACTTCTACAGAAGGCTTGCCTAGTTTTTGTAAGACTACATTGCTGATATGTTCAGGAGCTACTTTTAACTGTCCGCTGACATGATGCTCGCAAAGTTCTTGTAAAAAGGTCTGGTCTTTATCATAAATCAGATAATCATAGCGGATACCGGAACGAATAAAGACTTTTTTCACATTTGGAAGCTGTCTAAGCTTCTTTAATAAGGATAAATAGTCTTTATGGTCAATTTCTAGGTTTTTACAAGGAGTTGGAAACAGGCATTGCTTTGTAGGACAGGCACCTTTTGTCATTTGCTTCTTGCAGGCTGGAGCACGGAAGTTGGCAGTTGGTCCGCCTACATCATGAATATATCCTTTAAAATCCGGTTCCCAGATAATCTTTTGTGCTTCATTTATGATGGATTCATGACTTCTGGTTTGTATAATTCTTCCCTGATGAAAAGTCAGTGCACAGAAGCTGCAGCCACCATAGCAACCACGGTTGCTGACTAAGCTGAACTTAATCTCTTCAATGGCAGGTACACCGCCAGCCGCTTCGTAGGAGGGGTGATAGGTACGCATATAAGGCAAAGCATAAACAGCATCCATTTCGCTTTGGCTTAATGGCTTGGCAGCAGGATTTTGTACTACGAATAATTTTTCATCATAGGTTTCAAATAAGCGTTTGCCGCTAAAGGGATCTGTATTGCAATACTGTGTATAAAAGCTTTTGGCATAAGCTCTCTTTTCACTTTTTACTTCTTCAAAATGCGGCAATTCAATAGCATCATAGATGTTTTCTTTATCTCTGGTCTTATATACCGTTCCATCTATGAAGGTAATATCTTTGATATCTAATCCACTATCTAGTGCTTCTGCTATTTCTACAATACTGCGCTCACCCATTCCATAGGAAATTAAATCTGCGCCGGAATCTAATAGAATAGAGCGTTTCATTTTATTAGACCAGTAATCATAATGGGCAAGTCTTCTTAAGCTAGCTTCAATTCCGCCAATGATAATCGGTGTTTTTTTGTATTTTCTTCGAATTAGATTACAATAAACAACGGTAGCATAATCCGGTCTTTTGCCCATAATTCCGCCCGGGGTAAAAGCATCGTTTTGTCGTTGCTTTTTAGATACGGAATAGTGATTGACCATGGAATCCATGTTGCCGGCTGTAACTAAGAATCCTAATCTTGGTTCACCGAATATATCGATACTATTTTCATTTTTCCAGTCCGGCTGTGAAATAATTCCCACGGAAAATCCATGAGATTCTAATATTCTGGAAATGATTGCATGTCCAAAGGAGGGATGATCTACATA
>JAGALK010000044.1 GCA_017625255.1 Lachnospiraceae bacterium
AACAGTCGCCGTAGCAGCAATGCCACCAGATAATGATTGGAGAGCAACCATAGAATTTTATGATGAACTCGTAAAATTATATAAAAAAAGATTAAGTAAAGTGTTTTAAAAAATTCATACAATTAAGGGAAAATACATTTTCTTAAATCCATATTTTGTAATTTAATAAAATAACATTAAAATCTAATTTTTATAAAAATTCAAAATAGTTTATTTTTTGAAAAAGGGTGGAAAAATGGGGGGGTTCCAAGGTATAAACAGTTTTCAAAATAAGGAAAAACAAAAAAAGTTTATAGCGTATAACAATCTCACATAGGCGTGTGCAACTGTCAATAGACATTGCACCGCCTTTTTAAGTATTTACACATCTGCACCAATACATTCCATATCTACATCACATCATTATAAAAAAGTACCCAGTATAAAGTGATACTGCCTTAAAAGTATCAGTAGTTATCTTAAAGAAATGGAGGACAAGACATTGTCAGTTAGAGATAACTTACTGAAACAAAAGGGTGAACCAATCTTTGCATACACCCAATCCAAATCACATAGCAATAATAGTGAGAACGCAAATCATAAGGAAAATTCCATGGACACAATATCCCTAGAATGTACCTATGAAAAGAAATCTATAAAACTCCACTTAGAGTTTCCCAAACAGCCAGACAAAGTTGCAGAGCAGGAGTTTATAGAACGGTTAAAGGAAATTTACTTAAAAAAGTTAGATTTAGAGTCTGTACAAAGTAAAAATCCTGAGGTACAATCCCAGACCACAAAAGAACAGGGGGAAAAGAACCATGAGCATTAAAAAAGTGCGTACCTTACTTCGTGTATCATCCAAGCAGCAGTTACATGATGATGATATACCCATCCAGAGAGCAGAAGCCGAAGGCTATATCAAAACCCATAAAGACTGGGAATTTGACAAAGAATACATAGAAAAAGCAGTTTCTGCTTATAAAAATAGTGTAGCCGACAGAGAGGTTTTGCAGGAAATCCTAGAGGATGCTAAAAACCATGAATTTGATGTGCTACTAACCTATATGTCTGACAGAATAGGCAGACAGGAAGAATACAGCTTCTATGTAGCAAGTTTAAATCAGCTTGGAATAGAAGTCTGGACAATCAAAGATGGACAATTAAAAACCGAAGAACACATTGACAAACTTCTGAATTACATTCGTTTCTGGCAAAACGAAGGAGAAAGTAAGAAAACAGGTATGCGAGTGCGAGATACCCAAAGAGAGATGGTAAAAGCAGGAAAGTTTGTGGGTGGCAAAGCACCCTATGGCTATGAACTTATACATTCTGGAGAAATCAGTAATCATGGAAGATTATTAAAAAAACCGGTAATCGTAGAAGAGCAGGCAGAGATTGTCAGAAAAATCTACAACTTAGCAGTTTATAAAGGTTATGGTTACGATAAAATTGCAAAAGCCTTAAACAATGAAGGCATCCCAGCCATCACCACAGATAAATGGAAGGCTGGCACGATACGCAGTATCCTCACCAACCCCATGTATATGGGATATGTCTGCATCAATCGTAGAATCAAGCATGAGCATTTCATCAAATTAGACAGAAAAGATTGGATATATGCAGAGAAACCCAATGAAGAATGGGTAATTGTACCACAATCCTTATGGGAAAAAGCACAAAGAATCCGAGAATCACGCAAGAATAAAATCAACCATTCCAAAGAAACAAATGCACAGCTATATGAAGAACAACACAACATTCCCTTTAGTGTGCGTGGAAAACTGGGATTGATTGGATTAGCTTATTGTGGTTACTGTGGAAAGCGATTAAGAAATGGAAGCTACTGCAACAGTTGGACAGTGAAATCTACTGGAGAAAAGAAAACAGCATTTACAGGTCGCTATAACTGTCCGTCAAAATGCGAAGAACGCAGCTGCTATTCTCAGTCCTACTTAGAAGATATTGTGTTTAGTGTAGTAACCACCTATCTGCAACAACTTAAAAAAGTAGATGTTTCAGAGGAATTGCAAAAGATACAGAAGCAAAAGAAGTCCATCATAGAAAAAGAACTAAAGCAATTAGAAAAGCAGCTAAAAACAATAAAAACAGATATTAAAACCCTAGAGGAAAAAATACCAGAAGCTTTGCGTGGAGATTATTTCTTTTCACCGGAGAAATTATCCCAGTTACTGTCAGAAAAAGCAGAAGCACAAAAAGAAATAGAAGCAAAAGCAACAGCAGAAGCAGAAAAACTCAAGTCTTTAGATATTAAAGACCATGAATTAGAAAAGTTTATCCAGTATATTCCTAAATGGGAAGAAGAATTTATGGATGCAGACATGGAAACCAAGCGAATGATACTAAGTTCCTTAATAGATAAAATCATTGTAAAAGATGATGATATTACCATAAAATTTAAGGTACGCCTAGAAGATTTTATGGAAATCGAGGATATAGAACCGGATAAAAATTTAGTACATGAAACTATGCACGGAGTGGTACCGAAACAAAGGCTATGACTTTACCATCACTTCCTCCACAGCGTTTGATCATAAATGGGTATATGGCAGAAATATTTTTGCAAATATTTCTCAGATTGTAGACGAAATTTTCCAAAATTATTTATCCAGGCCAAATGTAAAGCAGCCAATTTTGACCCAGTATTGTGATGGGCGAAGAGTAAGCTGTCCGAACTGGCTTAGTCAGTGGGGGTCTAAGGATCTTGGGGATCAAGGATACAATTTTATCGAAATTCTTAGATACTATTATGGAAGTGATATGTATGTCAATGAAGCGGATGAAATCGCAGGAATTCCGGCATCGTGGCCGGGGCAGAATCTTACAGTAGGTTCAAGAGGAGAGAAGGTTCGTCAGATGCAGTCGCAGCTTACAAGAATTGCAAGGGCATATCCGGCAATTCCTACCATTGCGGCGGATGGTATTTATGGTCAGAGGACAAAGGAAGCAGTAGAAGAATTTCAGTCGGTTTTTGGACTTCCGGTTACAGGAATTGTAGATTATCCTACTTGGTATAAAATTTCAGAGATTTATGTGGCTGTAAGCAGAATTGCGGAATTGTATTAGCAAATTATGCAATAAATCTTCATAGTGTAGAGGGCGTTGGAAATTTTCCTTTCGGAAACGCCCCCACTATGCTAAAATAAATCCGAGGTGAACCAAATGAAAAATTTTAAAATGCTCATAGCCTATGACGGCACCCGTTACAAAGGCTGGCAGAATCAAAAATCTACAGATGCTACTATTCAGGGAAAGATAGAAAGTGTTTTAGGAAAAGCTGCAGGTCATCCGATAGATGTGATTGGTTCTGGCAGAACAGATGCAGGTGTTCATGCTAAGGGGCAGGTGGCAAATTTTTATATAGAAGATACATTTACGGCAGAAACTCTTTTAGAATATCTAAATACCTATCTGCCAGAGGATATTGCAGTATTGTCTGTAGAAGAAGTAGAAGAACGGTTTCACAGCCGTTATCATGCAGTGGAAAAAACATACCAATATCGGATTCATACAGGCAAAATACCCAATGTTTTTGAACGAAAATACCTATATACCTATACAGAGAATCTACAGATAGATAAAATGAAGAAAGCTGCTTTAAATATGATTGGTACAATGGATTTTACCTCTTTTTGCGGAAATAAAAAAATGAAAAAATCCGCAGTTCGCAGCGTATATGAGATTACGATTGAAAAAAAGGAACAGGAATTGATAATTACCTATCGTGGAAATGGTTTTTTACAGAATATGGTTCGTATAATGACAGGAACCTTATTAGAAGTAGGACAAGGCAAAAAAAAGCCAGAGGACATAGCTGACATTTTAGCAGCAAAAAATCGTGAAAAAGCAGGGTATACCGTACCGCCACAGGGATTAACTTTATTAGAAGTAAAATACTAAAAGAGAGAGAACTATGCAGAAAGAAAAATGGATGGTAGCAGGCAAAAAAGCTGATTTTGCCGCTATTGGAAAAAAATACGGAATTGATCAGGTGACGGCACGAATTATTCGTAATCGTGACATCATCGAAGATAAGACGATTGATAAATTTTTGAATGGAACGCTGACAGATTTGTATTCTCCGCATTTGATGAAGGATATGGATAAATTGATTGCAATTTTAAAGCAGAAAATACAGGAAAAAAAATTCATTCGTATTATAGGCGATTATGATATTGATGGAATTCAATCCACCTATATTTTATTAAAGGGAATTTCCCGTGTAGGCGGAAATGTTACAGCGGCAATTCCAGACCGTATGAAGGATGGCTATGGAATCAATGAAAGCCTGATTACAAAAGCAAAAGAAGAAGGAATGGATACAATTATCACCTGTGATAATGGCATTGCTGCTATAGATGCCATTGCTTATGCTAAGAAGCTTGGCTTGACTGTTTTGGTAACAGATCATCATGATATTCCGTATATAGAAGAGAATGGTATTCGTACATATAAAGAAAGTCAGGCAGATGCCATAGTAAATCCTAAGCAGGAGGCATGCGGATATCCTTTTTCTGGAATTTGTGGTGCGGTGGTAGCATTCAAGGTGATACAGGCATTGTATGAAGCCTTTGATATCGAAGAAAAAGAAGTGATGGATTTTTTAGAAAATGCTGCCTTTGCTACCATTGGGGATGTCATGGATTTACAGGATGAAAACAGAATTATTGTAAAATATGGCTTAGAACAGATGCGGCAAACAAAAAATGCAGGACTTTCGGCTTTGATGCTGCAAAAAGAGGTAGCACCAGAAAAATTAAGCGCCTATCATATCGGATTTGTTTTAGGACCATGTATCAATGCCAGTGGACGGTTAGATACAGCGGTACGCTCGCTGCAGTTGATGTTAGCAGATAAAATAAAAGCAGCAGCGTTGGCAGTTGAACTGGCAGATTTAAACGAAGAGAGAAAGGTGATGACAGCCGAAGGTGTGGAAAATGCCATTGCCCTAATAGAAAAAGAAGAGATTGCACAGGATTCTGTTATGGTTATCTATCTGCCAAAGCTGCATGAAAGTCTGGCAGGCATTGTGGCAGGACGCATCCGCGAGCAATATAATAAGCCGGTGTTTGTATTAACAGACGCAGAGGAGGGGGTAAAAGGTTCAGGGCGTTCCATAGAAAATTATTCTATGTATGAAGAGATGTGTAAATGTCAGGAGTTATATAGCAAATTTGGCGGACATCCTATGGCAGCGGGGTTATCCTTGCCAAAAGAAAATGTTGAAAAATTTCGAAAAGCTATAAATGCGAACGCAATGCTGACCGAAGAAGATTTTATACCAAAGATTCTTATCGATGTACCTATGCCGCTTTCCTATGTGACAAAGGAACTGATTAAAGAATTAGAGATATTAGCACCATTTGGAAAAGGCAATCCCAAGCCTGTTTTTGCAGATAAAAATATTGTTGTACGGGAGAAAAGGATTGTAGGAAGAAACAGAAATGTACTAAAAATGACCATAGAAGATGTGTATAAAAACCGTTATTCGGCAGTATATTTTGGAGATGCCGAGGGTATGATGCGGTTTTTGGAAGAAAAGGAATGTATTTCCATTGTTTACTATCCGGAAATCAATGAGTATATGGGAAAAGAGGAAATACAATTTGTGATTTCTAACTATTGTTAAAAATGTCAGTGCATAGAGTATACAATGAAGAAAGAAGGGATTGGATGATTCAGGAGAATTTTAGTTTTTTGTCAAAGAATGGTAAAACAAAGATTCATGCAGTAAGGTGGATGCCGGATAATAAGGAATGGTCAGCTATTTTGCAGATTACTCATGGTATGCAGGAATATATTGAGCGATATACAGAATTTGCAGAATTTATGACAAATCAGGGTTTTTTAGTCGTGGGACATGACCATTTAGGGCATGGAGAATCAGTACTTTCACCTCAGGACTATGGATTTTTCACGGAAAATAATCCAAGTGATACACTTGTGGAGGATATGCACACATTACGAACCATAATACAAAAAGAAAATCCAAGTATTCCGTATTTTATGCTAGGACATAGTATGGGTTCGTACATGCTGAGAAAATATATTACTCTGCACAACGGAAATTTGCGGGGTATTATAATAGTAGGAACGGGTTCGATGCCGGATTTTACCATGAAGCTTGGTATGAAGATCTGTTCGTTTCTGGCAGGTATCAAGGGTTGGCATTATGTCAGCAAATTTGTAAAAAAGCTTTCTTTTATGGGACCATACAAACAGTTTGATGTGACAGGAAAGGATATAGCCAGGAACTGGCTGACAAGAGATTTGGAAATTGCAGAAAGATATTATCACGATCCTAAATCCCAATTTTCCTTTACCGTAAATGGGTACTATGGTTTGATGGAAGCGGTTTTATATGATAATCAGCCGGAAAATATTGCAAAAATTCCCAAGAAGCTGCCGATTTTTCTGGTTTCAGGGGAAAAAGATCCAGTGGGAGATTTAGGCAAGGGCGTTAAAAAAGTATATGAGCAATATGAAGCAGCCGGATTAGGTGATATCACATGGAAACTTTATCCGGAGGGCAGACATGAGATATTAAACGAAATTAACCGTAATGAGGTATATGAGGAAATTTTTTCCTGGATAAATGTGCGAAAAACCACCTAATTTATAAAATATTCTAAAATAAATCTTAAGATTTGTAGATTCCTTTGACAATGCCGTTTTTTTGTGCAAGAATGAAAGGCGTTAAAAAGAGGAGGTCTTTCAAATGAAAAAAAGATTAATAAGATTAACAAGTATAGTAATGACATTGACTATGCTGTTGGGTTCGACAGCCAATGTGCTGGCAGCTACAGTAGAAGAGTCAACAGAAGCTGCTGCACCGGTAGCAGAGATAGTTGAGGAAAAACCGGCAGAAAACCGTACTGAGGTTACAGATACGCAGGAAGCGACAGGTACAGACGCTTCTGTAGAAGCAGAAGTTCCGGAAGCATCTGTTGAAGATGCCGCCATCGAAGAAGCTGCGCCGCAAGAAGCACAAAAGGAAGAAGCAGCAAAGGAAGAAACGCCAAAAGAAGAAACTGCACAAGAGGAAGAGACTGCGCCTAAAGAGGAAGCTTCTGCAAAAGATGAGGTTTTAGGTACAGTTACTTTGGATAATGTGGAGCTTGCCGGTACAGTTGAATTGGAAGTAGAAGAGGACAAAAATGATGATCAGGTAGAGATTAAAGAGAGCGATAAGCCATATCTTGCATTAGGGGCAAATTTAAGTGCAGAGCAGCAGGCGATTGTGCTTTCTCTCATGGGAATTGACCCGGCTACCTTAGGAGATTACGAAGTACTTTATGTGACAAATGATGAGGAGCATCAGTATTTAGATTCTTATATTGACAGCAGCAAAATTGGTACAAGATCCCTTTCTTCTGTTGTTATTGTAGAAAGAGAAAAAGGAAACGGTATCAATATTTCAACAAAGAATATCTCTTATTGTACTGTAGGTATGTACAAAAATGCCTTAGCTACAGCAGGAATTCAGGATGCAGATATTATTGTTGCAGGCCCAACCGCTATTTCAGGAACAGCAGCACTGGTTGGTATTTTTAAAACCTATACAGAAATGACAGGAGAAACCATTGACGAAGAAAGTGTGGATGCTGCCTTAAATGAGTTGGTGGTAACCGGTGCATTAGAGGCATCTACAGGAGCAGATGCGGATGAAGTAGAGGCGATGATTGCCTATATTAAACAGGCGGTTGTAGAGCATGATTTAACAAATGAAGCCGATATCCGTGAAGCAATCGAAGAAGGATGCAAGGAATTTGGTGTTACATTGACAGAAGAAGATATTCAGGAATTAATCAATCTGATGTTAAAAATCAGTGAACTGGATTTGGATTTAGAAGGATTATTAAATTCTGCACAGTCTATTTATGATAAGATTCAGAATGCTGACAGTGGATTCTGGGCAAAAATTGGAGATTTAATTGATGCGATTGTAGAAGCCATTAAAAACATTTTTTCATAAAACAGTATATATGAAAAAACGCATTTAGCCGACATTGGCTAGATGCGTTTTTTTAGGAAAGAAACCAGTTTTTCAAAGTGGAAGGGATCTCCTTGAATGGCGTTGATTTTTTGACGATTTGCTTCACTGAAGCCTACTAAAATATCGTGGTTTGCCTCAGCAAGGTAATCAATAATACCATCGATATCGGATTTGATATTCTTCGGACAGTGGATATATACCCGATTATTTGCAGTAATACTCAGTGTATAGGAAATACTGAAGTGATACCAGAACAGCTTGTGTAGGGTGGAATGCTTATAAATCCAGATAATTTCCTGAATCGGTACAATAGCTATTCCATATTTTGAGGTTTCAATGAAAAAGTGTTCTGTAATAAACATATCCTCAGTAGCAAGCTGCGGTAAGGTTGCAAGCTCTTCTTCGGCAGTTTCCAAAAGCTCCTTTGGATTTCCAAAAGCTCTAAGCATCTGACAGGGAGGTGCAAAATCCGGCCGTAAGATAAACAGTATGCAAAGAAAAATGGAAATGATACAAAAAATGCTGCTTCCGGTCAGAGCAAAAAAGAGTATATACCCTGAAACATAACGAAAATCCGGTTCACTTAAATAATAAGAGCTTACTTTAGACTGTATGCCTGAGGCTGTCCAGGATAAATCTGTGGAAAGATTATTTAAAAGTGCTTCGTAATGGATATCCGATGGTAAAATTTTGCCCCGAATAGTAATTTCACTGATTTCCGGTAATCCCTGTTCACAGGTGGTAGGAGAGAGCAGGACAAGGCAGCTCGTATTCTGATTGGCATCATTTACATAATAGAAATAACCAATTGTGCGGCCAAAACGAGTTTTGGTATAACCGGTAAATTTCAAATCCGTCAGAGTAGTGGATACATATTCTTCATTGTGCTCATGAAAATCCTTCATGTTATAAACAGAATCTAACAGGACTGGAGCAATAATAGGTTGTATAGGTAGGAATGCCCAAAGAATACCGGCAAACAGCAGATATAAAATAGGGGCAATTAAGCGTCTGCGATAAAGACTTTTGATATTTCGTGAGATGTAATGTTCATAATTTTGCTGCATAATATATCTCCATGTAGTTTTTTCGATAAAAATAGTATACGGGGTTTGAAGGAAATCTTCAAGGGAAAATACCTTGCAATTCTTTAAAATCTGTGTATAATGTTAGTTACCTAACAAAAAAAGTTAGCAATCTAACAACTTAAACCGGAAATAGGAGGTGAGGAATTGGAGAAAAACCGGGTTATAGGATTTGAAATAAAGTGTATATCCAATATGATACGCAGAGAATTAGATATTAGATTTTCAGGTTCTGAGTTTGCAGGTTTGACTGGCGTGCAGAATGCTATTATGGGATTCATCATGGATCATGCTAAAAAGCAGGATGTTTTTCAGAAGGATATTGAAAAGGAGTTCAACATACGAAGGTCAACAGCTACCATTATGCTGCAGATTTTAGAACAAAAAGGCTATATTCGAAGAAGTGCCGTAGAATATGATGCCAGACTTAAAAAAATTGAGCTGACCACAAAGGCAGAAAAGATGCAGCAGAGAGTTCGTCATGAGATAGATTTATTTCATGATGAAATTGAAAAAGGTTTTTCTAAAGAAGAACGGGAACAATTGTTGTATCTATTGGATAAAATAAAAAGGAATTTAGAGTAAGGAGATGAAAGAATGCTAAAAACACTTGGAGCACAAATAAAAGAGTTTAAAGGCGATTCTATTCGTACACCACTGTTTATGATTTTAGAGGTCATTATGGAAATGATGATTCCATTATTTATGGCATCTATTGTAGATAATGGTGTAGAAAAAGGTGATATTTATCATATTTATAAGGTAGGAGCAGTGATGCTTGTGCTGGTAATCATTGGTTTGTATGCAGGCATTATGGGCGGAAAATATGGAGCGAGAGCTTCTGCCGGCTTTGCAAAGAATTTAAGAGAAGCCATGTATGCCAATATCCAGACATTTTCATTTGCGAATATTGATAAATTCAGTACAGCCGGATTAGTGACAAGATTGACAACAGATGTGACAAATATTCAGAATGCATATCAGATGATTCTTCGTATGTGTATGCGTTCACCATCTACCTTGATTTTTGCTCTTATCATGGCATTTTCCATTAATGCTAAAATTGCAAGCATTTATCTTGTAGCAGTAATTTTCTTAGGTGGTATTTTGTTTTTAATTGTCAAAACAGCTATGAAATATTTTAATCAGGTATTTAAAAAATATGATGATTTAAATGCCAGTGTACAGGAAAATATTACGGGAATTCGTGTAGTTAAAGCGTTTGTCCGTGAAGAATATGAAACAAACCGTTTCCATAAAGCCAGCAGCAATGTATACAATATGTTTTTAAAGGCAGAATCTGTGGTCGCATGGAATGCACCGGTTATGCAGTTTACAGTGTATGCTTGTATTTTAGGCATTAGCTGGATTGGTGCAAAAATGATTGTAGGCAGCAGCCTTACAACAGGTGAATTGATGAGTCTTCTGACTTACTGCATGAATATATTAATGAGTTTAATGATGCTTTCTATGGTATTTGTAATGATTACTCTTAGTATGGCAAGTGCAGAACGAATAGCAGAGGTATTAGAGGAAAAAGCCGATTTGGTAAATCCAATAAATCCGGATACCGTTGTATCGGATGGAAGTATTTCCTTTGAAAATGTATCCTTTAGCTATCAAAAGAGCAATGGAGAACCGGTACTTAGCCATATCAATTTAGATATTCATGCCGGGGAAACTATTGGTATTATTGGTGGAACAGGCAGCTCAAAAACCAGTCTTGTAAATTTAATCAGTCGTCTATATGATGTCACAGAGGGCTGCGTCAAGGTTGGCGGTAAGGATGTTAGAAGCTATGATTTAGAAACACTTAGAAATGAGGTTTCTGTAGTATTGCAGAAAAATGTCTTATTCAGCGGCTCTATTTTGGAAAATCTGCGTTGGGGAGACAAAAAAGCTACGGAAGAAGAGTGTAAAAGAGCCTGTGAATTGGCATGTGCCGATGAATTTATCCAGAAAATGCCGGAAAAATACAATACCCATA
This sequence comes from Lachnospiraceae bacterium, assembly GCA_017625255.1. Lineage (GTDB taxonomy): Bacteria > Bacillota > Clostridia > Lachnospirales > Lachnospiraceae > Roseburia_B. The sequence continues at coordinate 11,069 of JAGALK010000044.1, forward strand.
TTGAACAGGGAGGTACAAATGTTTCCGGTGGACAAAAGCAGAGACTTTGTATTGCAAGAGCATTGTTAAAGAAACCGAAAATTTTGATTTTAGATGACAGTACCAGTGCGGTAGATACAGCTACGGATGCTAAAATCCGTAAAGCTTTTGCAGAAGAAATTCCAGATACGACAAAGCTGATTATTGCCCAGAGAGTGTCTAGTGTATGCAATGCAGACAGAATCATTGTTATGGATGATGGTAAAGTAAATGGATTTGGAACACACGAGGAGTTGTTAGCATCCAATGAAATATATCGTGATGTATATGAATCACAGATGAGTGGCAGCGGTGATTTTGATGAAAATGGAGGTGAAGCATAATGGCAGGACCAATGGGAGGAAAAAGAATACCCCCGATGGGCAAAAATAAAATTGAAAACCCGGGAAAGATTTTTAAAAGACTGCTTTCCTATGTGTTTAAAAAATATATGTTTGCCTGTATTGTAATCGTGATTTGCATCTTTATCAGTGTCTTAGCAAATGTTCAGGGAACATTGTTTTTAAAGACCTTGATTGATGATTATATTGCACCATTATTATTAACCGATACACCAGATTTTGCACCATTGTTAGGGGCAATTATTCGAACAGGAATCTATTATGGTGTTGGTGTAATCGCGACCTATGCCTATGCAAAAATTGGCATTTATGTAACACAGGGAACTTTGCGGAGTTTAAGAGACGATATGTTTGCCCATATGGAAAAATTACCGATTAAGTATTTTGATACACATGCTCATGGGGACATTATGTCTGCTTATACAAATGATATTGATGCACTTCGTCAAATGATTAGCCAGAGTGTACCACAGATTATATCAAGTGTGATTACGATTGTCAGTGTATTGATTAGTATGATTACCTTAAGTGTACCGCTTACAGTTGTAACTCTTGTTATGGTGGCATTTGTAATGGTACTTACAGGAAAAATTGCAGGAGCAAGTGGAAATTATTTTATTGCTCAGCAGAAAAATATTGGTGCATTAAATGGTTATATCGAAGAAATGATGGAAGGACAAAAGGTTGTCAAGGTATTCTGTCATGAAGAGGAAAGTAAGGAACAATTTAATAAATTAAACGATGAACTTTTTAATAGTGCTTATCAGGCAAATAAATTTGCCAATATTTTAGGGCCTGTGAATGGTCAGCTAGGACATTTAAGCTATATTATCTGTGCCATTGTGGGCGGAATTTTAGCTCTTAATAATATCACAGGCTTGACAATTGGCGGTTTAGCGAGCTTTTTAACCTTTAATCGAAACTTTAATATGCCAATCAGTCAGGTGAGTCAGCAGTTAAATGGTATCGTTATGGCAATGGCAGGAGCACAGAGAGTGTTCCAGTTGTTAGACGAAAAACCAGAGGTAGACGAAGGATATGTAACCCTCGTCAATGCAAAGGAAATCAATGGTGTATTGCAGGAAACAAAAGAAAGAACCGGAATTTGGGCATGGAAGCACTATCACAAGGAAGAGGGTACAACCGATTATATCCGTTTGCAGGGAGATGTGGTCTTTGATGATGTGGATTTTGGCTATAACGATGAAAAGATGGTATTGCATAATATCAAGCTCTATGCAAATCCGGGACAAAAAATCGCTTTTGTAGGCTCTACCGGAGCAGGAAAGACGACAATCACGAACCTGATTAACCGTTTTTATGATATTCAGGATGGAAAAATCCGTTATGATGGTATCAATGTCAATAAAATCAAAAAGGATGATTTGCGCCGTTCATTGGGTATCGTATTGCAGGATACACATTTATTTACCAATACAGTAATGGAAAATATCCGTTATGGAAGATTAGATGCTACAGACGAAGAGGTTATTGCAGCAGCAAAGCTTGCAAATGCGGATGGATTTATCCGTCGTCTGCCGGAAGGCTATCAGACAGTACTGCATAGAGATGGAGCAAATTTAAGTCAGGGACAAAGACAGCTTTTAGCTATTGCAAGAGCAGCAGTAGCTAATCCTCCGGTATTGATTTTAGACGAAGCAACAAGCTCTATTGATACCCGTACAGAAAAGATTGTACAGGATGGTATGGATAAATTAATGGGCGGCAGAACGACATTTGTAATTGCCCACAGATTATCTACAGTAAAAAACAGTAATTGTATTGTTGTACTAGAGAACGGTAGAATTATTGAAAAGGGCACACATGACGAATTATTAGAAGAAAAAGGAAAATATTATCAGCTCTATACAGGAAACAGTATTACAGCTTAATAAAATCTTCCATTGCACCAGGGGAGAAAAAGTAGTAAAGTTTGTATAGAGCAGAAAATAACCATGTCTGCATTGGCATGGTTATTTTACTGTCAGGAGCAGATTTTGCAGATATAGGAGATAAGTTGTAT
>JAGALK010000045.1 GCA_017625255.1 Lachnospiraceae bacterium
ATATTATTTAAAAATCCACGCATATCGAGTTTTGCTTCATATATAAATGGAACAAACCAAGCCAGATCTGCAATAAAAATAAAATATGGTATTTCCTTGCTCATTACTTCAAAGATTTCTTCCTCTTCCTTTTCTTCATTCAGCATCAGATTCTTAATTTGATTTCTGCGCTTAAATTCCGGTAACAATTCTGAGAAATACGCAAATATGCTTTCTTCATTCATCGCATAAGTAACATTTGCATTTTCATATACCTTCAAATCTCTAGCCGGATTATCAATAATGCATACATTTGCATTCTTCTCCAAAGCCGCCTGAATACATACCTTTAAAAAATTTGTCTTTCCACTTCTGGAAGAACCATAAATCAGATAACAATATACCGCACTTAAATCAATACTATATACGGCTGCATTGGATGCATCATATGCCACAGGCAATTTTGATACATCTGGCAACATTTTCTGATACTCATCTAACTCATGGAACTCTGACCATACCGGTTTCTCTGGTATCTCAGGAATTCTCCTAGCCTTCTTCTTTGGCCATGCATTCCGCATTTCTTCGCATTCCCGCCGAATACTTTCTATACGGGAATAATCATTATCCGCATCCACCGCAAGTGCCGCATGAAACTCTAATATACGATCTTCTACACAAACTAATCCCCGACCTTTCACGCCACTTTCCGGAAGTACATCAATCTGATTGCTGTGAAGCAAATCAATATACGCATATCTGTCCTGCAGCTGCAAACAAATCGATTCTGTAATATTTTCACAAACTCTGGATGTAATATCATTCATTCCAATACCACCACCGGATACTACCAAAAATATTCCGTGACTGACACCTTCCTTGGAAAGCCGAATCATCATTTCCTCATATGCTTCTGATGTTTTCTCTTTAAAGGATGCATAATTGTCAATCAAAATTATGATTGCTGGAAGAACTACACCGTGTAACTGCACATACTGACTGTAATTACCACCTCTAAATAATGTCTTGCGTTCTCCTAAAATACTATTTATCATGTTGAAGAATTTAGATATCTTATCTAAATCACCTTCGTACATCACACCCCCCACATGTGGAGCATCTTCAAAAGCAGACATCATTTTACTGCTAAAATCCAACGCATAGATATTGACTGTTTCCGGTGAATATCTCTTGATCAGTGCATATACCATCGTCTGCAATAAAGTACTTTTTCCACTGACAATACTTCCAAATACTGCCATATGACCAGTTTTTGCGAAATCCATAAGCAAAGGCATCTGATTTTGATTTGCAGGATCATCTACCTTACCAAGAACAATTTCTAACGACCATCTCTCCTGCTGTTGCATCCAACCTCCATTATAATAGGAATGCTGTGTATATTCCTGAAACTCATTCAGATATATCTTCTCTTCTAAAACCGGCATCCACAACTGCATATGATAGTTGTATCCACATTCTCGCGCTACTACCGCCAAATGCTCTTTTACAGCATCTAACTGTGTCTTTTCTTTCTTCTGCGGTAGTTTTACCTTGTTGGCAGCTGCCTGTTCTAACACTTCATCAATAACATCCATTCCCGGCTGTTTTGCACATTCCACTGTATAATATAAATTTATAAAATCAAACAACCGGTCTGTATTATACTGACTCACCGCATATTCAATATTTCTTTTTTCCAGATCCGCATATAACAAAGAAACAACTTCCTTCATTTTCTCTTGACTTACGATACACTTATCCAACACCTCGCCACGCTGAGTTAATGCATTTAACAAACTATCTCTTAATACTTCAATCCACATATACTCTGTCTTTTTCTTTTGAGATATTTTAACAGAGTTTCCTGTCATCTCTACTTTTCCATTTAGATTCAGCAGTTTTGCAATTTCTGTATTACCTACATTTACATTTTCTTCATAAGTTGCTCCACTATATCCGGACTGGAACAATTCATACACTTCATCATTGCCTACCTGCAAATAACAACGACCTGCCTGTGTAATGTATGCAGCATCCGGTTTATGTAACATATCTGTACTGTCCTGCTTATCCTGCACACGCAGACATAACCGGAATTTAGAGTTACTCCAGATGTTATCATCTACCGTGCCACTCGGTTTCTGCGTCGCCAGAATCAAATGTACACCTAGACTTCGTCCTACCTGTGCAACGGAAATCAATTCTTTCATAAAATCCGGTTCTTCACGCTTTAACTCAGCAAATTCATCAATAATAATGAAAAGGTGTGGCACCGGCATGGTTGCCTCCCCGTTTTTATATAATTTTGTATACAGATTAATGTTATTTACACCATGTTCTGTAAATACTCTCTGACGCCTGCGATTCTCACTCTTAATGGAAATCATGGCTCGTTTAACCTGATTGCCAGAAAGGTTTGATATCTGTCCTACCATATGCGGCAAACCGGAAAATAGATTTGCCATACCACCGCCCTTATAATCAATGATAAAAAATCCAATATCATCTGGACTATAATTTACTGCCAATGCTAACATATATGTCTGCAATGTTTCCGACTTACCAGAACCTGTCGTACCAGCAACCAGTCCATGCGGTCCATGATACTTCTCATGTACATCCAGATAACATGGTGCACCACCAGATTTATGTCCAACCAAGCCTTTGATGTTATCATAAGTACGATTCTTTGCCCATAATTCTCTAACCGGAATCTCTTGTGGTCTGCTCACTTCCAACATGTCAAAGAAAGTCAATGTATTCGGAATTTCTCCTCCCATCTCAATTTCTTTCACTTGCAGATTTGAGAGATGTCTTGCAAAATTCTCTATACTCTTATCATCTACCACATCGAAAGATATTTTCTGGCGTTCTGAAATATGTCCACCAACATTATACATTCCCTGATATTCTGTCGTATTCTCAATGATAAAATCACAAGCATTTGGCAATTCCTCATAACGCTCTGTTAATAAGAATGTCGTTAATCCACATATATTTTCTTTTTCAAAAATATATTTTGTAATTAATTCTCCTTCTAACAGTTCAGACGCAGAAACAAACAACACATAATATGGTTTTGGAAGTTCTTCCTCTTTCGCGGACTTTTCTGTCTGTTCATCTGTTCGATTGCGAAAAATCTTTGTCAATTCATAAAACACTTCACTTGCCTGCTGTCTGTTATCTGCTACATAACGAGTCTTTTTATCTTCTGCCCATACATGTGGCAGCCATTTCGCAAATTTCCATTTTTTTCGTTCCCTTACTTCTTCACCGTTATACACAAATCCCATTTTCACATCTGTATAGCAGTTATTTGCTGCAATCTGAGCACTGATTACCTTTGCAATTTCAATAGCTCCGGCTTTTTCTGGACCACCAACAATACCAATCAAGTTATTCTTAGTGACATCTAAAGTTACCGGAACATCATAAAGCTCATCATACTGTTCTTTGATAAAACGCGGTTTTTCTTCCAACTCGTCTTTCATTAATACAAATTTCTTCTTTGGAACATCCATCTCTATCTGAAAAGAAATATTTCCTATACCAAGACGATGTTTTAAAAAATCTTTATGGGTAGAATTTCGATTCCAAAGCACACTTGTATTTTCATCATATCCCAAACATTCTGTTGCTGCCGGATACATTTCAAAAAGTGTATCTGTTGTCTTTTGATATTTTTCTTTAATTTCTGCTGTTTTTTCAACTAAATATGCACTATACGCATCGTATCTTTGCTGTTTTTTTTCTGCCTCTGCTTTTTTTTGATATCGTATATTTGCAAGAGACCAGAAAACTCCTATAAAAGCAGAAGAAACCGACATGATTAATCCAGAATACATGTATAAAGACCTGCCGCTAGAACCTTGGGAATACATCATCAATATAGAACCCATTATCATAGGCAGCGCCATGGTCAATGCCGGTCCAATACTCAGAATCAACGGTTGCCTCTGTGGTGGATTTAATGGCGGCGGCGCTTCTATCGTAATTGTTTCCTGTTTTAGTTCTTCTATAGTTCTTGGCGCACGATGATATATTTTCTTTCCCTTAGAATAGTTGATATCGTCTTTCGTGATCTCTGTATCTTTGATTTCAAGTCTTAATTTTTTTAATTTATTTTCATTGATACTGGCCTGACTGCCTTTCGTATCTATCGCCAAATAATCCCCTAAGAAAACCATTTTTAGTCCCATGATATTAATATAATCACCAAAGACTAACATATGTTCTCCGGAAATCTTATGCAAATTAACATAGGTACCATTTAAGCTGTCATTTGCAATCTTAAATCCTTTTCCGGTTCTGCTGATGACGGCGTGTTTTCGGGATACCAGACGCAAGTAATCATATACGATATCATTTTGGACATCTTTTCCAATCGTAACAGTAGATACATTTCTCAAATCATATTTTTCATATGCATGAAAAATAGATTCTGTATACTTGACAATAATGGTGATATCCTTTTCCCCTTCTGCTAATACATTAATCTTGTCCATATCCTTTAGATCTTGTCTTTGATATCTTTCTCCATTTATACGCAGTGCATAGGCTTTGTCCGTCTTAAAACGCCATTTACCATCCATAATCTCAAGTTTTATATTTATACTTTTTTTCAAACAAAAAAATTCTTTCTGCAGCATAAAAGAATAATCTGCATTATTTACAGATGGCAGCTGATATTCCTTAAATGCGTTTTCTGAATATACTGAAAGAATAACATTCATTATAATCTTCCCCCTCGTTTTTCATTCGTTAATGCTTTATTCAACATATTTTTCTTTTCTGCTTCCCTATAGTTTACGATTTCATTCTTTTTTCTTTTTCTTAACATTAAGATGCGTATAATGATTACTAATAATATGCCAAAAACAATGATTTCGTATATTAAAACTGCAACCGGTGATATAAACATCTGTATTACATTTTTCATATGTATTTACTAACCCCTCTCCTCTATAAACTATACTATCAATCTGTCTTCATCAAAAATTATAACATAACAGGTTTTTTCATTCAACCTAATTGGTTGCATTTTATGCATTGTTATACATACTTCACCACCTAACTCGTCATATTTTTCAACCCTGTGCGGTATACTAATTCAACCTATATAGTTGTAAATTAAACAATAGGCGTATATTCACTCCACTTCTATCATACTTAAAGGAGAAATCTCATATGAATTCCAAATTTTGTTCCACAGAAGATTACAAACCAGCAATGGGTAAGCGCTTACGCACTTATCGTCAACTCAATAACTATACACAGGAAAATATGGCAGAAATTTTAGATATCTCGCTAAAGCACTATAGCGAAGTAGAACGAGGAATTACAGGACTTTCAATTGAAAAACTTATATACCTTTCTGAACGATTTGATATTAGTTTAGATTATCTGCTAAAAGGGCATTCTTCAACTTCAAACCCGCCATCTGCACTAATAGAAATTTATCAAACCTGTCCGGAAGACCGAAAACCTTACTTTTTAGAATTGATTAAATATGCTAATCTTTTGATCCATGGAGATATCAATCCTTCAAACAATACAATCTAAAAAAGTCTTATATTGAACCTTTTTCGTTCAATATAAGACTTTTTTATTTTTCTCTATCCTATCAAAACTTTCTTTCCTTCAAAGGCAAATCCGTATTTGCGGATTTTATCTGCCGGAATACCCTTGGCAAGAAGATTTGCTTCGTACTGCTTGTCTTCGATTTGTTTTAAAGCAGCCTGTACAGTATCCTTTAAGTCTTTTTCATCCTCAGAGTCATGTACTTTAAATTCTAAAATGATGGCATCGTCTTTAGAATGCTTAGGTTCTAGCATCACATCATAGCGGCCAAATCCGCTTTCCCAGTTGGAAGTTATCATATACTTTCCATTTAAATCCGCTAGTAATCCCAGCACAAAACCATGATAAAAACGCTCCGGCTCTGCCCATGGATTTTTTCCTGTATCAAAATAACTAAAGGTCTGAAGCATTATACGACTCATATAGATATTCATCGCTTTCACATCATTCATTAGTAATGCTTTCACAAAATTATTATAAACCATACGAACACCGGAAAACCAGCTACTTACCATTTCATAAAACATTATTTCCACTTCATGATTCGTCAATGTTACTTCATAGAGTGGTGCTCTGATTTCAGCCAACATTTCCTGCCGTTCATATCCTAATACTTTCAAATACCCACTGGCAATCAAAAGACTCCAGATAGCTGCTTCGTTATTATCCAACTGATTATACACAATCTGCTCGTCAATTGGACACTGTAAATATTTTCCTTTTAACAGCTCTTCAAAGCTCTGTTTGATTTCTGCATCACTTTCACGAATAAGCTTGCTTACCAAGCTATTACTGCTGGTATTCGCCCAGTAAGTTGCCAGTTTTCCTGTATCCAAATAATTAAGAATTGACCATGGATTATAAATATCTTTATGATTTCCAAAGATAAAGCCATCGTACCACCACTTTACCTCTTCCTTTCTCGCTCTAAGTTCAAATTCCTCAAGTGCTGCAAAAACCTCTTCCTCTGTAAAACCAAAGGCTGTTGCATATTCATCGGATGTTGTAGTTACTACTTTTAAATTATTTAAATCTGAAAATATGGATTCCTTGCTGACTCTGGTAATTCCAGTCATAATTCCTCTTGCCATATGGGGATTGGTTTTAAATGCAGAATTGAACAGACTTCTGGTAAGGGACACTAATTCATCCCAAAATTCCTTTACATATGCCTCCTGCATAGGTGTATCATACTCATCCAAAAGAATAATTACTTTTTTTTCATAATATCGCTCAAGGAAGTTAGAAAGCTGATGAATGGAAAATGTTAAATCGCTGTTTCGCACATTTTCTGACATAATTCTGTCAAAAAAAGCCCGATCTGCATCTGTCAGCACCTCGCTGTCTCTTACATACATATGCTGCAAATACAAATTTCTTATAATCTGGCAGATTTTTTCTCTTGTAGACAGATAATCCGGTTCTTTAACTCCTGCAAAAGACAAACTGATTACCG
>JAGALK010000046.1 GCA_017625255.1 Lachnospiraceae bacterium
CTACAGGAATTGTATAATCTCTGCACATAATACTTCCATCTTTTAAGAAATATTTAACAGAAATACTGGTCATTTCACTGTCTTCAGTTATTTGTGCAATTTCAGATTCAAATTTCTGTTTATTTTCTATGCACAATGTATGAATTTCTCTAATTGCTGCAATATCTTCCTTTGTATCGCCTCCAACAGGATAACTTCTGTAAATATATGCCCGTTCAATTTCTTCGGTTTCCGGTAACTGTTTTTCAATACCAAACCAGTCCTTTTCTACTGCAAACATAGCGACAAATAAAAATACAAAAAATGCTCCAAGCTCTATAAACCGTTTTTTCTTAAATACACGGACACCTTTTTCTAAAAGCATTTGAACTAGGAAAAAAATCACACATCCATATATCAAAGCTGAAACTACTGCTACACCAAATTCTGCTGCAGCAGATTTGACAGAAATTAATTGACAGGTAAATACCCCCAACAGTACAGCTCCACAAAAAGCACTTCCCCAACGGAAAATTGGTATAATCCATGGTACAGATATTAAGTTTCCTGCGGTTTCGATATCGCGTTTTTTATAAATCAGATAAGCACCTGCTAAAAATAAAATGGCTGCTATAGCATAACCAACGATTGCCTTTCCTCCAAAAATCCCTGTGCAAACTGCATATCTTCCCGAATAATCATAGTCAAATCCCACCTCATGATTCAGATAATACAAAGGGGATAGAATATCCATTTTTCCACGATTAAATTCAATGGATACCCCATAGGAAATACAATCTATCAAAAGCTCTATAAGCAATTTAGTACCTACATATAAATAATTCAAAATGAAGGTAAATATTGGCACAGCCGCAAGAGTTCCTGCTACCATTGCTACAAAAACCGCAAAGGTATAGAAAAAGAAGCTTAATCCAATCGCATACAGCATACCTTTTAACAAATAGTCAAGACAAGTATATCCGCAAGCGGCACTTACCAGTGTTCCAGATAAAAATCCTATTAATAAAGGCAGCAGTAAAAACAATAATCCAGACACATAATTTGTCACAAACAGTTCTTTTCTAGTAACCGGCAAAGCATGCATGGTATTTGCTGCTCTAAAGGTGTACAGATAAGAAAATACCGCCATTGCTGCTGCTACGGCAAATATGAATAATAATGTCGGATTCATATATACCTCTATCAATCCGGTGATTACGCTAATCTTTTCTGCTTCAATTTCGACTTCTGTCATTTTGCCCCATGTACTCTGATGCAAATAATTTATGAAAATATTACAAGGCAGTACAAAAAGATTCCATAATAAAATCCCTGCCCAGATTACCCAAAAACGAGTAAAATTTTTCTTAAAAATTGTTTTGTTAAAACAGGATGTCTTTGACTTCATAATCTACTCCTCCCAATTCATAGATAAAAATTTCTTCCAATGTCAATGGTAAAATATCAATTAACATAGGATGCATTTTTTCAAGCTGGGCCTTTGCTTCTGCCGGATTTCCTTTTACAATCAAGGTGTATACCCTTCCGGTATTAGACATATGCAGCACCTCAAAACTCTCTGGAAGTTTAGGCATTTCCGCCTGAAAAGCTACCTGAATTTTACTTACACTTCCCTGCAAATCAGATAAAGATCTTTCAATCATAACTTTTCCCTTATGCATAATACCTACATGATCACATACATCCTCTAATTCTCTTAAATTATGGGAAGAAACCAGTACAGTTGTATCTGTTTCTGCCACATCTGCCATGATGATACTCCAGATTTGTCTGCGCATAACCGGATCTAATCCATCTACCGGTTCATCCAGAATCAAAAGCTCTGGTCTGCAGCAAACTGCCAACCAGAATGCTACCTGTTTTTGCATACCCTTTGAAAGACTTCGAATAGCTTTTTTAGGGTCTACGCCAGGAAAATATTCCATCAGACGATAAAACATCTTTTCATCAAATTTCGGATATATTCCCTGATAAAATCGCTTCATTTCCATCGTATCTGCTGACATAAAATAGAATAAATCATCCGGTATATATGCAAATTTTGCTTTCACCTTTGGATTTTCGTATACATTTTCTCCGGCTATCTTTACTTCTCCGCCATCCTGACGATATACTCCGGTCAGATGTCTGATTAATGTGGATTTGCCTGCACCATTTGGTCCTACCAATCCATAAATAGCTCCTTTTTTCACATGCATATTCATACCGTCTAATGCACGAAAACCATCAAATTCTTTTACTAGATTATTCACTTCAATCATTCGTTTTTATCCTCCCTTGTTCCAGATTATCCATACGCTGTCTAAGCTCTTCTTTTGTCACATCCAGTACAAAAAGTTCTGATACAACATCATCAAAAGATACCAATAATTCCTTTGCTCTGGATTTTTGTACCACAGCCATTGGTGCTGCAAAGGTTCCTTTTCCCTGCATGGAATACAAATAACCTTCTGCCTCCAGCTCCTTGTATGCTCTTTGAATGGTATTTGGATTAATCGCCAGATTAGATGCTAATTCCCGAACGGAAGGCAGCTTTTCATCCGAAGCAATAACTTTTGTCAATAAAAGCTTACGGATACCTTCTTTAATTTGTTCATAGATGGGTTTTGCATCTCGATAATTTAATTGCAGCAATCGCATAACCTCCTGTCTATAGTGTACTAATACATTTGATACAGTGAGTTTACCACTCTGTTATAAGAAGTACAATAAAGATAAATGAATGATTTTTTTAAGTTTTTCTTAAGGACAGTCAGTATATTAAAAAAGACTGCATCATCACGCAATCTTTTTTATCAATATTATTCTTTCAATGCCATCACAGCCGCAAGATTCCCCCGCTGTCCTTTACTCGCCCGATGCGAATAAAACACTTTTGGATTGCAGCAGGTACAAATATTCGTCACAGCGAGATTTTCCGGCTTTATACCAGCCTCAAGCAAAATAATTTCATTTGCTTTCCATAAATCAAGCTGGTATTTTCCATTCTTTTTATCCAGTAAAATTTCCTTTTCTCTTCCGGCAAATTCCTTTTGAAACTCAATTGCCACATCTTCACTAATCTCATAGCAATCCTGACAAATAGATGGTCCAATGGCACAAACCACATCTTCCGGCTGTGTACCAAATTCCTGATGCATTGCTTCTAAAGTTACCTTTCCCATTCGATTTACCGTTCCGCGCCACCCCGAATGGCTCAGACCAATCGCTTTATGTACCGGATCAACAAAATATAGCGGCACACAATCTGCATAAAAGGTGACAAGCGTGACTCCTGACTCATTCGTTATCAATCCATCAATATCGGTATATTTCTGTTCATAAATCAGACCGTTTCCGATATCTTCTTTTCCTACTTTTAGTACATTTGTCGTATGTGTCTGCTGGGAAAAAACAAAGCTGCCATATTCCACACCCATAGCTGCTGCTAATCTTCTATAATTTTCTTCTACGGCTTCTTTTTTATCTCCTCTGGTAAAACTAAGATTTAAAGAAGAAAGATGTTCCTCACTGCAACCGCCTAGTCGGGTTGTAAAAGCATGTTTAACGATACCTGTATGCTCTAATAAGGGATATACAAAAAGGGGCATTTCCTTTTCTTCATCCACAGGAAAACTCTTTAATTGAAGAATTTCCTTCTTTGATTTTGTAATATATGATTCCATCTGTATAAAATACCTCCACCTATTTTTCAATCATGCTTTGCTGCAAAAATATATACCACTGCTGATATTGCCATAAAAACCGGATAATATAAGTATGGCAAAAATTCCACCGGACTAACTGCTATTCCGGCAGCCGCAGCACCTGCACTAGCATATAGTAATTGTGCACCATAAGGAATTATTCCTTGCCATGCAGATGTAAAAATATCCAATAAGGATGCTGTTCTTTTTGGTGTGATTCCATACTCCTTTGCAATATCTTTTGCAATCGGACCTGCCATAACAATGGCAACTGTATTATTTGCAGTAGACACATCCACAAGGGACGATAATAATGCAATTCCAAGCTGTGCACCTTTTTTGCTGTGTATTTTCCTTTTTATCTGCTCTAATATAAAATCAATTCCGCCATTATCCTTTACCAGCCCAATAATTCCCGCCACTACAAGAGAAATTATGGCTATATCATACATATTCACAATGCCGCTATTACCATTTGCACCAGATGCCATTACTTTAAAAATATCCTGTGGTGCAATATTGCCTGTTCCTACCCCCACAAGCAGAGATAATATAATTCCGGTAATCAGTACCAAAAAAACATTGCCTCCTAAAAGCGCTCCAAGCAACACCACCAGATAAGGAAGAATTTTTATATAACTATATTCCAAATCACCTGCCGTTGTGTAGCTTCCATTTTTACCCACAATTAAAAACATAATAATGGTTATCACTGCCGCCGGAATTACAATTTTAAAATTTTCCTTGAATTTATCATCCATTTTGCATCCCTGCGTTCTGGCTGCTGCGATTGTAGTATCTGAAATCATAGAAAGATTATCCCCAAACATTGCGCCGGAAATCACTGCTGCAATGCAAAGTGCTCCTGCAAAATCTGTTTTTTGACTAATTCCTGCTGCAATCGGTGTTAAAGCAGCAATTGTACCTACAGAAGTTCCCATAGCAACCGAAATAAAGCAGGCAATCAAAAACAAACCCGCAATTACTACCCGAGGCGGTAAAATGGATAAGCCGAAATTTACTGTGCTTTCAACCCCACCAGCAGCCTGTACAGAACCCGAAAAAGCACCGGCAAGAATAAATATCAGGCACATTACCATGACATTTTCATCTCCCATGCTCTTTGTTACAGAGGATAATTTTTCCGCAAAGCTTCTACTTCGATTCTGTAAAAATGCTACTGCCAAAGCCGTTACAAATGCTGCAATTGCCGGCATAGAATAAAAATCTCCTGTCAGCAGACCGCTTCCTATAAAAAGACCTAAAAACACACCAATGGGAAGAAGCCCAATGGCTCTTCCCTTTCCCTTTGTATACATATAAAATTCCTCTCTTACTACAAACCCTTGCTGAATTTAGAAATAAAAATTTCTACAGCTATTTTTTCATTAAGACACCCTGTCTTTACATCTTCCTCTGTCTGTGCGCCATCCTGCAATGCAAGTATCAGCTGTTCTTTAGTATGCTTTTTCGCCTGTGCCTGATATTTACGAACGGCAAATTCCGGAACTCCTACTTTTTTTCCAATATCAAAGCTGCCATATCCCTTGCCTGTTAATTCTTTTACCTCCGCAAGAATCCTAAACTGTCTGGTAATCAAAAACAAAATACGCATAGGTGCTTCCTTTAATGCCAGCAAATCATAATACAAATCCAATGCCTTTTTCTGATTATGTCCTGAAATCGCATCTACCATCTCAAAGATACGATTTTCCATCTGCTCTGTCACAATCATTTCCACATCAGCAGCTTCAATGACTTCTTTTTGATATGTGTAGCAAAGCAGCTTTTCCAGTTCCCTGTCAATATTACTCATATCCAGTCCTGTACGGCTTAAAAAAAGCTGCAAAACTGACTGTGTAATCTTTTTATTTTCTTTTCCGATTCTGCCTAATATCCAACGAGTGAGCAGCGACTCATTCTGTTTAGCAAATTCTACGATTGCTCCTGCGTTTTTCATTACCTTATACATTTTAGAGCGTTTATCTACTTCGGATTCAACAAAAACAAAGCAGGTACTTCCGTTCATTTCCGGAAGATATTCCGCAAGCACATCACAGGAGCTTTTAAAAAAGCCACTATTTTCCACCAAAATCACCCGGCGTTCAGCAAAGAAAGGCAATGTTTCTGCCAAATCCACTAACTCGCCGGGACGAATATCTTTTCCTTCAAAGGAAGAAAAATTCATGGTATCTCCCTCAGTCGTCATTGCCCGCACTAATTTGTCACGATACTGTTTTTTTAAATATACCTCTTCCCCATAGAGAAGATAGCATTGTCTGAATTGTCCATTTTTAATATCTGTATCTATCGTTTTCATAAAAGTATTTTATCATAAATACGGCTGTCGATTCAAGGTATGGTAAAATTTTCTATTTTAATTTTATTTACATCCTTTTCAAGAGTTATCTGCCCACC
This sequence comes from Lachnospiraceae bacterium, assembly GCA_017625255.1. Taxonomy (GTDB): domain Bacteria; phylum Bacillota; class Clostridia; order Lachnospirales; family Lachnospiraceae; genus Roseburia_B. The sequence goes on from JAGALK010000046.1 coordinate 6,105, forward strand.
TTCCATTGTATATATCACAGTACTCCCAATATTTTTTAACCGTTCTATCGCCTCTGTATGCGGATGCCCATAGCGATTTCCCTCTCCACAGGAAATCACCGTAATTTCCGGCTGTATTTTTTCTAACAATTCTCTTGAATTTGAGTACTTTGAACCATGATGTATTCCCTTTAACACTTCTATCTTTGGCAGACAATTCTCTTCTATCAACTTAAGCTCCTGCTCCGCAGCTAAATCTCCGGCAAACAAAGCCTGAAAATCTCCATTTTCATATAAGAGTGTAAGTGACATTGCATTTTTGTCCTCCGATATCGGCTTTTCTTTCGGAAATAAGCATTTCATTATCCATGTAACATTACCATTTTTATCTTTACTATATAAATTTTGTCCCTGTTCCATATACAATATAGAAATATTTTTTTCTTTTGCCAAATGAAATATTTGCATCCACATTTCGTCTTTTTGTATAAATTTTGAAACCACAAGATAAGCAACCGGGTAGTTAGATTCTAACACCTCTACTAACCCACTGATATGATCCATATCACAGTGACTGATGAACCAATAATCGATTTTTTGTATTCCATGATACTTCAAAAAAGGTAAAATCCGGTAAGTACCGACTTTTGATGCACTGCTGCTTCCACCATCTATAAATAAATGACTTCCAGCTCCAGTATTAATATAAATGCCATCTCCTTGTCCGACATCTAAAAATACTATTTTTCCCTTTTCCTGTACTGCAAAGAGTAAACAGCCTGCAAGCATAGCAACACTTCCTAAAATTCCAATGATTCTTGTATATTTCCATTTATTTCCTTCTGTTTTTTTCTTTATACAAATATACAATATCAACAATGCTCCATACCACAGGAAAAATTTAGCCATATTAAATGTGCCTGTAATCCATACAGCATTTGGAAATTCCAAAAATGCACTGCACACTGTTTCAAATAATAAAAGTATCCCCTGGCACGGCAGCAGTACAATTTTTCCAAAGACAATAGAAAAACAACCACCAATTCCGCCTAAAATTCCACATCCAAACAATACACTCATACACGGCAAAATAAAAAGATTTACAAATACAGCATATAAAGAAATTTCATAAAAAAAACTGCATAAAATTGGAATTGTCACAAGCTGTATACAAAAACTGACGACAAAGAGCTCTTTTATCTCTTCTGCCTTAGCTTTTATCCATTTTAAAACCTGCTTTTTACTATTCATTTTTTCCTCTTTATCATCCGAGGTTTTACTTTCCGATAAAAAATGCTCTGCTAAAATTACCCCTGCAACTGCACCAAAGGATAACAAAAATCCTGTATGCATAAGCACATCCGTATTGTTGCCCACCATGAGTGCTGCAAGCAATGCCAAAGCCGTCGGTCTGTCATAGCTTCTTCCTCTAAATTTTGCATACAGCAACAAAAGAAACATTCCAATTGCTCTCGCAGAGGATATCCCAAAGCCAGATAATGCGCCGTAAAGTACTATCCATCCCCCTGCTAACACACCGGAAGCACCATACGAAAACCTTCCCTTTCGCAAAATCCGGTAAAATGCCATACCAAGCATGGAAATATGCATGCCTGAAATGCTGTAAAAATGACTTATACCTGCCTTTTGATACATGGATTTCATTTCTGCATCCAAAAAATTTTTATCCCCAAGAGTCATTGCTGTCATAACACCCGCATCTTTGGCATTTAAGCAATTTGCATAACTTTCTTTTATTCTTTCTTTTACCCCATATAAATATTCTTTCACTATATTTTCATTTCCATAAATGTCTGTCACTGTTGCATCTTCGATGGCAAATTCCAGATTCATACTGTGATAATATTGCCTTTCATTATAAGCACCATCATTTGTTGGCAATGAAAACTTATGAATTTTTCCTTTTACACATAGGATTTTACCGATTGAATACATATCGGTATCCAGATATACTAAGACCTGATTACAATGATATTGTTTTTGATGATACTGTAAAATACAGTTTTTCAGATAAAATACATGTTGCTCTTTTTTCTCTTCTTTTTGATAAATCTGTCCCTGCAAAAGACATTCTTCATCGTCTTGTAAATACGAAGTATAAAAACTACGATTATCTGCTTTTTCATAGCTGCAAAAGCTTCCGCCTGCCATGCAAAGTATCATGCAGAGCAGAAAAATCACAGGCTTTTTCTTATTCCTGGAATATTTCCACTCATCATACCCGCCATATATAGCCGCTATACTTCCAAATAACCAAAGCCAGCCACAGTGATATACCACCGCAGCTGCTCCAATCACAAATGCCATCAGCAGGGAACAGAGCTTTCGTTTATTCAACTGCTCCTTTTCCCTCCTCTGTTACTGTTTTAAACTCCACATTTCTTTCATACAGTTCATCCAATGGAAAACTATCACGATATACTCTTGCCGTATCTCCATTAACAGAAATCTGAACTTTACTAATCGTAGAAATTTCTGTTAATGAATTGACTATGGAATAAATCACCACCGGTTCTTCCACACTGTAGTCCTGATTGATAAACCCTTCATCCAAACTCACATAGCATACGCCATCCAGCACAGATACATTTACAAGCTTCGTTCCAGCCGGAATTGCTGTTCTTGCATTCTTACTCTCCGGTCCTTTTAAAAGATGCTCCATAATCAATTTTTCCATTGAAATATTACTGCTATAATGTACTTCCTGCGTTTCTTTTACCAGACTTTTTCCATCTTCACTGGCAAAATACAATACAAGAGTTGCTTCCTGAATGGAATTAATCTGTTCACCCGGATTTTCAATAAAGCTATCACTTGTCATAACACCTACAGGATTACTGTTACTATCCACCAACGGTGCATCGCCAACAACAAAGGTTACACATTCTACACCCTGTATCTGTGTCATCGTCCGGACAATAGCCGCCCGCATTAATGTTTCCTGTACTTTTTCTAATGTGCTGTAGCTATTGTCAAAATATATCGTCAGCAATGACTCTTCAATGGTATATCCCGTAACATTTACATCACTGGGAATCGTTTTTTTGTACTCTACATCTCCCGGGTCAGACTTTAGCTGTTCTAAAAAATCTTCTACCATAGCAAAGGCATCCGTCGTATTCACCTCTGGCTCATAAGACTTCTCTATAATTTTTGTGTTTGCTTTATTTGTATAAAATATGCGATATTCGCTGTCTACTTCCGGTTCGCTGCCACAGCCGCATATGCATAAAAGCAGTAGCAAAACACTTAGAAATCGCCAACCTGATTTCATATCTTCCTCCTAAGACGCAATATAATTCAACGGTATTCGTACATTAAAGGTTGTCCCTTCGCCTTCTGTACTAAATACCTTAATCGCACCACGATGCATCAATATAGCATTTCTGGTAATAGCAAGCCCAAGTCCTGTTCCTCCAATTTCTCTGGAATGTGACTTATCTACTCTATAAAATCGTTCATAAATATGCTCTAAAGATTCCTCCGGTATTCCCATTCCGCTATCTTCTACTTTGATATAGAAGTACTGATGATCTGCATTTAAAGATACATGTACCCAACCATCCGGTCTGTTATATTTAATCGCATTTTCTACAAGATTGGTAATTGCAAGGGTCAATTTTACCTCGTCAACCTCTGCACTGACAGGACGAAAGCTTTCTAATACAAGCTCAATATTCTGTCTTTCTGCAATCGGTCGTAATCGTTTTAAAATCAAATCCATCAATTCATTGATATTGACACTGGAAATATTCAAATCTCCTGCAGAACGATCCATTTTTACCAAAGACAAAAGATCATTAATAATCTTTGTCTCCCTATCAATTTCATTTCCGATATCATTCATAAATTCCTGATACAACTCTATCGGTACATTCTCCATACCGTTTAAAGAATCCGCCAAAACCTTCATAGAGGTAAGCGGGGTCTTTAACTCATGGGACACATTAGATACAAATTCTTCTCTGGATTCATCCAAAAGCTTCATTCGCCCAAATAATTGATTAAACCGGACAGATATCTCTTCTGTTTCTGCATAAACATTCTCATCCAACTCAGACTTGTAACCATTCTGAATATCAACAATTCCTCTTGCCATTCTATGAAACGGTACTGTTAATCTTTTTGCTAAAAATATCGCAATTAAAGCAATAGCCATTGCACAGGATAATTCTAAAATCAACGCACTATTCTGCAAATAATCTCGATTTAAAAGTATACTATCCGTTGACACACTGACCAATAATACACCTAAAATTTCTTTACTTTCTATTTCAGTCAGCGGAAGAGACAATTCAATATAACCATTTTCTGAATCATATTTAGAAATTTCTTCTCCCTGAAAGCTTCGTATTACTTCCTCGGATACAATCGTCTTTCCTTCATCCAATCCATATGTATCCTTGATGATACGAAAATTGTCATCAATCACCATTACTCGTCCGTCATAAATATTGGATAATTGCTCTAACTGGGAATTAATAATCTCGGAAGAAGTATCCACAAGATACCCATTGAATACAATCTGATTCATCAGAATTTTCGCCTGATTTAAAATATCAATGCTTCGGTTAGAAACAGCTTTTGTCTCATAGGAATGTAAAATTCCTACCCGAAGCACTGCACCTGGCACAATTCCAATTACAAGAAATAAAAGAACAAGTCTCATTCTAAGACTTCTAAAAAAATTTTGAACTTTCTTCTTACCTGCCATGCTTACACCTATCTGTCATTTATCCCTTATAATAGTAACCTACACCCCATTTGGTATGCACATATTTTGGTTCGCTTGGGTTACTTTCGATTTTTTCACGCATCCTTCGTACATGTACATCTACCGTACGAACATCTCCCGGATACTCATATCCCCACACAAGATTTAACAGACTTTCTCTGCTGTAAACCTTATTTGGATTTGTCACTAAAAGCTCTAACAGATCAAATTCTTTTGCTGTCAGATTGATTTCTTTTCCTTTTACATAAAGTCTTCTGCTTTCACAATCCATTTTTAAATCGCCATTTTTTATCATGGATGCATCTTCCATTTTCGGCTGACTGGCTGCTGTACGGCGCATAATTGCTTTGATTCTTGCTTTTACCTCTAATATATTAAATGGCTTTGTAATATAGTCGTCTGCACCATATTCTAAACCTAGAATTTTATCCATATCATCACCTTTTGCCGTCAGCATAACAATCGGTACTGTAGAAAACTCTCTAATCTGCTGGCAAACTTCAAAGCCGTTCATCTTTGGTAGCATAACATCTAAAAGTATCATATCATATTGGTTATCTGTTGCCATACGAAGTGCTTCTTCACCATCATAAGCGCATTCCACTTCCATGCCATCCTGTTCTAAACTGAACCGTATTCCTTTCACGATTAACTTTTCATCATCTACTACAAGAACTTTCTTTGCCATTTCACACCTCAATCAACAGTTATGTAATCTTTTATTTTGGAATAGACACCCTCTTTGATGCCTGTGATATTCTTGAGTTCCTCAATGGAGTTAAATGCCCCATGCTCTTTACGATAACTCAGTATACTATTGGCTTTAGATTCTCCAATTCCGGGAAGTGTCATCAGTTCCTCCCTTTCCGCAGAATTAATATTAATCTTTCCATCCTCTTCTTTTGCTGCCGCAATTTCTTTCTTGCGCACTTCATCGTAGGTAGGTACTTGTATCGTCTGACCATCTGTCACAGGCTCTGCCTGATGGATACTTTCTGCACAGGCAGAGTCTTTTAGTCCGCCTGCCATTTCAAGGGCTTCATAAATACGGCTTCCTGCCGGCAGTGCATATACTCCCGGCGTCTTTACAGCTCCACATACATATACATAATATGTATTCACGCCTATATCCTCTGCATCACTTTCTGTAGAAAGTACCTGTTCTGTCTGCCGCATATCACCTTCTGATTCCTCAAGGTATACTGAAGGATTCTTCGCACATCCTGCACACAACAAAAACAGTATTCCACACATAACTATCTTTATTCTATTCATCATTTGCATAACTCCTTTTTATTATAAGGAGTTCCTCAATGCCGATATTCACATTTTAACGAATTTTTACAATTATTACAAGACTATTTCCAAAAAACAGGAACAGCTGTTTTTTTACAGCCATTCCTGTCTTTTATTTTACTTATATTCTGCAAAAATATCGTCTAAAATATCACACATTTCATCCACATGCTCATTTTTTATCACCAATGGCGGTACAAAACGAAGTACATCTGAACCTGCGGTAATCAAAATCAGACCTTTTTCCAATGCCTTTTTGGATATTTCTCCAACCGGAACAGTAACCTGCAATCCCTGCATAAGTCCCATTCCCCGATGATCTGCAACAAAAGCATATTTGTCTTTTAGCATTTCTAATTTCTGCCATAAATAGGCTGAAACTTCTTTTACATGATCTATAATATGCTCTCTTTCCATAATTTCAAGGACTTTGCTTACTGCAGCACCAACAAATGGATTTCCTCCATAGGTGGTGCCGTGATCTCCAGGAGCCAACGATTTTTCAGCGACCTTTTCTGTTAAGAAAAATGCGCCAACCGGTGCCCCACAGCCAAGGGCTTTCGCACTCGTCATGATGTCTGGCTTAATACCATAATCCTGCCATGCAAACATCTTACCTGTTCTTCCCATACCACACTGGATTTCATCTAAAATAAGAAGAATGTCCTTCTCATCACATAATTCACGAACCTTCTTTAAAAACGCTGCGTCTGCCGGGTAAATTCCGCCTTCCCCCTGAACAGTTTCCATGATGATCGCACAGGTCTTATCTGTCACCTGCGCCTTTACGCTCTCAAAATCATTGAAATCGGCAAATTTTACCCCTGGCATCAATGGTTCGAAGGGCTCCTGGTAATGGGCATTTCCGGTAACCGCCAACGCTCCAAGACTTCTTCCGTGGAAGGAATGGTTCATGGAAATAATTTCATGCCCAGCATGTCCATCTCTTGTAAATGCATATTTCTTCGCAGCCTTGATTGCGCCTTCAATC